>SVTN01000001.1 GCA_015063765.1 Oscillospiraceae bacterium | reverse complement strand
ACAAGGACGAGCATTATTTACGAGGTGCTTATGAAAAAATTGCTCGTCCTTGTCCTCGCACTGCTTTTGATGCTCTCTCTGCTCGTAGCATGTGCGCCGGACGATAACACCGACGATCCTCCGTTTGTCGGAGGAAACGGCAACGACGGTGCTCTGCTTCCCCCCGATGACGGTAGCGACCCTGCAATGCCGGATCTGAATTGGGCACACGATCTCCCCTTGAACTAAAGCAATAAAAAAGCGGTGCACGCGTTTCCCCAAAAGGGCGCGTGCACCGCTTCTATTTTAGCTTATATTATTCTTCCAATGCACCGTAGCCGCGAAGCGAATTCAAAAAGGCGTCGGTATCGCGACCTGCCGTTTGCGCGTCGATCTCATACTCCTCCACCAAAGCGGCAACAAGCGCGTCGCGCGACACGTCTGCGGCAAGCTTTTCCCAAAGAAATTTGCCCGTACCGTTGAGGCGGAGCATGCTTCCAAAGGTGCTGTTCGGGTCGAGCGGAACAACCACAGTGCTTCCCGCTACTTCACGAAGAATATAACCGTTTTTTAATTTCATCATGTTACCTCATTCTTTTCAATTCAAGGATAGATCAAGTCCTGTCATAGTACGGAAGGAAAGCGCCGCCGCCTCGGGGGAAATGTTGCATTCAAGCGCATAGATCGGTACATTTTTAATCAACGCATCGGCGAAGCGGAGCGTTTCAACAATGCCCTTTTCGGTGGGCGTTTTCAAAACCTGAGTAAAAATACGCATCATCGCTTCTTTTTCGTCGGTAATACGGGTAATGCTGTTTTCTTCCGCACGGGACAGGAAGCAAACCCCCTTTAAGGGAGCACTTGCATTTCTCTGCCAGCCCTCTTTGCCGCAGAAGGGACTGCCGTAAACCGTCAAGACGTCATCCTTCAAGCGCACGAAGGGCTTGTCGCCGTTGATGATATCCACGCGCTTGCCGAAGCACTTTCTCCACAAACGAATGTGGGTACTCTTGCCCGTACCGCTCGGTGCGGAAAAGGCATAAGCACAGCCGTCCACCTCTACCACCGCGGCATGGAAAAGGGTCACGCCGCGCTCTGCCGCCCCGTCCACGACGTGACGGAAGATGGCGTGAAATTCAGCATATCCCAAAGAACAGTTCTCGGTGCTTGCGTGAATTTCGGCAATCTCCTCTTCATCGGCACAAACGCTGAAATCGGGTGCTTCGTCGGTTTCGACGAGATAGTCGCGGCAAGCGTTTGGCGTGAGCTCATAGCGCGCCTTAATCTCAATCAACAGCTCTGCAATTCGATATTTCGGCACAGACGACTCCCCCTTGGGCTAAGTTTTAAAAAGGGCTTTCGCGCTTTTGCGAAAGCCCTAAATTAGAATTAGTGAACGATGCAGCGCTCGGTATCCTTATCAAAGATGTGGATTCTCTCAGCGTCGATGGCAACCTTGATCTTGTCGCCTGCGCGGGACTGCGAGCGAGAGGAAACGCGGGCAATGATGGTCTTGCCGTTGGTAGCATCCTCCTGACCCTCAAAGCCGAGGTAGAGATAGATCTCTGCACCCATAAGCTCGGTCACTTCAACGTCTGCATCCATCAGGCTGTCAGGCATGTTAGCAACGTGCATGGGGTCATCGTGGATGTGCTCGGGACGGATACCCATAACAACTTCCTGATCGATATACTCAAGAAGTGCGGGGTTGGAAGCCTTCTCTGCAGGAAGCTTTACGGAGGTAGCACCGAACTCGAGGTAAAGATCCTCGCCCTTCTTTACGAGCTTCGAGGTGATGAAGTTCATCTGAGGGCTTCCGATAAAGCCTGCAACGAAAAGATTGCAGGGGAAATCGTAAAGGTTCTGAGGGGTATCTACCTGCTGGATCAGACCGTCCTTCATAACGACGATACGGGTTGCCATCGTCATTGCCTCAGTCTGGTCATGCGTAACGTAGATAAAGGTGGTACCGACTCTCTTGTGAAGCTTGGTAAGCTCGGTTCTCATC
This sequence comes from Oscillospiraceae bacterium, assembly GCA_015063765.1. Lineage (GTDB taxonomy): Bacteria > Bacillota > Clostridia > Oscillospirales > CAG-272 > UBA1740. Next base: position 50,052 of record SVTN01000001.1, on the reverse strand, counting down.
GAAGCACGGAGCTTAGCGTCAAGGTTGGAAAGAGGCTCGTCGAGAAGGAAGACCTTAGGAGAACGGACGATTGCACGGCCAAGCGCAACACGCTGCTTCTGACCACCCGAAAGAGCCTTCGGCTTACGGTCGAGAAGGTGGTTGATGTCGAGGATCTTTGCAGCCTCCTCAACGCGGCGCTTGATCTCCTCCTTGGAGACCTTGCGGAGCTTAAGACCGAATGCCATGTTCTCAAACACGGTCATGTGAGGATAAAGAGCGTAGTTCTGGAACACCATCGCGATATCGCGGTCCTTAGGTGCTACGTCGTTGACGAGCGTATCGCCAATGAAGAGCTCACCCTCGGTGATCTCCTCAAGACCTGCAATCATACGAAGGGTGGTGGACTTACCGCATCCCGAAGGGCCGACGAAGATCAAAAATTCCTTATCCTTGATCTCAAGGTTGAAGTCGGATACAGCGGTAACGCCGCCGGGATACTTCTTGTAAATGTGCTTTAAAGAAAGACCTGCCATTGTGTACTCCTTTTTTTGTCCGAGGACTATTTTTTTACCTTATATATTATACCAAACAAAGCGCAAAATGAAAAGTGGTTTTTTCCCCAAAATTTCATATCCGCATTTAGTAAACATGCACAAAATTCGTTTTTTATTGTGAATTCGCGGTGAAGGTGGACAGATTAAAACTCTAATAAATTAGAATTTTAGCAAATCACCTTCGTATTATTTTGCTTCGGAAAGTCCTTTTCTCGTAAGAGAAATGCGCTTTCTCTGCATGTCTACCGCCTTGATCTTGACCTCAATGACGTCGCCCACCGAGAACAGCTCACGCGGGTGCTTGACAAAGCGGCGGTCGGACATCTCGGACACATGCAGAAGACCGTCCTCATGCACACCGATATCCACGAAGCAGCCGAAGTCCACCACGTTGCGAACGGTGCCCCTCAGCACCATATCGGGCACAAGGTCCTTCATCTCGAGCACATCGGTGCGAAGCACGGGAGCGGGAGCATCGTCGCGGATATCGCGTCCGGGCTTCTCGAGCTCACCGATGATATCAAGCAAAGTAGGCTCGCCGCAGCCAAGCTCCTCAGCAAGACGGGAAACGCCCGCCTGCTCTGCTTTGAAGCGAAGCAGCTTCATGCCCTCGCCGCGCACGTCCTCCTCGGTGTAGCCAAAGCGGGCAAGAAGTGCCTTGGCAACGCTGTAGGACTCGGGATGCACGCCCGTATTGTCAAGGATCTCCTCACCGCCCACAACGCGCAAAAAGCCCGCGCACTGCTCGTATGCCTTTGCACCCAGCTTGGGCACCTTGAGAAGCTTTGCACGCGACTTAAACTCGCCGTTCTCCTCACGGTATGCTACGATATTCTTTGCGATGGTCTTGTTGATGCCCGAAACGTAAGAAAGAAGGGATGCGGAGGCGGTGTTGAGGTCAACGCCGACCGAGTTTACGCAATCCTCCACCACGCCGCCGAGGGTCTCAGCAAGGCGCTTCGGGTTCATATCGTGCTGATACTGACCGACGCCGATCGCCATAGGATCGACCTTGACAAGCTCGGCAAGGGGGTCCTGCAAACGGCGTGCGATGGAAACGGCACTTCTCTCGTTGACGTCAAGATCGGGAAATTCCTCTTGGGCAAGCTTGGTTGCCGAATAGACCGAGGCACCCGACTCGGATACGATGGTGTAGGCAACGGGAAGGCTGTTTTCGCGAATGAGATCGGCAACGAATTTCTCGCTCTCTCGGGATGCCGTGCCGTTTCCGATCGCGATAATGTCAACCTTGTATTTACGAATGAGGTCAAGAAGGGTCTTGCTTGCGCGCGCGATATCCTCACGCGGCTTGGTGGGATAAATAACGGTGGAGGTGAGATACTTACCCGTCTTATCCACCACGGCAAGCTTACAGCCGTGCGCGTATCCGGGGTCAAAGCCAAGCACCGTCTTGCCCTTGACGGGCGCGATCAGAAGCAAATTCTTAAGGTTTTCGCCAAACACCTTGAGAGCACCCTCTGCCGCCGCATCAAAAAGCTCGGAACGGATCTCGCGCTCCAAGGAGGGGAAGATCAAGCGGGAATAGCTGTCAGCCGCCGCCGCATGAATGAAGGGGGTAACGGGCGACGCGGGGTTCTTGGTGACAGAGGTGCAAAGCTTGCCGACGGCAACCGTTTCGTCCGCCGCAAGATCCACCTTCAAGAAGCCCTCCTTCTCACCGCGGTTGAGGGCGAGAATACGGTGGGGGCGCATCTTGGTGATGGGCTCGCTGTACTCGTAATAATCGGCGTAAACGGAGTCCTCCTCCTTTGCCGCCGCCGCCTTGATGGTGCCGTCCCCCGAAAGGTAGGTGCGGAGCATCTGACGGTATTCGGCAGTCGTCGAGATGTCCTCGGCAATGATGTCCGATACACCTGCAAGCACCGCCGTCACGTCGGGAAGACCGTTTTCTTCGTTGACGTACGCCTCGGCAAGTGCTTCAAGCGATTCTTCCAGCTTCTCGGGCTCGCTCGTGACGATCTCGGCGAGCGGCTCAAGGCCTCTCTCGCGTGCGACCGACGCACGCGTCTTTCTCTTCGGGCGGTAAGGGAGATACAGGTCCTCAAGTGCTACCTGCGTTTCCGCCTTTTCGATGGCGGCAAGCAGCTCGGGCGTCATCTTCTCCTGTCCCTCGATCGACGAAATGATCTCGGCACGGCGCTCGTCCAGATTGCGCAGATAGCGCAAGCGGTCCTCGAGCGTGCGGAGGGTATCGTCGTCCATGCTTCCCGTAACCTCTTTACGGTAACGGGCGATAAAGGGAACGGTATTTCCCTCGTCTAACATCTCCACCGCGCGGGTGACATGCTCCTCCGAAAATTTCAGTTCTTCTGCAAGCTTAGCAATAATATTCATAGTTCTATCCTTTATTATTCCTTCTGTAGGGTATTTACTTTATTTTTGCGAAAGCAGCTTTTCCGCTTCCTCTTCGGTGAGATACCGCCAAGCGCCGGGAGCCAGACTCTCATCCAGCGGAATACCGCCAAAGGAGATGCGCTTTAAGGAAAGCACGGTGCTTCCCTCCCGTTGCATCATGCGCTTGATCTGATGATATTTTCCCTCGGTCAAGACGATCTTTCCCGTCCGGCGTGTGCCATCAAGCGTCAATGCGGCAGGCTTGCAAAGCTCGTCGCCCAGCAGAACGCCGTCCAAAAACCGCTCCTCCGCACCCATAGGCAACGGCGTGTCCAAGGAAAAGGCGTAGATCTTCTCTACGTGATGGCGCGGCGAAAGAAGTCTGTGCGCCGTTTGCCCGTCGTCTGTGAGAAGCATAAAGCCCGTCGTGTCCTTGTCAAGCCGCCCTGCGGGAAAAAGACCTCTTCTCTGCAGGTCTTCGGGGAGAAGCTCGGTGACAACGGGGGCTTTTCCGTCGGTCGTTGCACTGATGTACCCCTCGGGCTTGTTCATCATAACATAGACGAATTTGGAGAAAAGAACACGCTCGCCGCGGTAGAGGATCTCTGCCTGTTTTTCGTCGACCTTCATATCCGCACGCATAGCAGGCACGCCGTTCACTAAGATCTCACCGCGTGAAACGGCACGGGCGCAGTCACGTCTTGACAGAAGTCCCACGTCCGAAAATAGCTTGTCGAGCCGCATTTTTCTTCCCCTTTCATCATCTCTTTTCTATTGTACCATTTTTCTCCGAAAAAGTAAAGTTTTTTTGGAAAAATACTTGAAAAAAGGGAGAAAATATGCTATGCTATACCCACAGAACAGAGTAGACGTTGCCGCGTCAAGTGTCCTTGGGACGGGGAGTTGCCCAGGGAACGAAGGTTTTTCCGCGGTGGCACCGTCGCATCCCGCTGCACAATAGAAGAAGAAACCCTTCTTGTATCGGGCACAGGTCGTCTTATCCTGCTCATTCTGATACAAGGAGGTTTTATTTTATGGTACAAAAACAAAGCAAAGCAAGAATACATTTACGGATCTTGCTTCTCATGAGTCTTTTCATTGCGCTTTCCATCGTCTTTGGAAAGTTTCTCGCCTTCAATGCGGGCGAAATGATCCGTATCAGCTTTGAAAACCTGCCGATCCTGTTTGCAGGCATCACGCTCGGCCCTCTGGCGGGCGCGGCGGTCGCTGTCGTTGCAGACCTTCTCGGCTGTATTTTGGTCGGCTACGCCATCAACCCCATCATCACGGTGGGTGCCGCTATCATCGGACTTCTTTCGGGGCTTGTCGCACAGCTCACGAAAAAATTTCCGCTTCCCCTGCGTCTGACCTTAAGCGTCTTGATTGCGCATCTGATCGGCTCGGTCGGCGTGAAAACGGCAGGACTTGCCGCCTTCTACGGTGTCAGCTACCCCGTGCTTCTCTTGTGGCGCACGCTCAATTACCTGATCGTGGGTACTGCCGAGGGGGTCTTACTCTTCCTCCTTTTAAAAAGCGTTGTGCGCGAAGCACTTGCTAAGCTGCTCGGACAGCACACGGAAAGAGGGGAGCACAAGCATGACGTTTAAGGAAGCCGCTCTCCGCTTAAAGGAAGCGACACACATCTTCTGCAAGCCGGGAACGGAGCGTGTAGAGGAGCTTTGCGCACGTCTTGGACATCCCGAGCGTGCCTTCCGTGTCATCCACGTAACGGGGACGAACGGCAAGGGCTCGACCTCGCTGATGCTCGCCTCTATTCTCACAGCCGCAGGCTACAAAACGGGGCAATTTTCTTCCCCCTACCTTTCCCTTCCGACCGAATGTATCCGCATCAATAACCTGCCCATCCCCAAGCGCCGCTTCACAAGCGTGGCAAAAAAGGTCTTTGCAGCCGCCTGCGATATGGACGACGCCCCCACCGAGTTTGAGCTTCTGACGGTGATCGCCTTTCTTGCTTTGAAGGAAGCGAGGGTCGACGTCGCCGTCGTTGAGGTCTGCATGGGGGGACGGCTTGATGCAACGAACGTGATAGAAAAGCCCCTGCTCTCGGTGATCACAGGCATCTCTATTGACCACACCGCCTTTCTCGGAAACACCCTCGCCGACATTGCGTATGTGAAGGCAGGCATCATCAAGGAAAACGCCCCCGTCCTGTACGGCGGTAAGGAGGGAGAGGCAGAAGAAGTCATCAGGAAAGAAGCAGACAAGCTTCACGCCCCTCTTTACAAAACAAGATACGACCTTCTCGAAAAGGAGCAATCCACGCCGGACGGGACCCGTTTTTCCTTTGACGGCATGCGTGGGATCACACTCCCCTTGCTCGGCATGTATCAGTTAAAAAACGCCGCCACCGCCCTCACGGCGATCTCTCTTTTAAAGGATCGGTTGCCTCTCTTGAACGAGGACGCCATCCGCCGCGGGCTCGCCTGCGTTGCTTGGGAGGGGCGATTTGAAAAGCTCTCAAGCGATCCGCCCATTTTCTTTGACGGCGCGCACAATCCCGAAGGAATCGACGCCGCTGCGGAAAGCATCCGCGCCTACTTTAAAAACGGCATCATTCTCGTCAGCGGCATTCTCCGCGACAAGGATTATAAAGCCATCGCCGCCAAGCTCGCCCCTCTCACGCATACCGCGTTTACCGTCACTCCGAAAAGTGCACGCGCCTTGGACGCCAAGGCGTATGCCGCCGTGCTTTGCGAAACAGGCATTCCTGCCACAGCCTGCACAACCGTAAAGAACGCTTTACAAAAAGCGATGATTTCCGCAAAGGAGCAAGCACGCCCCGTTGTTTGTTTGGGTTCTCTTTACCTCTATGACAGCGTAAAAAAAGCAATAAAGTAAAAAAACGGTCTTCAAGCGAAGACCGTTTTCCTTTCAAAAAGGCGGCATCCGTGATGCCGCCTTTTCTTTTAGTTTTAACGGATATAAACGAAGCTCGAGCTGACCTCCAGCGCCTTACCGTTCACGGTATAAAGAACGCTGATGTAATAGGAGCGTACCCCCTTGGGCACGGTTCCCGTGATCTTACCCGTCAGCGGATCGATCGTGAGCGTTTTGTTGTCCGTCTTCCAGCTTTCTGCCAGCCAGCTGCTTTCAAAATACTTGTTATAGGTTTTGTAAACCATCGGCTCGGTCAAATAGTGGAAGCGTACCGAAACATCCGTTGCACCCTCGGGAAGAAGCACCTGACTCAAGGCATTCTGACCCGACGGCTCCCAAATGAAGCTTGCATAATCCGATGCCTCAGGGAAGCAGATCGAATCGGCAAAGGCGTAGCCATGCTCCTTATTCCACGTCTGGTTGTGGCTGTGCCGCCAGTCAGCGAGCACAACGAGCGTCGTCTTTGGATTATTCTTGCGCGAGTGCAAATAGGACTTCGTATAAGAGCTCATAACAAAGTTGTTATCGTCTGCCCATGCGAGCCACATGATAGGATTCTTGAAGTTGTCAAGATTGCGCTCTGCCGCCCAAAGATCGTCTACGTAATTGCTACCGATAAAGGGACGCTCGGGCTCGGAGATATACGCCGTACCGTAAACGGGAATTGCAAAGGCAAAGCGAGTATCATAGCCGATAACCTGCGAGACCATCGTTCCACCCCACGAAACGCCGATCGTACCGATGCGAGAAGCATCTACAGATGCATTCTGACGAAGGACATTATGAGAAAGAATAACGGCGGAAAGACCGTGATACTGCCAATGCTCGTCGATTTCGGCATAAGAGTTCTTCATCACACGGTCGGGTGCGATCACGTATTCCTCTTCATCAATGACATCAAGGATATACTGCGGAAATTCCCGCGCCGTGACTGCATTGCTATCGGTAACACCCGCACCGGGCGTTACCGGGAAATGCCCTACGTTTTCCATTGCGATGGCGGCATAGCCGCGTTCGTTCCAAAGGCGCACCCACTCCATATAAGCGTGACCGCCGCCGCCGTGCACGAGCACCATCGCAGGCACGGGGTTTTCGGGAGAAGCCCCCTCGGGAAGTCCGACATAAGCAAAGATGCGCGTCTTCTTGCCTCCGACATCAAGCCCGTCAAAGCTGATTGCCTGAATGTGCGCATATTTCTCGTCGACCTCGTTTTCGGCAAAGGAATGAACCGTATAATCGACGGTGGTATTCATTGCCGCATCAAAGGCATCCTGAATTTCCCCTCTCTGCTCTTCTACCGTCTTGTCGCCCTCTTGCCCATAGGTTCTATCGGTGTAATTTTTCAAGAAATCATCCACCCATTCCTTCTGTGTGTTGGTCATTTCGAGCCCCATATAACGAACGCTCTCCACCGTCTTCTTCGGCGAGCGTGCGGTAGAGCTTGCAAAGCTGCCGTACACCGTCTTATCATAGGTGCCGTCGCCGTCGGTATCTACGTCAATACATCCGATGGCGGCAAATGCGGGATTCTTTGCGATGGTGATATCCGAGAACTTATAAATGGTGCCCGCAATCGTGCAAACGTCCTCGTCCACCTTGTAGAAGCCGTACGACTGAATTTCAATGTAAGCATTCGCAGAGCTCTCACTGTTGCTAACCACGTAATTTCGAAGCTTCTCACGCGTGAAGCCGCCTGCTCTGTCAACGTAAGCCTTGGGCGTGATGAGGATGGAAAGCTGAATGTTCTCCCCCCCGTACTCGTCGATGATCGCCTTCATTTCAGACTTATCCACAGTCGAGGTGAAGCGCATACCGAAGCCGTCCTCGGGCATTACCTTTATGCTGACACCGTACACCGTTTCGGGAGCGCTCAAAACGAGCGCGCGGAAGGTCGTTTCACTTTCGGTAAGCTGTACCACAGCACCCGGCTCGTAGCTTGCAATCTTGTTGCCCTCGGCGTCAAGCTTATGCCAAGCAAAAAGATTGGTGCCCTCTACCGACTTCGGCAACAGATAGCTGTCGCCGTAGACGATCTCGGTGGTGGAGCGGTCACCGACGGTGACCGTCACCTGCTTATCGTTGCCGATGACTGCGGTTTGAAGCGTGCTCTTGATCTCCGCGTAGCGCGCGGCATCCTCTTCAAAATCAAGTGTTTCGCAAAGCGACAGAACGTAATCATACCGTGCTTGGTTTTCAAGGAAGCTGTCGGGGATAGCAACACCGTAATAGTTCAAAATATCTGCCATACGGTTCTGCTTCTGCTCCGCCTCGCTTAAGACACGGTCATAGACGCGAACGGCATAGAAGGTGGTGCCGAGCTTATAGGAGAGGTAGAACTCGGTATCATCCTCAAAGCTGTAATACCTGTTCGCGCCGGTGGTATTCACAGAGCTGTAATTTGCACTGCACACCGATGCGCCGTTTAAGCGATGAGTATAGGTCGCCGTGACGGCATCTGCCGTCGTGGTTTCGTCACGTGTGATGGCATACGTTTCTATGGTACGTGACGCACGGTTTGCGGTCACAAGATTCCCGCCCCAGTCATAACCGTTGGCTTCCCACGTTTTATAGCCTGCCTTATCTATACTGCGCCAACGTAAGAGTCCAAGCACGTTAACGCCGCTCGTTACATAGAAGTTTCCGCCGTGCTGTGTCGTATACGAAGAAAGGAAGCCAACGGTATCCACCGGCTCCGTCGTCCCGGTCGGCATGGTAATGGATATGCCGGTTGCATATGCATCAACAAGCCCGCCCGTTGCGCTGTCATAGGAAAGAACGGGACGGTAATTCGCCACGTATTCAAGGGTAAAGTCTTCCGTGGGCAAAAGATCAAGACCGAGATTCAAGCGATTGCCGCGATCATAGTTGTTTTGCGCACCGGAGGCAGAGAAGGTACCCTTTGCCGTATCGACCGTGCCGTAGATCACGTCGTATCCGACACCGCCCATTGCGTTGCCATAGCTCCAGCCTGCCATCTCAAAGGTAGCATCCTTTTCACCGAGAATACGGTTTTGCCATACCATGCCGGAATCGGATGCACTAAGAAGATCGCCGTCACCTACAAAAGCGGTGTAGAGTGCCTGAAGACCTTCCCGGACGTAAAGAGTATTTTCCGCGGAGATCTCCTCAAGCTCTTGGATCACACCAAGAAGCGTTGCACGCCCTCCTTCGTAAGAGAGCGGATCCGCACCGAAGCCAATATCCTTGGCCTCGGCAGCAAGCTGCAAAAGAAGCTCCTCTTTGGTAAGATACGAGGGAATTTCCACATCATAGAAATACAGAAGATCCACAAAGCGGTTGCGCGCGTAATCCTCCTCGGTGAGCGCCACATCGTAGACACGAACAGTGTAGAAGTCAGTGGACATACGCTCAGAGAGATAGAAGTAGCCCGTATCGTCATTTGCAAAATCAAGCGTATAAGCATTCGTATTATTCTTGTTTGCCGCAAACGTATCCTTGTTCATTGTGCCGGTAGCAAAGGTCGCAAGGTCGCGAATGAGCGTATATTTTGCCGTCACAAGCTCCGATGCATCCTTCGTTTCATCGCGTGAAACGGCATAAGCACGAATGCTGTTACGGGTTTCGAAAATATCATTTGCTTTGTACAAGCCTTGCGTCCACCAATACGCAGACCACCCCTCCCCGGCAGAAGCATTCGTCAGATCGCCGTAGCACCAATATATACCGCCGCGAATGCTTGTGCTTGAGAATTTACCGTCACGCTGCGTCGTCCAGGAATGGAAATAGCCGAGCTGGTCGATCGGAGCTATCGCATTGCCGCCGTATTGCTGACTTCCGGGCAAGGTTGCGCCGTATTCATAAGCTTCCACCGAGGGAGTACCGTTGACATCCGCCGCATAAACAGGACGGTATTCGGCAAGATATTCGACGGTAAAATCATCCTTCGGCAAAAGATCAATGCCAAACTCAAGACGGGTTCCGTAATCCGAATAGTTGTTGAATGCAGACTCGCTCGTGTAATTGCCGTAGCCGTTTCCGTCGATCTCGCCGTAGATAACATCGTAGCCGACAGCGCCGTCCTCACGGATCTTCCAATAGCCCTTTGCGGCGTTGCCGAGCGTTGCGGTGTTGCCACCGACATAATCGCGCCAACAGCCACCCGTTACCGAAACCGAGCTCACAGCTTCGGTGGTAAAGAGTGCCTTAAGGCTTTCGCTCTTTGCATAGAGCGAGGTCATCTCTTTCACCTTGGAAAGATCGGAAAGGATCGCATCTGCCGTTTTCTGGAGCTTCGCACCGATCGCGGCTCTTTCCAGAGCATCGGTGACGGCTTTTTCTTCCAGAACACACGCACGCAGGATCGACATAAACGCGTCGTTCTCCCACATTTCATCTGTCAGAGTAACGCCGTAATAAAGAAGCAAGTCAACTGCGTAATTGTGCTTCTTTTCTGCGTCGGTGAGAGCTTTATCATAGATACGGACAGTAAAGAAATCGGTAGCGCGGGTCGAGGAGAGCCAGAAATTATGCTTGCTCGTCAGCGCAGTATCGATATCATAATAGCTCGCGCCCTTGGTGCCGCTCGTGGAATGAGAACTGCTGTTATAAAGGGCGGCATTTCTGTAAAGGCTGAAAAGCGCCGTCGTTGTTCTTGTTTCGTCCGCGGCGACGGTCAAGGTCTCATCAAGATAAATACCGTAGGTATTGATCTCATTGTTGTGCTGGAATGCATCCTCGGGAAGGTTTAGACCACCCTTCGGCGAGTGTCCCCCGTTGTCCACATACCACGTATTGTTACCGCCACTCCATTGGGGACAATCAAAGAACCAATGCACACTTCCGCGCTGCAAAACGTGCGTTCTGTCTGCATATGCGGTGCCGGTGGTGGGACTCCAATAGTGCTTTGTGGTGTCTAAAAGCGATACAATAGAGGTGAACCAGCCGAGCTGGTCAATGGGATAGGTTACATGGAGAGATACGGGCACCTCTTCAAGGTACGACTCACGCATGTTGCCGCTTTCATCTCGTGCGATCTTATCGGCTTCGTTTGCATCGTACACATAAAGGGGCTTGTATTTTGCAAAATACTCTACCGAGAAATCGCTCTCAGGCAGCAAAGACAAACCGAATTGCAAACGGTTGTTGGCTTGCTGATAGTTATCGGTGGATGCAGTAGCAACGACACCGTCAGACAAAGCGCCGCGGAAGGAGGTGTAACCTACCGACCCATCAGCGTTCACGCGCCAATAGTTTGTACCGCCATAGGAGAAGGTTGCCGTCTTTCCTGCGACAAGATCGGTCCATTTGCGATTTGCAAGATCAACCGTTTCGGGAACATAAGCTGTGAAAAGCGCAGTCAAATTCTCAGGACTTGCAAATTTGTCGACCAGCGTATCTCGGGTTATCGCCGTGCTCACGATAGCTTGCAGCTTTGCCTTGTTTGCCGCATAATCGAGCGCGTCGTATGCAAAGCCCTGCGTTGCAACAGATGCGTAAAGCGCCGAAAGCAGATCTTCATCCGTCCACACCGCTTCGGGAAGGGTGATATCATAGTAGCGCAAGAGGTCTACCGCACGGTTCTGTCTTTGTTCCTCCGCAGAAAGAACTCGGTTATAGACGCGAAGTGCATAAAAGGTCGTACCGAGCTTATCGGAAAGGTAGAAATCGGTATCGTCATCCTTATTAAAATATCTGCCGGTACCGCTCGTGATCTCTGTGCTCGCATCCATCACATGGCAGGAGGCTTGATTGAGATAGTGCACGTATTGTGCCGTCACAGCGGCTTCGGTAGCAGTTTCGTCACGCGTAATCGCATAAACGCCGATGTTGCCGTCGGAACGGTTGTTGAGATCATTGCCCGACATACCGTAATCGGCACTCCAAGTCTTCCAACCAGCCGCATCTACCGTTCTCCAACGCATTTTTCCGGCAATTCCATCAAGCGTGTTTCCGCGGTACGTCGTGTAAGAGCAAAGGAAACCGATGGCATCCACAGGCGTATAGATATCATTTTTCGGCTTCGCGTCAACGCCCGAATCTACAGCGTATACCAACCCGTCCACACGCGCGTCGTAGACATACTGCAGCGTATAGCGTGCAACGTACTCTACCGTAAAATCTTCCGTCGGCAAAACATCAAGGCTAAGCTGAAGTCTGTTTTCGTTCGAATACGTGTTTCCCGCATACGAGGAAGAGAAAACGCCCTCTGCCGAGATCTGTCCGTAAATGAGGTCGTAGCCGACACCGCCGCGCTCGGCGTTATAGGTCCAGCCCGTATTTTTAAAGGTAGCGTCCATGCTGCCGTAAAGACGGTTTTGCCAAATAAGATCGCTTCCGTTTGCGGTGACGAAAGCGCCGTCACCAACGAACGCGGTATAGAGCGCTTCCAAGCCATCCTTGACGTAAAGCTCGTCAAGCGTATTGAAGCTCGGATAGCATTTTTCCACCTTGGCTTGCACCTCACCCGCCTTTGCAACGTACGCAAGAGGATCGGTAAGAAGCTCCTCGTCTGCCACAAGGTCAAGGATACGGTTAAGGACCGTTTGATCTGCCGCATAAGCCTCGGAAATCTTGACTTTATAGTAGTTCAGGATGTCAACTGCATGGTTCTGCTTTCGTTCGGCATCGGTCAAAACTCTGTCGTAAATACGCACGCCGAAGAAATCGGTAGCACGGGTCGAGGAGAGCCAGAAATTAAAGTTGTTGTCGGGATACGACGCGTCAATATCGCGATAACCGCATGCGGAATCCGCATTTGCGGTAGAGTTCAGCTTGTTCGAGTTATCACCATACTTTTGTGCATTACGATACAGACCGAACAACGCCGTTGTCGTACGCGTACCGTCATCGGCAACCGTCAAGGTTTCGTCAAGATAAATGCCGTAGGTACGGATGACGTTGTTGGTTTGGAAAGCGTCACTTGTCTTGTTCAGACCCGCGCCCGGAACGTGACCCAAGCCACCGACCGTCTGCCATCCGTTACCGCCATGTGTCCACGTGGGGCAAAAAAAGCGCCAATGCACCGTACCGCGCCCGACAATACCGGAAGAACGGTCGGCATACGAACTTCCCACAGGCGACCAATAATGCTTGTCGGAATCAAGATATGTAACGTAGGAAGTGAACCAACCCATCTGGTCGATCGGATAAGATACGTGCAAGCCGACCGAGAAGTTCTCCTGGTTAAAAGACTCCATGCGAGTACCGTCTGCTTCTTTTGCAATATGATCCGTACTATCCGCATCATAAACGTAAAGCGGCTTGTACATTGCCATGTATTCCACGGTGAAATCCGAGGCAGGAAGCAGAGAAAGCCCAAAATTCAGGCGTGTTGCTGCCGTCGTATAATTGTCATACGACTTCGTATCAAAATCTGCTTTTCCATCTACAAGGGCACCGCGAAAGGTCACGAAACCGACCGAACCGTTGGTATTGACGGACCACACCGACTTATTACCGAAGCTTGCCGTCTTTCCTGCCACAAGATCCGTCCACGTGCCCGCCGAAAGATCAACGGTGGAGGCGTTTTCTCCAAACGCGGAAAAATGCGACACCAGTCCATCCTTTACGTAAAGGGTGTCGAGATCAACGTAATTCTCCTCCTCCGCAACGGGAGTCTCCGCCGCCGCGACGGCGGGCATGGCAAAGGGGAATGCGGTGATGATCATCGAAAGCAACAAAACAAAACCGATAACCTGCTTTTTCATATGCTTCTCCTTGTGTTTTTGTTTAAAGTGAAATATTCTACATTAGTATTATACCCTATAACGCCTCTTCAAAAAATGGTATTTTGTTTGAACTTTTTTTGTCATTTTGTGAGGTGAAGACTTTTCTCTCCTTTATTAAAAAACAGAAAAAAGGTACCCCCGTTGCGTTAGCAACGGGGGTACCCATGGGTACGCTTGACGCGATTATTTGTAGAATTCGCCCAGCTTCACGAGGCGATCGTACTTCGCCTTTGCGTTTGCCTCAGCCTTTGCGAAGAGCTCTTCAGCTCTTTCGGGGAACTGCTGTGCAAGACGCGCATAGCGAGCTTCGCTCATGATGAAGTCCTGATAAGAAGCGGTAGGAGCCTTCGAGTCGAGGGTGAAGGGATTTTCGCCTGCTGCCTTCTTAGCGGGGTTGAAGCGGAACATCTGCCAGTAGCCTGCCTCAACTGCCTTCTTCATCTCAGCCTGGCAGTTCTGCATGCCGCCCTTGATGGAGTGCATTTCGCAGGGTGCGTAGCCGATAACGATGGAAGGACCGTTGTAAGCCTCAGCCTCAGTCAGAGCCTTGAGGGTCTGGTTCATGTCAGCGCCCATAGCGATCTGTGCAACGTAAACGTAGCCGTAGGACATAGCGATCTGTGCAAGATCCTTCTTGCCGATTGCCTTACCTGCTGCTGCGAACTGAGCAACCTGACCGACGTTGGATGCCTTGGAAGCCTGACCGCCCGTGTTGGAGTACACCTCGGTATCGAATACCATGATGTTGACGTCCTCACCCGAAGCGATAACGTGGTCAAGACCGCCGAAGCCGATGTCGTATGCCCAACCGTCACCACCGAAGATCCATACGGACTTCTTGGAGAGGTACTGCTTTTCAGCGAGGATCGCGGGAGCTACAGGGCAGCCCTCTTTTGCAGCCTTTTCAAGCTCTGCAACGAGTGCCTTGGTTGCCTTCTCGTTTGCGGCACCGTTGTCCTTGGTGTCAAGGTAAGCCTGTGCGGCAGCCTTGAACTCATCAGATGCCTTGTCGGAAGCCATCATTTCCTCAACCTTGCCGATGAGCTTCTCGCGGATGGTCTTCTGACCGAGATACATACCAAGACCGTGCTCAGCGTTGTCCTCGAAGAGGGAGTTTGCCCAAGCGGGACCGCGGCCGGAAGCAGCGTTTACGGTGTAAGGAGTTGCAGGAGCGGAGCCACCCCAGATCGAGGAGCATCCGGTTGCGTTGGAGATATACATTCTCTCACCGAAGAGCTGGGTGATCAGACGTGCGTAAGAGGTTTCTGCACAGCCTGCGCAAGAGCCGGAGAATTCAAGCAGAGGCTGCTTGAACTGGCTGCCCTTGATGGTAGCGTTGATGAGCTCGGGCTTCTCGGAAACCTTAGCAACAGCATAATCGAATGCTGCCTGCTGATCAACTTCACCTGCCTGAGGAACCATCTTGATGGCGAGCTTGGGAGCTGCGATCTTAGCGGCTTCCTTAGCGGCAGTCTTTGCATCGTACTCAGGATGCTCTGCAGCAACCTGCTCGCTTGCCTTCTTCAGCGCGTTGTTGGAAACAGGGCAAGCCTTGACGCAAAGGGTACAACCCATACAGTCCATAGGCGAGATCGCCATGGTGAACTTGTAGTTGGTCTTGAGAACGGGCTTCTCGCAGAACTTGGTGGATGCGGGAGCAGCCTTAGCCTCCTCCTCGGTCATAGCGAAGGGACGGATGGTTGCATGAGGACATACGAAGGCGCAGTTGTTACACTGGATACAGTTCTCGGGGATCCAGGTAGGAACGGATACGGCAACACCGCGCTTCTCGTAAGCGGCAGCACCCTGCGGGAAGGTACCGTCAACATACTTTTCGAATGCGGAAACGGGGAGAGAGTCACCCCTCATGCCGACAACGGGCTTCACAACCTCATTGACAAAGTCAACAAGCTCTGCGCGCTCGCCGGTCGCCTTTGCTGCGGGAGCGGTTTCGCCTGCGTTTGCCCAAGCTGCGGGAACGTCTACCTTAACGAGAGCGTCCTTACCTGCATCGATTGCGGCATAGTTGAGGTCAACGATCGCCTGTCCCTTCTTGATATAGGACTTGTAAGCCATCTTTTTCATATACTCGATCGCTTCGTCGATGGGAAGGATCTTTGCGAGTGCGAAGAATGCGGACTGAAGAACGGTGTTCTTAACCTTTGCGTTACCGATATCGATTGCGATCTTGGTAGCGTTGATGGTGTAGAACTCAATGTTGTTCTTTGCGATATAGGTCTTGACGGATGCGGGAAGGTGTGCGTCAAGCTCCTCAGCGGTCCAAGGGCAGTCGAGAAGGAATCTGCCGCCGGGCTTTACGTCGGAGATCATGTCATACTTGGTGAGGTATGCATGGTTGTGGCAAGCAACAAAGTCTGCCTTGTTGATATAGTAGGAAGACTTGATGGGCGAATCACCGAAGCGCAGGTGGGAGATGGTGATACCCGAGGTCTTCTTGGAGTCATACTGGAAGTATGCCTGAATGAACTTGTCGGTGTGGTCACCGATGATCTTGATGGAGTTCTTGTTTGCACCGACAGTACCGTCGCCGCCGAGACCCCAGAACTTGCACTGGATCATATCTACGGGAGCGGTGTTGGGAGCTGCCTTCTCATCGAGAGAGTGACCGGTCACGTCATCGACGATACCGATGGTAAAGTGGTTCTTCTTTGCGCCAGCCATGTTCTCATAAACAGCGAAGATGGACGCGGGCGTGGTATCCTTAGAGCCAAGACCGTATCTGCCGCCGAGAACCTTCACGCCGTCTCTGCCGACTTCGTCAAGAGCAGCGATAACGTCGAGGTAAAGGGGCTCGCCAAGAGAGCCGGGCTCCTTGGTTCTGTCAAGAACGGAGATGACCTTTGCGGTAGCGGGGATGGCTTCAGCAAGCTTTGCAGCAACGAAGGGTCTGTACAGACGGACCTTAACAAGACCGACCTTCTCGCCCTGTGCCATGAGGTAGTCAACGACCTCCTCAGCAACGTCGCAAACAGAGCCCATAGCAACGATCACGCGGTCAGCATCGGGAGCACCGTAGTAGTTGAAGAGCTTATAGTCGGTGCCGAGCTTTGCGTTGACCTTGTCCATGTATTCCTCAACGATTGCGGGAAGTGCATCGTAGTAGGAGTTGCATGCTTCTCTGTGCTGGAAGAAGATATCGCCGTTCTCTGCGGAACCGCGGAGTACGGGGTTGGTTTCGGGGTTGAGAGATCTCTGACGGAAGGCCTGTACGGCATCCCAGTCAACCATCTCTGCAAGATCCTTATAATCCCAAGCGGCAACCTTGGTGATCTCGTGAGAGGTACGGAAGCCGTCGAAGAAGTTGATAAAGGGAACGCGGCCCTTGATGGTAGCGAGGTGAGAAACGGCGCCGAGGTCCATAACCTCCTGACCGTTGCTCTCTGCCATCATTGCGAAACCGGTCTGACGGCAAGCGTAAACGTCGGAGTGGTCACCAAAGATGTTCAGCGCGTGCGAAGCTACGCAGCGTGCGGAAACGTGGATGACGCAAGGAAGAAGCTCACCTGCGATCTTGTACATGTTGGGGATCATCAGAAGAAGACCCTGAGAAGCGGTGTAGGTGGTGGTCAGAGCTCCTGCAGCAAGAGAACCGTGAACGGCACCTGCAGCACCTGCCTCAGACTGCATCTCAACAACCTTTACATTGGTGCCAAAGATGTTCTTCGCAGGCTCACCAAAGATGTTCTTGTTGGAAGCAGACCAAGTGTCTGTGACCTCAGCCATGTTGGACGAGGGCGTGATGGGGTAGATGGCAGCAACCTCGGTAAACGCGTAAGACACGTGCGCCGCGGCGGTGTTACCATCCATGGAAATCTTTTTTCTTTCCATTTTTTGTTTCCTCCAAATTTATTTTTTTATTTTTTGAAACCGAATATAAGAGCAAGAAAAGCGTTAAGTTTTTCACACTCCAAACTATTGTAGCACTTTTAAAGTAAAAAGTAAAGGGATTTTTTCGTTTTTTTTGTAAAATCCTCGTTTTTTTTCATTGACAAACGGGAAAGCATGGGTTATAATGATTTAAGTAATTTGAAAAACAGCCCGAGGCGGCGCGGTATATTCCCGTGTTGCCGAGGGATACTAGAAAGGACGACCCATGCTCGGTGATAAAAAAGTGGTCTTCTCGGGTGTTCAGCCCTCGGGAAACCTGACGATTGGAAACTACCTCGGCGCGATCAAAAACTTCAGCGCCTTTTCGGAGGAATATAAGTGCTTTTATTGCGTGGTCGACCTGCACGCCATCACGGTGCGCCAGGTGCCCGCAGATCTGCGCCGCCGCACCTATGAAACGCTTGCACTCTACATCGCTTGCGGTCTTGACCCCGAAAAGAATACCCTTTTCGTGCAGTCGCACGTGCCCGCGCACGCCGAGCTTTCCTGGCTTCTTAACTGCTACACCATGTTCGGCGAGCTCTCGCGCATGACGCAGTTCAAGGACAAGAGCGCCAAGCACGCTGACAACATCAACGCAGGTCTTTTCACCTACCCCGTTTTGATGGCATCGGATATTCTGCTTTATCAGACCGACCTCGTTCCCGTCGGTGTTGACCAGAAGCAGCATCTTGAGCTTGCCAGAGATATCGCGGGACGCTTCAACCAAGCATACTCCCCCACCTTCGTGGTTCCCGAGGGATACATTGCGCCCACCGGCATGAAGATCATGTCGCTTGCAAACCCCGAGTCCAAGATGTCGAAGTCGGACGTCAACCAAAACGCCGTCGTGTACATTCTCGACCCTAAGGACGCCATCATGAAGAAGTTTAAGAGCGCCGTCACCGACTCGGATACCGTCGTGCGCTATGCGCCCGAGGAGAAGCCGGGCGTTTCCAACCTCATGACCATCTACCGTTGCTTTACGGGCAAGGACTACGACGAGATCGAAAAGGAATTTGCAGGTCGCGGCTACGGCGACTTCAAGCTTGCCTGCGGCGAAGCATGCGCCGACGCGCTTGCTCCCGTACAAAGCGAATATGCCCGTCTGATGGCAGATAAGGCTTACCTCGAAGAGGTCATGAAGAAGGGCGCGGAGGAAGCAAACTACTGCGCAAGAAAGACGCTTTCCAAGGTCAAGAAGAAGATCGGCTTTGTGGTATAACAAAGCATAAGCACTCCTTCCACCGCCAAGCGGCGCTCCCCCTCCCTCAGCGAGGGAGGTCAAAACCGAATACTGCATATTGCAAACATTTCTTTACATAAAGAAGGAGATTTGCATGCAGTATTCGGTTTTTCTTTTGCTTGCGGGGGCACTCTTAAGCGCCCTTCTTGCCCCACTTTCCATCCGTTACGCCCGACTGCTCGGTGCTGTTGACCATCCCGACGGAGGACGGCATTTGCATCCGCGCCCCACCCCAAGACTTGGCGGACTTGCCTTGCTTTTGACGGCACTTCCTCTTTCGCTTTTTATAGCGCAAAGCACCGCTTCGTCGGTGTGGCTGACGGGAGGCGCGCTTGTTGCGGCACTTGGAGTGACCGATGATCTGTATCCCCTCTCGCCGCTTGTCAAGCTTTCTGCCCTCCTTGCCGTGTGTGCGCTCCCTGCCGCCTTCGGTCTTGCTCCCGAGGTCTTCACGCTTGGCAGCCTTCGCTTCTCGCTTTCCCATCCGTTTGACAACATTTTTTCTCTCCTTTGGGTCTTGCTGCTCGTCAACGCCTTCAATCTGATTGACGGTGCGGACGGACTTTGTGCTACGCTCGCTTCTGTGAGCTTGCTTTCTCTTTTTCTTACAGGCGGCAATCCCGCCGCTTTGATTCTTTTCGGTGCGATCATCGGCTTTTTGCCCTACAATCTCCCCCTAAAAAAGCGTATCACACGCTCCTTTCTCGGCGATACGGGCGCGCTTTTTCTCGGCTATTCCCTTGCCGTCTTTTCTTTAGAAACACCTACCTTCTCGCTTGCCACGCCGCTCCTCTTCGCCCTTCCGTTGTTTGACCTCTTCCGTGTTTTCACTCTGCGACTGCTTCACGGCAAAAATCCCTTCCGCGCCGACCGCACGCATTTGCATCACCGTCTTGCAGAAAGAGGATATTCGCACGGTGCCATTCTCGCGCTATGTACCGTCTACGCCCTTCTCTTCTCGCTTTTGGGGCTTGCCCTGACGGTCTTTTCGCCGTGATGCAAACTTTTGAAAAAATTTTTGTTTTTTTTGATATAAAGGCTTGACAAAACAAAAAATCTCTGCTATAATCCTTTCTGTTGACGCTGCTATGGCTCAGTTGGTAGAGCACATCCTTGGTAAGGATGAGGTCCCCAGTTCGAATCTGGGTAGCAGCTCCAACAGAAGCACTCCTTCGGGAGTGCTTCTTTGTTTTTGGAGCTGTTACCCGATTCGAGCTGCGCTCGGCGAAGTTTTGCCTTGCATCCCACTTTTGTCAGGTTGTGCTCTGTTTGTTGCTGACTTCTCGACACGGCTTCGCCGAATCCGGTTCGATTTCTTGCCCGTAGGGCAGCCTCTGGGTAGCAGCTCGGGCAGAAGCACTCCTTCGGGAGTGCTTCTTTGTTTTAGCCAAGCATAACCTAAATTCAATCCGCTTAAAAGCCGAAAAATCGGCGCTTTTTTCGCGCTTCTCGCTTGAAAAGTCCTTACTTTCCTTCGCTCGCATCACAAAAAAATCACTCCATTTTTCGTGCTTTTAAGTTCGAAGAATTTTAAGGGTGCGGATTTTGCGAGAGGCGATGCTTGAAATTCGCAGTTATATAGCATATCACAAGAATTGAAAGCGAAGCATATCACGAAATCCGCCCCTTAAAACGGATTGAATTCAGGTTATGCTTGGCTTTGTGTTACCCGATTCGAGCTGCGCTCGGCGAAGTTTTGCCTTGCATCCCACTTTTGTCAGGTTGTGCTCTGTTTGTTGCTGACTTCTCGACACGGCTTCGCCGAATCCGGTTCGATTTCTTGCCCGTAGGGCAGCCTCTGGGTAGCAGCTCCAAAAAATCCAAGCCGATTGGCTTGGATTTTTTATTTGTGTCCGAAGGAAACATCTTCATTTGCGTGAATCGCGCGCAACATCATTTGACCAAAGGTCAACATCATTGTCCGCTTGCGGACACAAATGGAATTACAGCTTTTCCGTAAATGAAGTGATGCTTCGCGTCAATGAAGTTGCGCTCCGCACAAGTAGACGTTTCACTCTGGAATGACTTTTTATTTATCCGTCAATCCTATAAAATAATCGGCGCTGACACCGTAAAATTTGCAAAGCGTAATGAGATCGTCTATTTTTAATTCTGCTCTCCCATCTTCAATATGACTATACCCCTGCTGCGATTTGTTAATAAGCCTTCCTATCTCTTTTTGAGTAAAATCTCTGTCTTGCCGCAGATTTCTCATTCTTGTTCGGTAATTCATTTTAAACTCCTTACAAACACAATTTATAGTATGTAAAAAGTTTAGCACACTCATAAATTGAGTATTGACAAACACTCAAAACCTGAGTATAATAATCAATATCCAAGCGTTTTATTTGTACAAAACAAATTTACCTTTAGGAGGCAGAAATGACAAAAGAAGTTGAAGAATACGTAGCAAAGCTGGACGAATTGGAATCGCGTTATAGAGAATGCTTCGCCGCAAAGGAAGCTATTCGTACGCTCTGCAAGGAACAAGACGAGAAGCGGCGCACACTAACGTCAAACGAAAACAAAAAACTTTACAAAAAAGAAAAAGAATATGATGACCAACTAAAGTCCCTCGATGAAAAAATGCCAACGCCACCTGCGAAGAGGGAGAAAAAGCCTCTCTTTCCATCTGCAACCAAGGCAGGACTTCAGTTTGCGGTTGCTCTGCTTTTGAGCATCCTTTTCCTTGTGATATGCATTTCCTCACAGGTGAAAAGCGCACGCATCGAATCGCTACGGGAAGATTATGGAGAAGCATACGTCGCGTGGTGCGACATATTGATCTCCAAAAACGACTTTAGCAAAATGACCGAAGCGGACTGGGAGCCCGTCCGCAAGGAATTTAAAAAAGCGGGGGTATCTCTCCACTGGACTGAAGTCGTTGCGCTTGATACGGAAGGAGCTTTTGACAAAGCGCAAGGGGCTATCTATGAGCATTCAACCGCTAACTATGTAAGAAGAGAGATGCTTAATGTCCTTCTTAAGGATGAAGAGCCCTCTGCATTTGGTTTCGTGATAAGTGCTCTATTGCTTCTCTCCTCTCTCATCACCCTTTTCGTCCTCAAAAGGGAAGGCTTTCCCGCCTTAAAAGCAACCCTCACGAAAGACATTTGGCAAATTTCTCCCGTAAGGAAGATCAACAAAGAAAATGTACGCTTTAATCAAAACGAATATCCCCTTCTTTTAAGCGCATATGAGAAAGCGATAAAAGAGCACAAGGAAAAAGTGCAAGAAATAAAGGACGCTAAAGCAGCGGCATGCAAAAAACTGCGGAAAGAAGCAAAAGCCGCCGCGGCGATGCTTGAGGAAGAGCTTGCCATGGTGCTGAAGCCATACATAGAAAAGCGTGACACCGTTGTCCAAAATTACGAAACGCTACGCGAGGAACTTGCTCTGCCTAAAAATATTGAACCCGATTATAGAGATATCTTTTTTATGCGCGAGCGAACGATTACATGTGGGAACACAGAAGAAGCTCTGCACGCTCTAAATGATAGGCTGCAAAAGAGAAAGAAAAGAAACGAACAGATTGAAGCGGAATACGCCGCCAAACACGCTGCAGAGGAAGCCGCGTACACAGAGAGTTTGCAGCGCACCATCGAAGAAGGAAAAATGCAAACAGAAAAGTGGAAAAAGGAACAGGAAGAGAAGAAAAAGGAAGATGAAAGACGAATGGCGGATATCAGCAAACGACTTGAAGAAGAACGAATGGAATGGCGCCGTCAAGAACAGGCGCGAGAAAAATGCCTCAATTGTGAAAACCACAACAAATGCAATATGGATACTATGCTTAATTCATTGTCCTGCAGTGCATATCGACCCAAAAAAACGAAACTATTTTAAAAACATGTTCAAAGGAAGCTCTTTGCGGAGCTTCCTTTTTTCTTTCATTGACAAACCTTCGCACTTATGCTATAATGCAGTTGAAAAACCATCCAAAGGAGCCAAGCATGTCTAAATACTCCATCGGCATTGATTACGGTACTCTCTCTGCACGCGCCCTTCTTGTAAATCTTGAAAATGGCGAAGAATGTGCCGAAGCGGTCTATGAATATCCCCACGCGGTCATGTCGGAAAAATTCCTTGACGGTACCGCCTTACCCACCGATTTTGCTTTACAGCATCCCCGCGACTATTTAGAGGCGCTGGAATACGCCATTCCCACCGTTTTGAAAACGGCGGGCGTTTCGGGAGATGCCGTCGTCGGCATCGGCATTGATTTTACTTCCTGCACCCTCATCCCCGCAAAGGCGGACGGTACGCCCCTTTGCTTTGACGAAGCCTTCAAGCACAACAAGCACGCCTACGCCAAGCTTTGGAAGCACCATGCGGCGACGCCCTACGCCGACAAGCTGTCGGAGCTCATGGCGGGAAGCGAGCTGCTCCGTCGCTTTGGCGGAAAGTTCTCCAACGAATTTCTCATTCCCAAGCTTGCCGAGATTGCCGATCACGCCCCCGAGGTGTATCGTGCGGCGGACGTCTTTATTGAGGGCGGCGACTTTATGACCTGGACGCTGACGGGACACCGTACCATGAGCTGCGGCATTGCAGGCTTCAAGGCGATGTACACCGAGGAGGACGGCTTCCCCCCGAACGACGTGCTCAAAACCCTGCATCCCCTTCTTGACGGCGTTTTCAAGGAAAAGCTGACGGATGAGATCGTCTATCCCGGTGAGAGCATCGGGGGGGTGACGGAGGAATGGGCAAAGAAGCTTGGTGTTCCACAGGGAACCTCTGTTTCCGCCGCCCTCATTGACGCGCA
Source organism: Oscillospiraceae bacterium (assembly GCA_015063765.1). Taxonomy (GTDB): domain Bacteria; phylum Bacillota; class Clostridia; order Oscillospirales; family CAG-272; genus UBA1740. The sequence continues at coordinate 26,676 of SVTN01000001.1, read as the reverse complement.
CGCCGCCGTTCCCGCCGCAGGCATTGTCGACGGTAACGAAATGCTCTTTGTTCTCGGCACGTCGGGCGTACAGATGGTGATGAGCGACGAGGTCGCCCCTGTCGGCGGCATCTGCGGCATCGCCAAGCACGGATACATCAAGGGTCGCTATGCGTACGAGGCGGGGCAGGTGTGCCTTGGCGATCATTTTGATTGGTTCGTCAAAAATTGTGTTCCCGCATCCTATGCCAAGGAGGCAAAGGAGAAGGGCGTCGGTATTCATGCACTCTTGACTGAAAAAGCCTCCGCGCTTCGCGTCGGTGAAAGCGGACTTTTGGCACTCGATTGGTGGAACGGAAATCGCTCCATCCTGGTGGACTCCAATCTCTCGGGCATGATCCTCGGCATGACGCTTACGACCAAGCCTGAGCACATCTACCGCGCACTCATTGAGGGCACGGCATTCAGCTCCCGCCGCATTCTCGATGCCTTTGAGGAGGCGGGCGTTTCGGTCGGTAACATTCTCGTTGGCGGCGGTATTGCCGAAAAAAATCCTCTGCTGATGCAGATCTACGCCGACGTGACCGAGCGAGAGCTGCGCCTTGTGGGCACCAAGCAGGCAGGCGCGCTCGGAAGCGCTATTCACGGTGCCGTCGCAGGCGGTGCATTTCCGTCGGTCAAGGCGGCGGCAGGCGTTCTTGCTAAGGTGTCGGACAAGGTCTACCGCCCCATCCCCGAGAACGTCGCGCGCTACCGCGCCATTTACGCGGAATATAAAACGCTGCACGACTATTTCGGTCGCGGTGTCAACGACGTGATGAAGCGCCTAAAAGCGATGAAAACAGCAAAGTGAATTACAAAAAGCTCCGAGCATTGTGCTCGGAGCTTTTTCGGTATAGAGAATTAAAATATCATTCTCTTCGTACCCCTCGGAAGACGTATCGTATAGCTTTGCAGGCGACTGCGCGAAGAGATATAAGCGTCTTCGAAATCCTTGGTGTGTACCCAGCTACCTTTCAAATTCAGCTTTTCGAGAATAGGAAATTCGTCAAGGTTTATTTGCCACGGTGCGGGAATTGCGGTAACCGTGTCGATATTCTCGGTGAGGAGCACAAGGGCGGCACGCAGAAAGTCGGAGACACCGATCCGCTTTTCGCCCGCATGGAGGACTGTCGGCAAAAACGTGTCGGGGATCTCTTTTGCCGCCGTTGTAAGCTCTTCGCGTGTTAAGGTCACGGGTGTTGTGATCGATTCGGGGGCAGAGAGAAATCCGAAAGTCTTACCGCAAATATGCTTTTCTTTTCCGAGGAGAAGATCGCGACAGGCGAAAACGAGATCGCAAAGCGAATAAGAATCGGGAACGGTCACGGGGAAAAAGCTCTCTTCGATCTGTCCCCGCACCTGCTTCAACACCGCTTTATCGATCACGCGATCCCGCACGGGGAAATGCCTTTCTTCGATTTTTTCCGAGGTTACGATCTCAAAACGGGGATCGTTTTTGACCTTCTCGATGAAGTACGCGTAATTTTCGCTCCACGTTACCGTTTCGGCTTCGGACAGCCGCGCGCTTTCGCGCCATTCTTCTTCGGGTGTGTTCACGCCGTCGTAGTTGACCTTGTCCCAAAACTCACGAAGCATATTCATCGCGGGATGATGGCAAAGAATGGCGACCGCTTTTCCCGCAAGCTCCTCGATCACGCCGTCGATTTCAGCCCTTGTGAGCTTATAAAGAGTGTCAAGGCAGAAGCTCGTGGAGGTGTTGATGACGTTGCAGAAATAAATCGGGCGATTACCCACCTCATCCCGTGTAAATCCGCCAAGATATTCGCGGATGCCCAGCTCCGCATAGCCGTACTGTGCGACGTAGGACACCGAATTTCCGGGGGCACTCGTGGCGTTTATGACAATCTCTTCTCCAAAGGCTTCCTTTAAAATTGCGATGCACGCATTTTCCTCTTGCAAAAAGCGGGAAAGCGCCACGTCAAAATCCGCAATATCGGTATACTCGTTGATGGTGGGATGCGCGGAATGTCCCAACGAATGTGTACCGATCTCATGCCGTGCGAGCGCTTGAATAACGTCCCCTCTTCCCCATTTTCTAAGCGCGGGGATCAGCTTGCCCGTAATGACGAAGCAGCCCGTGATGCCTGCGGCATCCAAAGGGCGAATCGCACGTAAAATTCCCTCGGCGGCGTATTCGTTGACGTAATCCTCGGTGTCATAGCGAAAGATAAGCTGTGTCATGTTTTTCTCCTTTACTCGTCAAAGCCTTCCCAAACGAGCAGTCCATAACGCGCGGCGGCTGCCGTGTATTTTTCGTAATCGATTCCCTTAATGTCCGTGTGGAAATGGTTTTGATGCGTTTGCCCGTTTTCATCCGTCCACCGAATGATATAGAACGCCTTTTGTTCGGGACGTGCCCATTTCGCGACAAGCACAGACGCGTAAGGCTTCCCCGTAAGCTCACCCACACAAGCCACCTCTCCCGTATAGGCATCGATCACGTTATAGGAAAGGGTGGCGGTCTGTGCAACGTCACAGACCAAATAGAGTGACACCTCGTTCCCGTCTTCATCCATCATCAAGGATACGGGAGCTTGTGCTGTCTTTATGTAATAATAGGCAAGCTTCTTATCCATCGAATAATCCACGACGGCATCGGAGATCTGCGGCCATCCGTCGATCATATTCCACCAAAGAATGCCACCGTATTCGTTGCGTCGGATGCGGAATCGCTCGATAAAATATTTATCCGCCTCGGCTTGGGAGATCTGGCTTGCCTTGGCAAAATCCGTGATATTATCAAAGCTTTTGCCAAAAAGAGTTTCCACCTGATCGCTCATCAGGCGAATGCGGTAAGCATAGGGAGAATTGTAATCGTCAACGACCGAAACGGCGTGGGCGAGATATTCCTTGGTGGGGCGTCCCTCTTCATCGAATATCGGCCACGGAGCCTTTAAGAACTTGCGAAGCGAAGCGGGAGAAGAGCATCCGTGATAACCTGTTTCGGAAGCAAAATAGCACTCTGCCTTACTGTAAAAATCGCTACGAAAATAATCTCGCGGTCCCCAAAGGTGCTCCTCGGCAAGCCGCTTTTTGTTAAGATACCCTGTCTCATCCATATACGGGGAGCAAGGCAGATACGGACGGGTGGTGTCCAAAGCAAAGAGAGCGCGCGGCACCACAATACGTGTTAAGGTATTCAGCTTGTTGGGGTCCAGCGGATTCCCGTTTTCGTCTTGCTTCAAGGTGTATAGGTTATCACACTCGTTGTCGCCCGCCCACAGGCAAAGGGAGGGGTGGTTGCGCAAGCGCTTCACTTGATACGTAACCTCGCGCGTGAGGTTTTCGGCATACGCTTCGCTCTGCGAATAAATGGCACACGCCATCATAAAATCGTGCCAAACAAAGATGCCGTTTTCATCACAAAACTCGTAAAACTCGTCACACTCGTAAACACCGCCGCCCCAGATACGGATAGCGTTGCAATTCGTGTCTACCGTCATTGCAAGCGTTTTTCGCATTCTTTCCTTGTCGATGTGCTTGAGCGCCTCGATCGGCACATAGTTTGTGCCAAGCAAGAAAACCTTTTTTCCGTTGATATGGAACTCAAAGCAACCGTTTTCTTCGATCAGCGACGTGCGCCGCAATTCCACCTTACGAATACCGTGTCGCACCGTTTTTTCGTGAATCACAACACCGTTGCAAAGCAGCTTTGCCTTGACGGTATAGAGATTTTGCTCGCCGTAGCCGCGAATGTTCCAAAGATAAGGATAGCGCAAAAAGAAATATGCTTTACCGTCGGTTCGTAAAAGCGGCACGCGCTCCGTAAAAACGGAATCACGGCATCCGCCCTCAATGACAAGCTCGTAATCCTCTCCAAGAACATTTGTTTCATACTCGACATATACAGCGGCGCCGGACGGGGTCAGCTCGGAATGCACGTATAGATCGGTGATGCATGTGTCATCATTCACAAGGCACACATCCTGCCAAATGCCGCCCATGGGAGAGCGGAGCAAAATATCCCATCCCATCGACGCGATCGACTTACGCAGTTGTGTCCCGGGAAGCTTGAAGCTGACGGCACTCACTCCCGTCATATCGTTTTTTAGTGCCTCAAGGATGCACGGTAAAATATGCACGACGAGATCGTTATCCTTCTCTCTTGCGATCCCTTGCAGGGAAAAAGAGAAGGGGGTATACATATTGTCGGTCTTCCCGACAAGGATCCCGTTGACGTAGATCTCCGCTATGGTATCGATGCCCTCGAAGCGCAATACGGGCTTATCAAAGGGGCAGTCGAATTTTTTAAAATACCACTGGTGGTGTGTTTCGAATTTGGCGTACTCCCAGCAGTTCGTCGAAAAATACGGATCTCCGAGAACTCCCTTGTCGCGCAGGATCTCCTCAAAGCATACGGGCACGGTGATATTCTCATACACCTCCCTTCCCTCGAAGGCGGCGACGTTTTTTGGAGAAAAGCTCTCCTTTGCAACGGCTTCATCTTCAAGAGCATACATTTTCCAGCCTGTGTTCATATTCATACGAATTCAACCGATACTCTCCCGAAGGAGAGCGCCTTTCTTACTGTTTTTTCTTCAAAAGTGCCGAGGGATGCACCCCGCGCAGGCGGTAAAAGGTTTTGGAAAAATAGGCGTGGCTCGCAAAGCCGCAGGCGGCGGCAACGGCGGAAACGGTGGTATTGCCTGCGTCGAGCATTCTGACCGCGCGCTCAATGCGCAGATTGTTGATGTAGGTCACGACCGTTTGCCCCGTCACGCGCTTGAACTCTCTTAAAAAGTGAAACTTACTGAGCCCTGCCAAGGCGGCGAGCGCATCCACCTCAAGCGGCTCGGCATAATGGGTGCGGATATGACGGATGACGGTGCGGACAGCCTCGTTTTCGCGCTCAGCACTCGGCTTTCCTTCCTTGGTATGCTCCCTTAAAAGATGCACCATAAAGGAAAGCACCGCACCCTTTAAGGCAGGCACGCGATAATCGTCGCGCTCTTTGAAGGCTTCCGCAATTTTGTTATATTCTTCGGCGAGCTTTCCGTCGCGGATGCGCTTGACAAAGCGCACGTCCTCATGCGCGAGCCCTTGTCTTTCACAGAACTCTCCGTCAATGATCAGGCAGTAGTAGGTGCATTTCCCGCTCGCTCCGCTTTCTACGCGGTGTAGCTCCCCCGAGTCAATGACGCAGATATCGCCCGGCGAAAAATCCAGCGGCGCATTTTCAAGATACACCGTGCCCTCACCGTCAAGAAACAAGAGAATTTCGACATTTTCATGCCAATTGGAGGTTGAGGAGCGTCCGATAACGGTGTCCTTATGTAAGATGATGGGCAAGCGGCTCATATCATGCCGCTCGTACACCTTCCTCGCTTTCCCGCCCTTATCGACAAAGACGTCCGCGGGAATGTTTTGCGGTTCGTTTTTCATAAAACCACCCATTTTAGCAATATTGTTATAATAAAGCGCAAGATTACCCCTTGACCGCTTCTCAAAATTATTATAGAATATACTCGAAAGGAAGTCAAGCGATCCTGCGCATTTTCTTTCATCAATACCGCAAAATCACCAAAGGAGAAAAAGATATGTTCCGTTTTCCCATCGGCGTGATCGTGGAATCCTTCCGTATGGAAACGCACGACGCCATCCGTACTGCCGCCAAAATGGGTGCAAAAGGACTTCAAATGTACTGCACCACGGGCGAGCACGCGCCCGAGAACTTCACAAAGGAGGCGCGCCGCGAGCTGCTCTCCTTCGTCAAGGATCAGGGGCTTTGCTTCTCCGCCATCTGCGGTGACCTCGGTCACGGCTTCGGCGACGCAGACAAGAACCCCGCTCTCATCGAGAAATCCAAGCGCATCATGGAGCTTGCGAAGGAGATGGAAACCGACATCGTCACTACCCATATCGGTGTCGTGCCCGAGGATCCCTCGCACCCCCGTTACAAGATCATGCAAGAGGCTTGTCATGAGCTTGCCGAGTATGCTGACTCCCTGGATGCACACTTTGCCATTGAAACGGGACCCGAAACCTCGCTGACCTTAAAGGGCTTTCTCGACTCCCTCGGCTCTCGCGGCGTTGCCGTCAACCTCGACCCTGCCAACCTTTGCATGGTAACGGGCGACGATCCCGTCGGGGCTGTTTACAATCTGAAGGATTACATCGTACACACCCACGCCAAGGACGGCAATCTCCTGGTAAAGGGCAACCCTGAATACATTTACTCCGTCGTGCATCCCGTCCCGGAGGAGGCACAGGGCATCAAGTATTTCGAAGAGGTGCCCCTCGGCACGGGCTCCGTTCCTTTCCCCGCCTACTTGAAGGCGCTGGAGGACATCGGCTACCGCGGCTTCCTCACCATTGAGCGCGAGTGCGGCGACAGCCCCGAAAAGGATATCGGCACGGCATTTGATCACCTCATGTCCGTTATGAATGCCAACTAATTTCGTTTTCCAATAAAAATATATAAAGAGAGGACAACTCCATGAAAAAGCTTAGAATTGCCATGATCGGCTGCGGTAACATCGCAAACACCCACCTTAGCGCATATAAAAAGGTCGAAGCAGCAGAGATCGTTGCCGCTTGCGACATCAATCCCGAAAGAATGAAGAAGACCTGTGACATCTTCGGTATTTCCGAGGAACATCGCTACACCTCGGTGGAAGAAATGCTCGAAAAGGAAAAGGGCAACCTTGACGCTGCAGACGTTTGCGTCTGGAACGTCAACCACGCAAAGTGCTCTATTGCAGCTCTCCGTGCAGGACTTCACGTTCTTTGCGAAAAGCCGATGGCATACAACACGCAGGAAGCTGAGGAGATGAAGGCTGAAGCAGACAAGGCAGGCAAGCTTCTCATGGTCGGCTTTGTGCTCCGCTTCGGCAACGAAAACGCCCTTGTCCGTGACTTTATCGACGCAGGCATGATGGGCGACATCTACTACTCCAAGGCAACCTATCTCCGTCAGCACGGCAACCCCGGCGGCTGGTTCGGCAACCGTGAGCTTTCGGGCGGCGGTCCTGTTATCGACCTCGGCGTGCACGTGATCGACCAGACCCGTTTCCTCATGGGCAACCCGAAGCCCGTCAGCGTCTTTGCCATGGTTTCCGACAAGCTCGGCAGCCGCGCCGACCTTAAGAATGACGTTGCTTGGAAGCCCGACGACGCCAAGGACACCGATCCCAATACCATTGAGGATTTCGGTACGGCACTCATTCGCTACGACAACGGCGCCGTCACCCTTCTCGAATGCTCCTACGACCTCAACGGCGAGAGCGTCACGAGAAAGGATATCTATGGCACCAAGGGCGGCGTTGCGCTCGGTAACACCCCCAAGTTCTATACCTCGGTCAACGGCTATCTCTCCACCATCACCCCCTCGATGGAAAACTTAAAGTCGGGCAACGAAATGTTCGTGGGCGAGATGTCGCACTTTGTCGACTGCGCGCTGAACGGTACCAAGTGCATTGCTCCCGCCGAGGACGGCATTTGGGTCATGAAGATCCTCGATGCCATCTACGAATCCGGCAGAACCGGTCATGAGGTGATCATCAAGTGATGAAGCTGTCCGTTTCCTCCTATTCCTTCCAGCAGTACATCAAGCAAGGCAAGCTGACACAGCTTTCTGCCATTGCCGCCGCCAAGGAGATCGGCTTTGAAGCCATCGAGTTTATCGATCTTACGCCGCCCGAGGGCACGACACAGGCGGAATACGCCGTTCTTCTTCGTGAGGAGGCAGAACGCCTCGGCATGACCATCAACGCTTACACCATCGGCGCAAATCTGTTTCAAGACACGCCCGAGAAGGAAGCGGCAGAGATCGAGCGCTTAAAGGGGCAGGTAGACATTGCCGCCCTGCTCGGCGCCTCCGTCATGCGCCACGACGTCGCTTGGGGACTTACCAAAAAGGGCGCAGGCAGAAGCTTTGACGCAATGCTCCCCACCCTTGCAAAGAACGCGCGCGAGATCACCGAATATGCCGCTTCCAAGGGCATCCGCACCTGCTCCGAGAACCACGGTCATCTTGCGCAGGACTCCGACCGTGTCGAGCGCCTTGTAAACGCCGTTGCGCACGACAACTTTGGTCTTCTCGTCGACATGGGCAACTTCGCGTGTGTCGATGAGGATTCGGCAATCGCCGTTTCCCGTGTTGCGCCCTACGCCTTTCACGCGCACGCCAAGGACTTTGTCAAGCGCAGCTTTGCCCAAGGTCCCATCCCCGGCGGTTGCTCCCAGACGCGTGGCTGCAACTATTTGCGCGGCGTTGCGGTCGGCACGGGCGACATTCCCGTCAAGCAATGCATTGCGATTCTCAAGCGTGCCGGCTACGACGGCTATCTCTCCATCGAATATGAGGGATATGAGGACTGTATTGAGGGCATCAAGACAGGCTTTGCCAACCTGAAAAAATATCTCGCAGAGCTTTTGTAAAAATCATCCGCCGCACACGGCGGATCCCTTACGAGGTTGATATGAAAAATAACATGATGTTTGGGTACATGATGTACCTGTCCAACCATATGTGGGACGACGAAAACACCCCTGCGCGCGGCTGGTATGTGCCAAAGCGTTATTCGGAAAACATCGGCGTTGACGTAGAGGCGTGGGACGAAACCGTCCGCACCCTTGCCGCACATAAATACAACGCCGTTCTCATCGACGTGGGCGACGGCATCAAGTACGAATCTCGCCCCGAGATCTCCGCACCCGATGCGTGGGATAAGGACTTCCTCAAAAAGAAACTGGACGAGATGCGCGCCCTCGGACTTGAGCCCATCCCGAAGCTCAACTTCTCCACCTGCCATCACACATGGCTTAAGGAATACCGCCGCATGACCTCCACCCGTTATTATTACGAGGCGTGCGCCGACGTCATCCGCGAGGTGTGCGAGGTGTTTGGAAATCCCCGTCTTTTCCACTTGGGAATGGATGAGGAGGACACCATCGGCAATCAGCGCTTCCGCGAGTGCGTGCACATCCGCGCGAAGGATCTTTGGTGGCACGACGTTTATTTCTATTTCGGCGAAGTGGAAAAATACGGTGCCCGTCCTTGGGTCTGGGCGGACGGCTGTTGGGAAAACCCCGATACCTATATTGAGAAGATGCCGAAATCGGTGCTTCAATCCAACTGGTACTACAACATGTTTAAGGATTGGCCAAGCGACCATTGGCACTATAAGGCGATTTCCGCTTACGAGCTTTTGGAGAAGAACGGCTACGATCAGGTGCCCTGCTCCTCCTTTGCCGAGGGCATCAGCTCTAACATTGAAAGCACGCTTGTGCACGGCAAAAAGGTCATCTCGCCCGCACACCTTACGGGATACCTCGTTGCCCCTTGGTTGCATACGAAAGTGGAGAACCTTCTCCTTGCCAAGTACAACATCCAGTTAATGAACCGGGCAAGAGAAGCCCTTTACCCCGAAACGCTGTGAGGTGACCGTTATGAAAGAGATCAAGGAAACCCTCTCGACAAAGATCACGCACGCCTGTGACGTTCTCGTCGTGGGCGGCGGCTTTGGCGGCATCGCCGCCGCACTCTCTGCGGCGCGTCTTGGAAAAAAGGTCATTTTGGTTGAAAAAAGCTATTATCTCGGCGGCCTTGGCACATCGGGGCTCGTTACCATCTACCTTCCCATCTGTGACGGATACGGGCATCAGGTGTCCTTCGGCATTGCCGAGGAGCTTTTGGAGCTCTCCATCGAATACGACTGTGACGGCAAGCTCGGCGTGAAGAACTGGGTCCGCGGCGAAGGCACGCGCGACGAGCATTCTCCGCGCTACGAGGTCAATTTCAACCCCGCCCTGTTCGCTACCTCCGCAGAAAAGGCACTTTTAAAGGAAGGTGTCGAGATCCTCTTCGGTGTCAGCCTCGTATCGGCGGTAACAGAGGATGAAAAGATCCGTTACGCCGTTGTTGAAGGCAAATCGGGCAGATATGCCATTGAAGCGAAGAGCTACGTTGACGCCTCGGGCGACGCCGATCTCTCCGACCGCGCAGGTGCGCCCACCGAAAAATGCGGCTTTGGCAACGTGCTTTCGGCATGGTATTACTCCTATGGGCAAGACGGCTGGAACCTCCACATGACGGGCGATATCGACGTTATTCCCGGTAGCGTTCCTCCCGAAAAGGCATCCCGCGTCCGTTACTCGGGACTTGACGACGGCGAGATCTCGCTCTACATGGAGCGCTCGCGTGACCGTATGCTTTCCGCCGTGCTGGAAGCACGCAAGACGGACGAAACGCACGTTCCCACCACCATTGCCACCATCCCGCAGTTCCGCATGACCCGCCGTATTGCGGGTGAGCGCACCTTGACCAAGGCAGACAACCACCGCGAATTTCCCGACTCGCTCGGACTCTTCTCGAACTGGCGTGAAAGAGGACCTATCTATGAATGCCCTCTCTCGACCCTCTATTCAAGGAAGATCAAGAACCTCATCGTGGCGGGCAGATGCCAATCGGCAGACGACGCGATGCTTGAAATCTCTCGCGTCATTCCCTGCTGCTCTGTGATGGGAGAAGGGGCAGGTGTCGTTGCGGCGCTGACCGACGACATTCCCGCCTTTGACGTCACGAAAGCGCAAGAGGTGCTTCGTGCACGTGGCATTCCTCTTCACGAAAATGAACTCTAAGAATAAAAAGAACCGATCATGTGATCGGTTCTTTTTTTACATGAAAAACGAAAACTTTATCCGTTCCGTGTTGTCTACGGAGTACTCCAATTCCTCCGAAGCGGTACGCGCAAGCTCCGCAAAAGCGGAAAAGGTCAGCGCATTTTCTTTGACCGCAAGGGAGCAAAGAAGACGCTCGCAAAGAAGCGAGAAGCCGACTGCCATGCGCGCTTCACTCTCGCTTTTTGCCGCCGTCACATGACGGTAAACAAAATAAGCAAGCGCGCGCAAAAGATATTCTTCCATCTCCTTTGGGGTGGAAGCTATGGGTGTAAAGGGTATAGCATCAACAAACCGTGCGCGATTTTCTTCCTTTAAGTATTCAAGAGATGCAAAAACGGAAGTGTCTGCTTTTAAAGCAATCCCGTATTCCTCGGCGATCTTTGAAAGCCGTTCGGGATAGGAAAGCTTTTGATCCGAAAGAATGGTATAGATCTTCTCGCGTTCGGGAAGCGCATCAAAGCGAGATGGGCGCACCCTTCCCTTTTCTTTTCCAATTTCAACAACGGTGAAATCCTCGCTTAAGATCAAGCGGCAGGCTTCCTCGCAGGACATACCGATGCCGACCTCGCGCCCCTTGACGGTATCGTGATAAAAGCGGGGATGCTCGCGGCAGATATCGCACAAGCCTTCGTCCCCGTATTTTAAAATGATGCGGCAAAGCCCCTCTTCGTCAAGATGCGGACATCGTTCATCCTCTCCCAAGCAAAAGTGGGGCGCTCCATTACGGTCAATGCTCGCAAGGATGGCTTCGTCTTTCAGGCGTTTATATTTTTTCAGCGCCTTTTTATCCACGTCGATCTCCCAACCAACACAGCAGGAATGCCGGCACTCGCCTGCAATGCAGGCGAATTTTTGATAATAGCAAGGTGCGTAAAGCGTCATGAAAAGCACTCCTTTCCCGTATGTTTGCCGTCATAAGGCACAAACTATATACGGAGGTGATTTTAATGGAGAAAAGCAAGAAAAAATCGGCAAAAAACAAGTTGCCCGCAGGCACGCCGTATTCAAAGGTAACCGATGACAAGGGGAAAGCCACCCGTCCGACCCCGTACACACCGTCGGAGGCGGAAGAGGCTGCAGGCTTGGGGGTTCGTTCGACAAAAGACCCCGCGGTTCCCAACCGCGCGCATACCGAGATGTGATCAGAAGTAAAACAACTCCCTGCGGGGAGTTGTTTTTCATTTACCCTTGATGCGAAAGGAAGGGATAAACTCTGTTTTTCGCGAAGGCGCGGGCTTCCTCGATATCGTGGGTGATGAGCACAACCGTTTTTCCTTCGAGTGCCTTCCGCGTAAAGCGCATCACGGATGCCTTGGTATCCTCGTCAAGCGCCGAGAAGGGCTCGTCGAGGAGCACGGTGTCCGCATCGGCAATCAAGGCTCTGGCGATCGAAACGCGGCGGCGCATACCGCCCGAAAGCTCTTTTACGGACTTTTCGGCATCCTCTGCAAGACCGAGCGCCGAAAGAAGGGCTTTTGCTTCGTCGGGCGTGGCATCCCTCCGTCCAAGACAGACGTTCTTGATGGCAGAGAGCGGCTCGGAGAGCCTATCCTCTTGGAAAACGGCAACCGTCTTCGCACCGTCGTGACGAATTTCGCCTGCATCTGCTTTTTCTATGCCGAGGAGAATACGGAAAAGCGTTGTTTTACCGCACCCCGAGGGTCCCATCAAAGCCGAGATCTCGCCCGCATCAAAATGCGCGGAGAAATTGTTTAAAACGGCTTTTTCGCCGTAGCTTTTACATAAATTTAAAACCGTCATTTGTGCCAAAGCCTCCGAAAAACAAGCTTTAGAAGAAGAACGAGCAGCTTTTCAAAAAGGATGCTGAGAAGCACGAGAAGCGCCGTCATGGCAAAGAGGTCTACGTTGCGCATCTCAAGGCTTGCGCTATACAGCATTCCGCCGATGGATTTTGAAGTCACCGCGATGATCTCGGCGGCAACCCCCGATTTCCATGCAAGCCCCGCGCCGAGCGAAACCGCAGACGTGATGTAGGGGGCAAGGTTCGGAAGGCGCAGGTAAAGAAAGCGATCCTTTGCCGAAACCCCGAACACGTCCGCCATTTCCTCTAACTTCGCGTCCCGTGCCTTGATGCCCGAAAGGAGCCCCGTATACACGGTGGGAAGCACAATGAGGAAGGAGATAAAAACGGCAATGGTGCGGGAGGACATCCAAACATAGGCAAGCACGATGAAGGAAACAACGGGAACCGCCTTGACCACCGCCATATAGGGAAAAAGGAGTGTTTCCACAAAGGGAAATCTCCCCGCGATCACAGCAAGAACTGTGCCAAGCAGCAAGGCGAGAAAAAAGCCAAGCGCAATGCGAAGAAGGCTATACCAAATCGCGGTAAAAACACCCTCTAACTGCCAGACGGTGAAGAGCCTTACAAGCACCCGAACGGGGGTGGGAAGAATGAGCTCCTCGTTAAGTATCATCGCCCCAATTTGCCAAACAAGAAGGGCGATCAGAACCGCCAACGTCTTTTGCACGGAAGATTTCCGTAAAAGCGCACGCATACTGTCGCCCTCCTTTTTTCAAATTGTAAACTTTATTTTACATAATAGAAGCCGTCGTCGGGAGCTTTGCCACCAAATGCGGCGGCGTTGACGGAAACGAGAAGCTCGTAATACGCCTTTAGTTCCGCCTTCATGTCGTTGCCATCCTCAAAATCGATATGGCAGCTCGGGATCGCCTTTTCGATGAGTGCAGCCTTCAAGTCAAGGATGCCAAACTCCACCACCTTTGCAGCGGTATCGGCGGCATTCTCGTTCGCGTACTCAATGGAATCCTCGTATTCATCAAGGAAGCGCTTGACCACCTGCGGATGCTCTTCGGCAAAGGCGCGGCGCACGACGGTGACACCCGTCACGTACTCACAGCCGTTATCCAGGGCATCCCATGCGTCATCCAGCACGATGGCACGGCGCGCCCCCTCAACATTCGAGAGAAGTGCGGATGCGGCAGGCTCGGGGGAAAGAACGATCTCGCCCGTCTTGAGCTTGGGAGCAAGGGGATTTGCACCGCCTGCAGCGGTCGGCAGCCACTCAACGGTAACATCTTCGCCAAGCGTCAAGTTTGCCGTCGAGAGCAGATAGGAAAAGACGATCTCGGGAATGGCACCCTTCGCGGATGCGGGGGCATAGACCGTCTTGCCCTTAAGATCGGCAAGGCTGTTCACGGTGTTGCCCGTTTCCAGCAGGCTAACAACGCCAAGCGTGTTGACGGCGATCACCTGGATCTCGCCCTTGGTTGCGTTGTAGAGGGTTGCCGCAAGGTTTGCGGGGATGGCGGCGATGTCTACGTCGCCCGAAAGAAGCTTTGCCTTCATGTCAGCGCCGCTTCCGACTAAAGTAAATTCATAATCGTTTTTGGCTGTACCCGCCTTGTCGTCGGCAAGCAGCTTTGCCATACCGATGGAGGTGGGGCCCGTCATGCCGCCGAGACGGACAGCGGTCGTATCCTTGGCACAGCCCGCAAGCGGGATGAGCACAAAAATGAGAACAAGGGTGAGTGCGAGTAGTTTTTTCATGGGTTTATTTTCCTTTCTTCTTTTTACACCCTTATTGTACCCGATAGAAAGGAAAAAGTATGTTGCAATTGCAACCAAATTACAAGAGGCGGAAGGAGCTGCGGAAGAAGTCAATGATGCCCTCATTTTTCATTTTGGCAAGCTCTCGGGAGAGGGCGGTGCGATTGACGCCGAGATAAACGGCAAGCGAGGCTCTGTCAAAGGGAATGATGAAGGTACGGCTTCCGGATCGACGCTCGCATTGCGAAAGAAAGGTGACGAGGCGGTCGCGGATCTTCGGCTTGCTTAAGATCTGAATGCGGTCGTTTTGAAAAAGCGCACGCAGGGCAAGGACCGAAGAAAAACGCTCGCTGATGGCAAGTGCGAAAGCATCTCCCTCCGCGGTCCTTGCGCGCAGAGTGGCAATATCCAACCAAAGCACCGCGGCATCGGTGGCGGCGATGACGTTGACGGGACTTTCTTCGGTCTTTAAATAGGCAAGCGATTCGCCGAAGCTCTCCCCCGCACCCACGTTTGCCATCATCTGCGGCTCGCCGTCCATATCAAGGGAAAAGACCTGTACCGTCCCCGAAAGAACTAAGCCGAAGGTAGAAAAGGGCATGCCCATGGCGCGCAGGATCTCACCCTTTTTATAAGTCGCGACCCGCGCAGAAAACAACCCAAGTGCACGCGAAAAGTCAGACTCTGACAGCTCCGAAAAAAGCTTATGCCCCTGCGCTACGCGAAGATCTTGCCCCTGTTTCACTCTTTTTCCCCCTCTTTTTTGCACTTTTCTACATTATATCACTTCGGGCGGATGCCGTCAATACGAAATATCAAAAAATGTTTACGTTTGTGCAAATACATACCCCAAATTTTTAGGTACAATGAAAACAGAAAACTTAGCGATAAGGAGAAGCATCATGGCAAACAACGCAGAAAAGATCCTTTATCTCGATCAAAATGCCGCATCCTGCGGCGACGGCACCAAGGAAGCGCCCTTCTCTTGCCTTCCCTGCGCCTTTTCAAAGGCAAAAGAGCTTTTAAGAGAAGCCAACCTTCCTACACACGTCATCATTGACATTGCCGAGGGCGATTACCGCATCGGGGAAACGCTGACGCTGACGGGAGAGGATATGCCTATTTCGGGCTCGCATCTCACCCTGCAGGCGAACGGCTGTGTGACAGTATCCTCGCTGGAAGACATCCCCGCCAAAGCCTTTACATCCACCGGCGCTCCCATCCATACAGCAACCCTGTTAAACGCCGACGGCACGCCGCGACGCTTCCGTTATCTCTACACGAACGGACGCCTTGCAACGCTCGCCTTAAGCGGCGCTCCCAAGGTGGAGGAGGGGGCTACCCGTCAACGCTTCGAACGCGACTTTGATGCCAAGGGGCGTGAAGGTGCAAACGTCAAGGCGGAATGCAAAATGTATCTTGACCGCCGTCTTTTGGCTCCCCTCATCGGCGACAAGACGGATGGCATTCTTCCCGTCACCGACGCTGAGCTTCACACCGTTGCCGAGTGGGATTACAACATCATCCACATCACGGCGATCGATCTTGACGACACCGCTGTCTACGAGGTCAAAAACCCCGATGACGCTTGGTTCATTTTCAAAAACGAGGGTGTCGTTGCCCCCGAAGAACATGTTGCCGTCTATTTGAAGCCGGACGAATACGCTCGCTTTGCATTCCCGGGCGGCTTCCCCTTCCGCGGTCGCCATTATTTTCTCCAAAACGCGCTTGCCTTTGTCGACAGCGAGAACGAATACTACCGCGACGGCAAAAGCGGCGTCCTCTCCTACTACACCGAGGGGGATATCACACAGACGTGCTTTGCCATTCCCCGTCTTGCGCGCCTTTTCTCGTTGGAGAAGATCGACGGCGTGACCTTTGACGGACTTACCTTTACAGGCACCGACGACTACAAGCTCTCCGAGTTTGGCGCGACCTGCGGTCAGGCTTCCTGCGACGGCCGCTTCCACGATTACCCGAACGCCGCCGCCATCTACGGACATGACTGCAAGCATCTCACCGTCAAGAACTGCACCTTCCGCGACCTTGGATGCGAGGGCATTTCCCTGCGTGGCAGGGTCGAGGATCTCACCGTCAAGGACTGCACCTTCCGCCGCATCCCCTCCTCTGCCATCCGTGTCGGCGCTCCCACCAACCGTTGGGACGAAACGGCAGGCAACCTGCGCGTGACGGTTGAGAACAACGACATCGACGAGGTGGCTACCGTATACTATACATCCCCCGCCATCTGCATGGCATCCACCAAGGATGCCCTTCTTTCCCACAACACAATTACAAATTGCTCCTACTCGGGCTTCTCGGTGGGTTGGCATTGGGATGCAACCACTGTCCCGCGCGGTGAGCGTGTCAACATTGACAACGTGGAGATCTCGGACAATTACGTTGCCTCCTTCTGCACCGAAATGTGTGACGGCGGCGGCATCTACGTGCTCGGCGGTAACGCGCCCAACGACTATCCCGAATTGTTCAATTTTGTAAAGCGCAACTGTGTGGTCTACACCAAAAACACCGCCAACGGCAACGGCAACCTCGTGTGCGGCATCTATTTTGACGGCTCTTCCTCCAATTGGCATGCTTTGGATAACGTTATCGTTGAGCAGTCGCTGGGCGCACACGAAAAGGACAAGGAGCTTGATACTCTCCCCGCGAGATACGTCGCCCGTATGCAGGCACGCAGAAGCGGCTCTTATTACTGCTACACCCAGCACCATGGCACCATCGCTCCCGACCATAACGTGCTTTGGGAGAACACCTATCTTTTGAACGCGCGCGGACAAAACAAAGAGGAAGAGCTCTTTGAAGCCTTCCACGGCTATCTTTGCGACGATCGCAATTGCACCGAGCGAAACACCGTATTCGTTCACGGCTGGGAGTCGGTTCCCGAAGTGGCAAAGAATGTGATCGCAAGCGCAGGCTGTGACGGAAGAAAATGCAGTCTTGACGAGCTGAAGGAAAACAGGTATTGATAGTTTGCTTCATCCCTTGACAAACCAAAAACATTTTGGTAGAATAGTTTTGTTACAACATTATCATAAAAGGAGAGCATCATGAAGACCGATATTGAAATCGCACAAAGTGCCGTCCTTCGCCCGATCACCGAAATTGCGAAGGCAGCAGGCATTGATGACAAATACCTTGAGCAGTACGGAAAATACAAGGCAAAGGTCGACACCGCCATTTTGAAGGAGGAGGGACGCCGTGACGGCAAGCTCGTGCTTGTGACCGCCATCACGCCTACCCCCGCAGGTGAAGGCAAAACGACCACCACCATCGGTCTTGCCGACGGTATGCGCAAGATCGGCAAAAACGTCATGGTCGCGCTCCGCGAGCCCTCTCTCGGTCCCGTGTTCGGTATCAAGGGCGGTGCGGCAGGCGGCGGCTATGCGCAGGTCGTCCCCATGGAGGACATCAACCTGCATTTTACGGGTGACTTCCACGCCATCGGCGCGGCAAATAACCTGCTCGCCGCGATGCTTGACAACCACATCCACCAGGGCAACGCGCTCGGCATTGACCAGCGCCGCATCACTTGGAAAAGATGTGTAGACATGAACGACCGACAGCTTCGCTTTGTGACCGACGGTCTTGGCGGCCCCACCAACGGCATTCCGCGTGAAGACGGCTTTGATATCACGGTAGCGTCTGAAATCATGGCGATCTTCTGCCTTGCCACCTCCATAACCGACCTCAAAGAGCGCCTTTCGCGCATTATCGTCGGCTACACCTTTGACGGCAAGCCCGTCACGGCAGGCGATCTGAAGGCAGTCGGTGCTATGGCGGCACTCTTAAAGGATGCCCTCAAGCCCAACCTCGTACAGACCCTCGAAGGCACGCCTGCATTCGTGCACGGCGGTCCCTTCGCAAACATTGCCCACGGCTGTAACTCCATCACCGCCACCCGTATGGCACTCCGTCTTGGCGATTACGCCATTACCGAGGCAGGCTTCGGTGCCGATCTCGGTGCCGAGAAGTTCCTCGACATCAAGTGCCGCATGGCAGGTTTAACCCCCTCTGCAGTCGTTATCGTCGCCACCATCCGCGCACTCAAGATGCACGGAGGACTTGCAAAGACCGAGCTTGGCAACGAAAATCTTGAGGCACTCGAAAAGGGCCTTCCCAACCTGTTGCGCCACGTTTCCAACATCAAGAACGTTTATAAGCTTCCCGCCGTCGTTGCGGTCAACCGCTTCCCCACCGACACCGATGCTGAGGTCGAGGCGATCATCGCCAAGTGCCGTGCCCTCGGCGTCAACGTCGTTCTCTCGAACGTCTGGGCAGAGGGGGGTGCAGGCGGTGTCGAGCTTGCACGCGAGGTCGTTCGCCTTTGTGAAGAGGAAAAGGGCGACTTCACCTATGCTTACGAGCTTGAGGGCTCCATCGAAGAGCGCATCGAAACGCTCGTCAAAAAGATCTACGGCGGTGACGGCATTGCAGTCGCCCCGAACGCCAAGAAGCAGATCGCAGAGCTCACCGCACTCGGCTTTGATAAGCTCCCCATCTGCATGGCAAAGACACAGTATTCCTTCTCGGACAACATGACGCTTCTCGGTGCGCCCGAGGGCTTCACCGTCAACGTGAAGAACGTCAAGGTATCGGCAGGCGCCGGCTTCCTCGTTGTCTTAACGGGCGACGTCATGACCATGCCGGGTCTTCCCAAGGTTCCCTCGGCAGAAAAGATCGACGTCGACGAGGACGGAAAAATTACAGGTTTGTTCTAATAAAAAGCGAAAGCCGCACGGAAAACCGTGCGGCTTTTTGATTAGAACAACATTTCTTCGGTAGATAGTCTGCCCGCAAACTGGGCGTCGTAGAGGGTGCGGTAGATGCCGCCCTCCTTTGCCATCAGCTCATCGTGGCTGCCAATCTCGGCAATCTCGCCGCCGCGGATGACGGCGATGCGGTCAGCATTCTTGATGGTAGAAAGACGGTGTGCGACCACGATGGTGGTTCTTCCCTCGCAAAGGCGGTCAAGCGCCCCTTGGATGAGGATCTCGGTGGTATTGTCGAGAGCGCTCGTCGCTTCGTCCAAAATCAGAATGGCGGGGTTTTTGAGAAAAACACGGGCGATGGAAAGGCGTTGCTTTTGTCCGCCCGAGAGCTTGACGCCGCGCTCGCCGATCTCTGTGTCATAGCCCTTCGGGAGGGTCATGATATACTCGTGGATGTTGGCGCTTTTTGCCGCCTCTACCACCTCGTCGTCGCTTGCGTCGGGGCGGCCGTAGCGGATATTGTCGCGGAAGCTGCCCGAAAAGAGGAAGACGTCCTGCTGCACGATACCGATATGGGAGCGAAGAGAGGAAAGCGTCAGCGTGCGCAGCTCCTTGCCGTCGATGTAGATATCGCCCTCTCCTTGTCTATAGAAGGCGGGGAGCAGATGGCAAACGGTGGTCTTGCCGCCGCCCGACGGACCGACGAGAGCAAACTTTTCTCCCGCCTTTACCGTAAAGCTCATATCACGGATGACCTCTTTGCTCGCTTCATACGAAAAGCTCACGTCACGGAATTCGATCTCACCTGTGACATCCGTAAGCGGCACAGCGCCCTCGGCATCGCACTCGGGCGGCGTATCCATGACCTCAAGGAAGCGGCGGAAGCCCGTCGCACCGTTTTGAAACTGCTCGCTGAAATTAACAAGCGTCATAATCGGGGAGATAAAAAGATTGATGGAAACGATAAAGGTAGAATAGTCACCGAAGGTGATGTCCCCTGCGTAGAGGAAAAGTCCGCCCGCGATCAGGACGATGACGTTAAAGACGTCGGTCACAAAGGAGGTCGAGGAGAAGAAGATCGCCATCGCGCGATAAGCGGATTTGGAGGATTCCACAAAATAGTCGTTGCCCTTCTTAAACTTTTTCTTCTCGCTTTCTTCACCCGTAAAGGCTTTGGTTACACGGATGCCCGAAATGCTGCTTTCGATCGCACCGCTGATCTCAGCGGTAGCGGCGCGGCGCTCGGTAAAGGCGGCGCGCATCTTTTTACGGGAGATGAGCGTAACGACGACGAGAAAGGGCACACAGGCGAAAACGATCAGGGTAAGATACGGGTGGATCATGAAGAGATAGATGAAGGACCACACCACCATGATGCCGCTGATAAAGAGGTTTTCAGGACCGTGGTGCGCAAGCTCGCTGACCTCGTTCAGATCGCTCGTCAAGCGCGACATGATCTTTCCCGTTTCGTGCTCGTCGTAATAAGAGTACGGAAGCTTCTCTAGGTGTGAAAACAGCTCCTCGCGCATCTGCGCCTGCATACGAACGCCTACGATGTGTCCGTAATACTGCACGAAATAGCGAAGAAGAAAGCGAAGGACGTAAAGACCGAGCACCAAAGCCCCCGCGAAGATGATCTCGCGGTACATCTGCTCCTTGATATACACGTTGAGCATTTGCCTTGTCACCATGGGATAGACCATGCCCAGCGCCGCGATCAGGAAGGACGCGAGCATGTCAAGCACGAATAGCTTTAGGTGGGGGCGGTAATATGGAATAAAGCGCTTTAACATCGTAGCTCCTCTCAAAAAGGTTGGGTGTGCCATATAGACACACCCAAGGAAGTCAAAAATCAGTCTTCGTCGGCGATCGACGCAAGCTCATCGGCGTTGCAGCCGGTGTTCGAGCGGTCAAGACGGCAAGCGAAGTAAACGATCGCGGCAATCGCCGAAAGGAGAACTGCGCCTGCGATCACGAAGTAGTAGTTCACATTCTGGGAAACGTTGCTGACGACACCGAACACCGCAACGACAAGGATAAGAAGCGGCGTGACAAAGCGTGCCATATAGGAAACGACCGTACCGACACCGGGCTTCGAGGGAACGATATTCTCTGCCATTTCCTTTTTCTTAATGCCGTAGCCTGCCGCAACGCAAACAGCGAACGCGCAAACGGGCATGAGCACGGTGTTGGTGATCTCGTCGAAGAAGGTGAGAAGATCGAATTTGAAGACGGAGAAATGTCCGCCGAGAGAAAGCGAAACAAACACCGAAACGACCATCGCAAGCGTCATGGGAACGACAGCTGCCAGCTTGCGGCTGATCTTAAATTTCTGAATGACAAACTGCGTCACGACCTCAACGAGCGACACGACGGAGGTAATGGCGGCGATCCCAACCATAAGGAAGAAAAATGCCCCGATGATCGCACCTACGACGCCGAGAGAGTTGAAGACGAGGGGGAGGGTTTGGAACATGAGGGCGAAGCCGCCAAGTCCAACATCTGCCTCAGTCAAGCCCGCGACCTCCATGTAGTGGAAGGCAGCAGGAAAAATAGCAAAGCCCGCCATAAGAGCGATCACGGTATCAATGATGCTGATCTGTACCGCAGACTTAAAGAGGTTGATCTCCTTGCCCGTATAAGAGCCGTAGGAGATCATGATGCCCATACCGAGCGACATCGAGAAGAAGACCTGTCCCATCGCGGCGGCGACACCCTTGAAGCCGAGCGCCTTAAAGTCCGCCTTGAGAATATAGAAGTTCAAGCCGTCACGCACACCTTCACCAAGGCAAAGGCAATAAACCATCACGCCAAGCAAAATGATGAAAAGCAGGGGCATCAGCACCTTGGATGCCTTTTCAATGCCCTTCTGCACACCGCCCATGATGATCACGACGGCAAGACCAAGGAAAATGAAGGTGCAAAGGGCAGGAAGCCAAGGACTTGCCATAAAGCTACCAAGCCCCGCGCCAACTGCCGCGGCATCCTTACCGATATCCGTGAAGGAGGAGATCACACCGCGCAGGGTATATCCGCCAAGCACCGAGTAGTAGCAGATGATAAAGAAGGGGACAACGACAGCGATCAAGCCGATAAAGCCAAGCTTCGGGTTGATCTTTTTGAGTGCGGTCACAGGGTTTGCCTGCGCGCGCTTACCGACGTACATCTCCACCGTCATACCCACGATGCCGAGAAGAAGCGCCATCAAAATATAAACGAGAACGAAGGCGGCACCGCCGTTTGCGCCCGTTTTATAGGGGAAGCCCCAAATGTTGCCGAGACCGACCGCCGAGCCTGCCGAGGCAAGCACGAAGCCAAGGCTCGAAGCAAAGCCGTTGTGTTTTTTTGTACTCATTGTCATTTCCTTTCATGAGGAGTTTTTATCCTCACTATTTTATCACAAAGCGTACACAAAATCAAGGGCTTTTATAAGTTTTTCGCTTAAAATAATGAAAAAGGCTGTCTTTCGACAGCCTTTTTCCGCATAGCCTATGTTCAGCCGCAGCAGCAGCAGAATACGACGATGAGTGCAAGAATGATGATCCAGGTGCAGTTATCGTCAAAGAGATGGCAAAGGCAGTTGTTCATAGCAGTCCTCCAAGATTTGTAGCGGCAAAGTGCCGCCGATGGCGTTCACTCCTACGGAGCGGCAAGGCTTTCGCCTTACACTACTATCTTATGCCGTGCGCTCTGTTTGGTGCTATACTTTTTCTTTGGGAATGGCATCGGTAATGGCGGCGCGTAGCATACGGAAGGTCGAAGCGCCGTTTTCAAGCGTTCCGTCCTCTAGCATCAGGATGGCACCGTAGACGAGAGAGCGGAGCAAATACGCGCATCTTTCGTGATCCGCACCGCGCTCAGCACAAAGCGCCGCAAGCTCGGCCTCCGCACGCGTGCCAAGACGGGTTGCGCCGCCCGTCGACTTTCTCTCCATCATATGCACCGTGTGAAAATGGGGATTGCCAAGCCAAAAGCGAATATCCGCAAGACAAAGCTCCGCGAGACGCGCCGTGCCCGGCTTTGGAAACGCGGTACAAATGTGGGACTCCAAAAGATCCCATTTTTCATGAATGTAAGAAAGAATAGCGGCAATAAACGCTTCCTTGCTTGCAAAATGTTTATAGGGCGCGGCACAGGACACGCCGCACGCCGCCGCCACACGGCGGAGAGAAAAGCCGCCCGGCCCTCTCGCCTCAAGCTCTGAAATGCCGGCAAGCAAAAGCTCCTCGCGAAGCTCGGTCTGCGGAAGCACCCGCTCCTCACCCTCCATGAGGTCAGCATAGCTCTCTAATATCTCTTTTTCCTTTGCCATGGTATTCTCCGTTTTCTTGGTTAACACCGCTAAAAAAGCAAAAGAAGCGGTGCGAATATACTTTTCTTACCCCTATTATACTGCTTTTTTTCAAAAAAATCAAGTCTTTTCGGGCTTTTTCAGGAAAAACCCTTGACAAATACCCTGAAAAGTAGTATAATGCTTTTCGTAACAAGTTAACAATGTTAACCATGAAAGGAGATCCCCCATGATCGTCAAAAAAATGCAAGCCTTAGGTGAAAAACGCTCCGTCATCCGCGAGATCTTCGAATACGGCAACGCGCGCCGCAAGGAGATCGGCGCAGAAAACGTTTTCGATTTCAGCCTTGGAAATCCCAGCGTTCCCGCCCCCGATGCGGTAGGCGAGGCGCTGATCAAAATGCTACAGGAAAGCGACTCGGTGTCCTTGCACGGCTACACCTCAGCGCCCGGTGACCTCGGTGTACGCGCTTCCATTGCCGAATACTTAAACAAAACCTATAATGTCGGCGCAAAGCCTTCCGATCTTTATATGACGGTGGGTGCCGCCGCTTCCCTTTCCGCCTGCCTTTCGGCTGTAGCAGGCGCAGGGGAGGAGGTCGTGGTCTTTGCTCCCTTCTTCCCCGAATACCGCGTCTTTACCGAGCAAACGGGTGCGTCGCTCCGCATTGTACCCGCGGACGAAACGAATTTTGAGATCAACTTTGACGCACTCGCGGATGCCCTTTCCGAGAAGACCGCCGCCGTGATCATCAACTCTCCGAACAACCCCTCGGGCGCCGTGATCTCGGAGGCTTCTATCATCCGTCTTGCCGAGATCCTGTCGGCGGCTGAAGAAAAATACGGCCACGTGATCTATCTCATTGCCGACGAGCCCTACCGCGAGCTGGTCTACGATGACATCGCCGTTCCCTACGTTACAAAATATTACGACGACACCCTTGTCTGCTATTCCTTCTCGAAGTCGCTTTCCCTTCCCGGTGAGCGCATCGGATACGTTCTCGTTTCTCCCACCGCGAAGGAGCATGACGCTGTATACGCCGCCATTTGCGGTGCAGGCCGCGCACTCGGCTACGTTTGCGCCCCCAGCCTCTTCCAGAAGCTTCTTCCCCACTGCCTCGGCATGGTTTCGGATCTCGCGACCTACAAGCTGAACCGCGACCTGCTTTACGAGGGTCTGTCTTCTAGCGGCTTTACCCTCAAAAAGCCCGACGGCGCCTTCTATCTCTTTATGAAATCCCCCGAGGCTGATGCCAACGCCTTCTGCGAGCGCGCAAAGAAATACGAGCTTCTGCTCGTTCCGGGCGACGACTTTGCCTGCCCCGGCTACGTTCGCATCGCCTACTGTGTCACCACCGAGCAAATTCGCCGTTCCCTCCCCGCCTTCGCGGCACTCGCTAAGGAATACAGTTTATAAAGGAGCATTTCCATGGATCGTTTGGAAAAAGCAAGAGAGATCATCAATCGCGTCGACAGCGAAATGGCAAGGCTCTTCGAGGAGCGCCTGTACGCGGCGCGTGAGGTTGCGGCATACAAAAAGGAGCACGGGCTCCCCATTCTCGACGCCGCACGTGAGGCGGCGGTCATTGCACGCGGTGCCGCCTGCATTCAGGATGAATCCTTAAAGGAATATTACGTCACCTTCCAAAAGGGCTTGATGGCGGTCTGCCGCAGTTACCAAAGCCTTTTGCTTGAGGGCACCCGTATCGCATACAGCGGCACCGAGGGCGCATTCGCGCACACCGCCGCAGGGCGCATCTTTCCCGAGGGTGAGCGTATCGGCTATCCCGACTTTCTTTCCGCTTATCAGGCGGTAGAAAACGGCGAGTGCTACGCCGCCGTCCTGCCCATCGAAAACTCCTTTGCGGGAGAGGTCGCACAGGTCACAGACCTCCTCTTCTCCGGCTCGCTCTCGGTGTCGGGCATGTATGACCTCACCGTCACCCAAAATCTGCTCACTCTCCCGGGGGCTGACGTAGCGGGCATCAAAACGGTCGTCAGTCATCCCCAAGCGCTCTCGCAGTGCGAGAAGTACATCCGTAAAAACGGCTGGGAAACGCGCGCGATGGAAAACACCGCGCTTGCCGCAAAGCTCGTCAAGGAGATGGGCGACCCGACCGTCGCCGCCATCGGTGCGGAGGAAAACGCATCTCTTTACGGACTTTCGGTTGCCGATCACGCCATCAACGAAAGTGCGGGCAATACCACCCGCTTCGCCGTCTTCACCCGTGCACGCCATCCCCTTCCCAAGGATGCGGGAGCGGCAGGTCGCTTCATTCTCGTTTTCACCGTCCTCAATGAAGCAGGCTCGCTTGCCAAGGCGCTTGACATCATCGGTAAATTCGGCTTTAACCTTCGAACCCTTCGCTCCCGCCCGATGAAGGGCTTGATGTGGAAATATTATTTCTACGCCGAGGCAGAGGGCAATATCGATTCGGGCGAGGGCAAGGCTATGCTTGCCGCCCTCGGTCAGTTCTGCGACAAGCTAAAGGTTTCGGGCACCTATACCGAGTCCGATTCTTCCCTTTTAAAATAACACCCCGACGGAACACCGTCAAGAAAAGGAGCATGCCATGCAAAGCACGCTTACCGTAAAAACATCCAAGGGCAGTTATCCCATCACCGTCGCACGCGGTGCCATCAAGGATGCAAGCACGCTTTTAAATCTTTCCCGCCGTGTGCTTGTCGTGACCGATGAGGGCGTTCCCGCGGAGTATGCCGAGGAGATCGCGAGGGCATCCCTTTCCCCCACCCTCGTCACCCTTCCCTCGGGCGAAGGCACCAAAAGCATTGCCGTTTTTGAAAAGCTGCTCCGTGTGATGCTAGAGGCTGGCTTTACCCGCCGTGACTGCGTGGTTGCGGTCGGCGGCGGCGTGATCGGCGACCTTGCGGGCTTCGTCGCCTCCGCCTATATGCGCGGCATTGATTTTTACAACATTCCCACTACCCTTCTTTCCCAGGTGGATTCCTCCATTGGCGGAAAGGTTGCCGTCAATCTCGGCGGCATCAAGAATTGCGTGGGTGCCTTCTATCCCCCCACAGCCGTCTTGATCGACCCCGACGTTTTGAAAACCCTTCCCGAGCGCCAGATCGCATCGGGACTGACCGAAGCACTCAAGATGTCCTGCACGCACGATGAAGTCTTGTTTGCCCTCTTTGAAAAGGGCGAGGCGCGTGCCCGTCTTGACGAGGTCATCCTCGCCGCACTCAAGATCAAAAAGGCGGTCGTCGAAGCGGACGAAAAGGAAAGCTCGCTCCGCCGCGTTCTCAATTTCGGGCACACGGTAGGGCACGGCATCGAAACGCTCGCAGGCTTTGACGACGAAAAGAACGACGCGCGTGAAGCGGGGCTTTATCACGGTGAATGCGTTGCCCTCGGCATGCTTCCCATGTGCGCGCCCGCCGTCCGCGCCCGTCTTCTTCCTATTTTAAAGGATCTTTCGCTTCCCACGGAATGC
>SVTN01000082.1 GCA_015063765.1 Oscillospiraceae bacterium | reverse complement strand
TCGCTATGCTCGGTGCGATATGATATAAATCCCTTCACGCCCCGCAGGGCATATCGTTTGCGTAGCAAATATCGCTCCCGTTAGGGAATATCGCAAATCCCACGAGGGATTTATATCGCTGCGTGTTCTCCGTTAAGGATAACACGCTAAGGGCAAGCGCAGCTTTTTATAGAGCGAGCAAGAAAACTTGCGCTTAAACTCGGTGTGAAGCAGATCCATTTTCTTCTCCTGTATTATAAAAGTCGGTCGATGGCGTCTACATAAAAGGCGTCATCCTTCGCTTTGACAACGTACGTATGCAAGCCGTTGGGATCGGGGCGGAAATGGTTTGCTCCCGTTTCGGCATCCACCGATGCATGTCCGCGCACCGTTTTGTAGCCTGCCTTTTCTTCATCCCCAACGAGCGCCATATGCACCAGCATCGGGTCCCAAGAGTGTCTTCCCTTTTCCGAGCCGTGATCGAGAAGTGCCAGATACAGGTGGTCGTTTTTGTCAAGCGCGCCACCCGTCAGCACGTTAATCCCGATCTCCCAGCCAAGGAAGGTCACGGGCACGGGGCACAGGCGGCAAAGGATCTCGCCTGCACGGCGCGAGCGGTCGGCACGGCAGAAGTTGTTTTCCCTCTCGCCGTCCTTATCCCACTTGCCTGCCATCATCCAGATCTTTTCCACCTTTCCCTTGACAAGCGCACGCCCGTCCAAGGGGGAAAACTCGTCACCCTCGCTGAGCAGCAGGGCGCTTAACACCTGCGGATAGCCGATCTCGATCAGCTCAAGCTTCTCTTCGCTCTCCGCCAACAGGCGGCGGTAGAGCGTGACGGCGTCCTCCGCATCGGCGTTCGTGACGTCGGGGGCGAAGCCTTCCGCAAGCCGCTTCTGGTAGGGGGGCGCGCCGCCAAAATCGACGGCGGCAGGGTCAAGCCCAACAGGGATGTCCGAAACACCGTCGGCGCGCAAAAAGCCGACGACGGACGCGACGGAATGCTCCATGCAAGCGTTTATAGCAATGCCGCGCAGCTCGATCTCCCCTGCCTTGATCGCGCGTGTCAAAAGACGAAGGGCGACACAGTCATCGCAATCCGTCCAAAAGTCTGTTCCAAGAATAAACTTTCTCATAGGATGCTCCTTGTTAGAGAAGCGGCATCTCCGCGTACGCCGCGTATTTTTCAAGCTCTTCCTTTTGCCGTCCGTAAAGGCCGCCCAAGGATTTGATCCGCTCTGCAAGGCGGATGCTCTCCGCTTTTGCGATCAAAAAGAACTGTTCCGTGCAGACCTCGGTCACGTCCGCGAGGATCCTTTTTGCCGCCGCGGCATTGCCCGCACGCAGCTCCCGTCTTGCCTCGTTCTCCGCTTCCTCCGCTCTTTGCTTGCATATATTTTCTAATTTCAAAAGGCGAGCGCGGATCTCATCTCCAAACGCCTCTTCATCCACAGCGACAAGGAGCGAGAGTCGCTTTGCCTGCCACCAAAGCGTTTCGGGATCGTATTTTCTCTCCGCTGTCTGCATTCTTTCGGGAAGGCTCGTCATGTAAACGGGAATATAGACCGAAAGACAGGGCTGTGCAGGTGCATAGCGTGCGATGATGCCAAGCTCCTCGTCGTAGCGCGCAAGGAGAGATGCCGTGGTTTCGCTGCTGCCAAAGTCGTACATATGCATGCAAACGGTACGGAAGGTGCCCGCGGTCGCGCCAAAGCGAGGGGCGATCAGCTCGTCCTCATAATGGTCGCGGAGAATGGCGGCAAGCGAAGCAAAGTCGTGCTGCTCCCGTTGCGAGAGGAGCTTGTTGAGTCTGCGGAAGCGTTGCACGCCCGCAGGCTGCCCCACCTGTCTTCCCGAATAGGCTTTCGCAAAATCAAAGGGCTCGTCGGGAGAAAGCCAACGGTTCTCACGCGCGATCCTTTCGGCGTTCGCCGACATCATATCCGCATCCTTGCCGATGGAATAGCAGTTGGAAACGCCTTTCATTTCCGTGACCTGCTTGGCGACCCACTCTCTGCCTGCCGTTTCAAGAACGAAGCATTCCTTGGGGTCGGAGAGAATAAAGGTATTTTCGTAAACTCTGTCGGTCAGCATGCTGGCGCGCGCCTTTTGCCCGTACTTCTCCAAAAGTCCTGTGATGACGGCAATGCCCTCACGCGCCGTTGCGGCGCGCTCAAGACCGAGGCGCAAAAGATCCATGCCAAGGATGCCCTGCTCGCCGTCGGGCGGCAGGCGCGAGCCCTCGGCTTCGTTGCCGATGATAAGCCCCTTTTCGTTGTAACCCATCTCAAAGCCCCAGATCCAATAGGGGCGGGAGCCGACCACCGAATAGGTCCTCTCTACCTGCGGAACATCTATATGGGTGGTATGCACCACCTCGCCTGCGGCATGCGTAGCGCCCGCATAGAAGCAGAGCGGCTGCGGCTCACCCGTGGGGCGGTCGCTATTTTTGGCAAAAAGGTTCTGCCCATACATCGAATAGGGGGCACATACTACCATCGTATCACAGGAAAACATGATTTTACCTCTTATTTTTATACGGTTTAAGTAGAAAACAGATCTTCAAGGTCAGCATCGGCAATAAAAAGTGCCGCATAGCTCATGGTCAAATGGAATAAGGATGTGTTCCACTTGGTATCCTTCCCCCAGCCCTCAAAGGTGGTCGTTGCATCCTCTCTCAGCATGCGGAGCCATGCGCCGCCGTCGAGCAGGGCGCTTTGGATGCGGTTAAAGTCGCCATCTCTTGAAAGTCCCATAAGAACGGGGAAGGTGCAAAAGAGAGAAAGGGAATGTATGCCATGTTCGTCCAGCATGGCAAGAATATTTTGCTTGGTCGTTTCCTTCTGGCAAAGCCCGAGGCCGTACACAAAGCTGTTTCCTACAAGGCTGATATGGCTTGTGCTTTCGCCGTCCTTGAACAGATCCCTTTCGGGGTCATAAAAGGCACGGTAGAAGGCGTCTGTGAGCGCGTCCTCGTTTCTGTATGCGTCCATGCCCAACGCCTCTGCCATTCTGTTGGCGGCGCGAACGGCGGCAAGATAATATGCCCCGATCGCCACGTGGGCTTCCTTGCACACCTTGCCCTCGCGAATGTCTACGTCATAGCCGTGTTGGAAATTCTGCGGCCATTCCACCACGCACCACTTGTCGAGATCACGCAAAAGCCCCTCCCTCTCGTAATCGCGGCGGTAGGCTTCAAGAAGGGCTGTGACCTTGGCGTAATTCGTGCGCAAATACGCGCCGTCGCCCGTCAGGCGGTAGTGCCAAAGCACGAGTAAAACAAGGATCAAGGGATATTCCGCGATCTCTTGCATAAAGGAGCAATTCATACAGGTAACAAGAGTGTCGGTGATAAAGCTTGTGGAAAAAGCATCGTCGATCAGCTTTCGCACCATAGAATCGTCACCCGTCAAAAGCATATTCGTCAATGCCGTATAACAGCCGTCGCCAAGATAAAAGCCCTTTTCGCGCTCCATACAGTCTTGGATGACCTCTTGGACACCGTATTTCTGCGTATGGATGCAAAGCGCCCAAATGCGCCGGATCTCCTCGCTTTGCGCATATTCGCGCTTCGGCACCGCCTTTAGCGCGAAGGGATAGTGTCTTGCAAGAAGGGTGACCTCATTCACCGTGACGCCCTCGGGCAAAGCAAGCTCGGCATAGCGAAAGGATTTGTAGTCAAACTGATCAAGAGAGCTCTCGCCCTCCGCGAGGATCCATTCCTCCTCGTAATTGCAGTTGGCGCGAAGCGAGTGGCGAAGCGTGCCGTCCGCATTCAGCTCCTGCGCACAGCGAAGGACGATCTTGTCGCCCGCACGCCCTGTTGCCGTCACCGACAAATATCCCACGTAATTCGCACCGAAGTCGTAGAGGATGCGGTTTCCGTTCACCTGTGTTTTTCGGGGCGAAACGGCTTCATAGGTGAGCATATGGCTCTTTTGCGCTTTCAGGGTGTGGTCGTCATTGACACGGACGGAAGCAAAGCCCCAATCGGAATCGTCAAAATCGGGGCGTTCAAACCCGACCTCGCGCGCACGGCTGTCGTACTCTTCAAGGAATTGCGTATCGTATCCGCAAACACCCATTTCCCGATAGCCTGTGTGCTTCGCTACGAGGAAGCTCCCGTCGGAAGCGACAGCGGTCTTGCCGTCCGCAACAAGGTCAAGGATCATGCCGTGCCGCCCGTCACCGCTTTGCCATACGCGGTTGATGAGCCCTTGATACAAGGTGTGCACGGCAATGACGTTTTCGCCCACCCTAAGATACGCACTCACGTCGATGGCATTGTAATTGTACCGAAAATGATAGGACGGTGCAGGCCCCTGCGCGACAAAGCTTCCGTTGATATACAGCTTGTAATAGTCGTCCGCAGATATGTATACCATCGCCTTTTGGGGGCGAGCGGTCAGGGAAAACCGTTTTCGAAATAAGATATGCTCGTTTCGGTGCTCGCTGCAATCGAGCACAGGTCTTTCTAGCTGTCGGTAAAAAACGTTTCTCGGCTGCATTTTTGCAAAGACCTCGTTCGAGATCCATTTTCCCACGAAGATGTGTTCCATTTTTACACCGCCTTTCTGATTTTAGTATAGCAAACTTTTGGGTGGATTGCAAGAGAAAATGAAGCATTCGCTTCGCGAATATGAAGCGGCGCGCAGCGCCACGAAGCACTCGCTACGCTCGTATGAAGCGAAGCGCACATTTTTCATTCTTCATGTTGCGAAGCAACGCTTCATAGCCGAAGGCTGCTTCATGGGTTGCAAAGCAACCCGCTTCATGCACCGCAGGTGCGCTTCATTTCCAAAACAAAAAGCACTTCTTGCGAAGTGCTTTTTGTTTTGGCTCGTGTTGACAAAAAAATGCCGCTTTTTTGAAAAATCAAGATTTGAAACTTTATTTTAATTTTCCCAGTTTTGCAGTATTTGCGATAACGATCAGCGAGCTTTCTGCATCAAGCACCTGCTCGGGATTGATATTGACGTTAACCGTTTCGCCCCTCTTGATAGCGACGATATTAAAGCCGTATTTTTTGCGGAGATTCAATTCGATCAAGTTTTTACCGCACCAATCATCCTTCACGTCGATCTCCACCATAGATACATCCTTTGAAAGAGAGATCATATCAATAAAGCCCGAGCTGAGCAGATTCTTGGCAAGGCGAACACCCGACTCGTTTTCGGGGAAGACCACCTGATCTGCGCCCACCCGAAGCAATATCTTTTGATGCATCTCGTTGGCGCATTTTACGATAACCGTCTTTACGCCCGCCTCCTTGCACAGCGTGACCGCCATCACGCTCGCTTCAAGATTGCTCGCCATGCAAACGATGACGGTGTCAACATTACCGATGCCAAGACGGGAGATGACCTCCGCGTCGGTCACATCAGCACACTTGCACACGGGCAGATATACTGCCGCGTCGTTGATGATCCTTTCTTCGGTATCGACAGCGATAACCTCCATGCCGTGCTCGACAAGCTCTCTTGCCACAGCTGTGCCGTATCTTCCAAGACCAAAGACCGCGTATGTTTTATTTGGTTTCATTCTTTTTCTCCTTATCCTATACTGATATCTTCCGTCGGCTCGGAAATGACGTTCTGGCTTTCATTTTTACTGCCAAGCGCCACCGCAAGTGAGATGGGACCGACTCTACCAAAATACATTGTTACTATGATAATTAGTTTGCCAAATGTGTTAAGTGTTGCCGTTAAATTCCTTGAAAGACCGACGGTTGCCGTTGCGCTAACCGCTTCATAGACCGCATCAAGGGCGGATGCGTTGCTTGTTGCCATTAAAAGCACCGCTGACGCAGAGCATATTGTAAGGAATGCTACCGCTACCGCTACCGCCTTTTTCACCGATCCCTCGGAAACACGGCGGCCAAACAAGGTTGCGCTGTTCTTGTTTTTGATGGTAGCAACCGCCGAGCAGACAAGCACCGCAACGGTTACTGTTTTCATACCGCCCGCCGTTCCAACGGGCGAGCCGCCGATCAACATCAAAACAATGGATACAGCAGCAGAGGCGTTCGTCAGATTCTCCTGTGGAACGGTTGCAAAGCCAGCCGTTCTCGTGGTGACCGATTGAAAAAAGGATGCTTGTATTTTATCAAAGAGGGACATCTCTCCAATGGTCAACGGGTT
Source organism: Oscillospiraceae bacterium (assembly GCA_015063765.1). GTDB lineage: Bacteria > Bacillota > Clostridia > Oscillospirales > CAG-272 > UBA1740. The sequence continues at coordinate 1,347 of SVTN01000082.1, read as the reverse complement.
TGCATATTCGAAAATAAATATGAGAATTGCACCCACAAGAATAAGACCTGCGGTAACGGTAATTGCAATTTTCGAATGCAAGGTCAAATGCCTAAAAATCTTGCGATTCTTCGGAGAACGGCTCCGAGTGACGCGGAGCACATCCCACCATACGATATAACCGAGACCACCGAGGATGATGAGCGCAGAAGTGACGGCATTGACCAAGGGATTGGTGGCGTAATTGCAAAGGCTGTTTTCAGCGATGATGTCAAGGCCTGCATTACAGAAGGCGGAAACCGAATTGAATACCGATATCCAAGCACCTTTCGCACCGAACTCGGGAATAAAGACGAGCATATACAGGATGGCCCCTATTCCTTCGATGATCAGCGTACCGCACAGCACGTTCTTAACGAACTTAGCCAGACCCGACATTGTATTCAAATTAAATGCGTCTTGAATGAGCAATCGGTCGCCAATACCCATTTTTCTGTTCAAAAGAAGCATCAGTCCCGACATAATGGTGATAACACCAAGACCGCCGATCTGTATTAAAAGCAGTATGACGATCTGTCCGAATATGCTCCATGTGGACACCGTGGGAAGCGTAACGAGTCCTGTCACGCAAGTGGAGGTGGTTGCCGTGAAGAGCGCGTCAAGATATGGCACGGCTTCGCCCGTGGCGGAACTGATCGGTAACACCAACAGAACGCTTCCCAAGAGAATGGTTACAAGGAAGCTGAGCAATATGATCTGCGTGGTTGAAAGCGTGAATTTCTTTTTCCTCACCATAAAAATTTCCTCTTGAAAGCACAAAGGAACCAAAATCCTCTGCGGTCCGCTGGTTCCTTTTGCCATTATTTGCCTCTACAATTATATCAAATTTCTGCGTCTTTGTCAATATTGTTATTGAGCCAAATTTCGTGTTGAAACCATCAAATATACAGATCTTAAAACAATATATGCAAAAAACAAAATTTTGTTATAGTATAACGTCATCGCTTTGTCAACGAAGCATTCGCTACGCTCGCGTGAAGCAAAGCGCACACGAACTTCTCCGTGAGCCGAAGGCTCGCTTCATAGCCGAAGGCTGCTTCATGGGTTGCAAAGCAACCCGCTTCATGCACCAGAGGTGCGCTTCATTTCCAAACAAAAGAGCACTGCTCTCGCAGTGCTCTTTTGTTTGAGTCGTGTTGACAAAAAAGATGCCTCTGTTTTTCCCGATAAATTGTAATTGATCGATTGGTTTATTATATCATAAATCTGTCCCGAAATCGAAGATTTCGATTGGAAGCTCTGCTTCCTTGAATGGCGCATAGCGCCATAGACAGATTTCAGATGTAGTAAAACGAACTTTGCCTTGCG
>SVTN01000081.1 GCA_015063765.1 Oscillospiraceae bacterium | reverse complement strand
GGAGGCGCCCCGCATGCGCAACGACTTTACACGTCTGAACTTCGGCTGGTGGGCATGCTTCAAGGATACCCAGCCCGATATGTTTGAGTACGGCACCAGCCGTGCCGCCGCTTGGGATTGCCCGACCACCGTTATGCGGCACGAGGGAACCTTTGAGTCAAATCCCCGTATCGCCGACAATCTCGAGGTCATCCGCCGTTGGGAGGATGCAAGAGCTGAAGGGTTCTTGACCGAGGAAATGAAGGAAATGCTGAAAAACTTGGAAGAGGAGCATATCCTTCTTATCAATGAGGAAAAGAAGTTTGAGCTTGTTCCGTATGCGCCTCTTACCACCGCCGACGAGAGAATTGCCGCTTTTGCCTTTGAGCGAAAAGGGGGCGTTTATGCCGTGATCTGGCACAAAACGGGAGAGGGTGAGCTTTGCTTGCCTCTTGCCGCCGAGAACCTTTGCTACGAAAGTCAGCTCGGTGACGGTGACCTTAAAGTTAAGACAGTCGACGGATGCGTCCTGCTTGACCTTGCGGGCCGCCGCTACCTCTCCGGCAGTTTTACGCTTGAAGAACTGAAGGAAGCTTTCAAGAAGGCCTCTATCAAGGAATAATCCCCCTTTAAGCCATCGGAGATGTACATCTTTTTGACACCGTGCACGAAATGGCGCGCGATGAAGCCCGACGGCTGTGCGTTTGAGGGTCGCTCTTCCTAAAACATAGTCGAGATGTGCGCAAATCGCAGATTTGCTTCATTTCTCCTTGTTTTAGTTAAGCACTTTGAAAAAACAATTATCAATTGTTTTTTCTCGTTTACTTAACAGATACTTCAAGTAATCCTATCCCATATATGCGAAGAAGAGCGACCGCAAGGTCGCTCTTTTTGCTGCGTACATGGAAAGAATGTGGAAGTTGTTGGGTTGTACTTCCCTTCTATGAATAAAAAAGCGGCATGAATTCCATGTCGCTTTAATTTTGAATTGGATGCTGTTTGATAAAGGCTTTGATGTCCTTGAGCAAAGACATATCTTGCTCCGTGATGGAAGCGTATTCTCCAAGATTTAGAAGATAGCGCGGGTCAAGGTTAAGAATTTGGCAAATACGGCGCAGTTGTTCCATACTTGGCTCTTGTACGTCGCGCTCAATTTTGGAATAATTCGATTGGTTCATAGGGATAAGGGTTGCCATATCTCTTTGAGATAAATTCATATCTTCTCTTGCGTTACGTATTTTCTCTCCAATGTTCAACTCTTTCGCCTCCTTCTTTTTCTTGTTTTTATTATAGCATTTTTAACTAAAAGTATTGACAAATAGAGTTAAATGCGATATAATTAGTTCGTTAGAGTTAAATTTTAACTCTAATGATATTTTGAAAGAAAGAGGACTTTACAATGGCAGGAATTGAAATCGGTTATCACGAATGGGGACAGTTATCCGACCGTAGCGTACTACTCTCCAAAATCTCTCAATTGTGCGATGTGAAAACATTTTTTTACAACGCAAGTGACAAAACAATTAAATACGTAACCTTCTATTACAGCGCTATCAATGCAGTAGGCGACATAATAGCCACTGTCAGCAGAAAATTCACAGGACCTCTTGAGCCCGACAAAAAAACGATTGCTCATTTTGAAGATGTTTTTAACAACTATTCCTCTATTGAAGAGGTGGCGATCGAAAAAGTAGAAATTGAATATATGGACGGCACTGCTGAAACAATTGCGCGTGAAGACTTAGTACAGACTCGCGATCATAATAGTGTGTACTATAAAAAATACGGCAAAGAGGAAGAAGAACGCGAAAAGAGAAACCAAGAAAGAAAGCGCGAAGCAGAAGCAAAGAGAATAGCGGAGCAAGCAAAACGCGCGAAAAAAACAAAAATCATTTACGGAATCATCGGAGTTATTGTTGTTGCTATTATGATTTTTGGTGTAATAGTACCGAGTCTCGGCTAATTGTTTGAATCAATACAGGTGAAAAAATAAAAATCCCCCGTTGTTTGTACGGGGGGATTTTTATTTTTTTTACGAAATGTGCTACGCACATGAAATGATTGCAGAGCAAGTATTTCATGACCGATAGGTCATTTCATAAATTTGCCTTAGCGGATTTATTTCATTGCGTGTTTTCTTTAACTGAGAACACGCAAGCTCGCTCTTCTTTTTTTTGCTTTTCAAACAAGGAAAACCTCTTGTTTTTTACATAAACCTGTGCTATAATTTGACTAGAAAAACACAAAGAGGTACTGTCATGAACAAATTTGTCATCTACGCGCACAGAGGGGCTTCCGAATACTATCCCGAAAACACCCTTTCGTCCTTTGCGGCGGGGGTCGACATGGGGGCTGACGGCATCGAGACGGATGTGCAGATCTCGAAGGACGGCGTTCTTATGATCTACCACGACGACACGATGGAAGAAAAGACGGGCTTTAAGGGCAGCATTTGCGACTATACCTATGAGGAGCTGCGTGAAGCGCGCGTCAAGAATGAAAAATACGGGCGCGTGGACTGTCTTATGACCTTTGAAGACTTCCTCAAATATTTCGCGTGGCGTGACCTTACGTTTGCCATTGAACTGAAGGTCACGGGCATCGCTGCCCCCGTCATTGATATGATGCGAAAATATAACGTCTTAGAGAAGTCCATCATCACTTCCTTTCAGTATGAAGCACTCAAAGAATGCTACGCCTACGACAAGAGCGTGCGGCTCGGCTGGCTCTTTTTCGAGCGCAAAGAGGACACCCTTGACCTTCTCGCGGCGATACATGCGTATCAAGCCTGCCCCATGGCAAAAGCCATCACGAAGGAGGACATTGCAGCCTACCGTGCGGCGGGGCTTTCTTGCCGTGCGTGGGGTATTTCGGATACCGACGTGATGAAATATGCCGTAGAGATCGGGGTAGACAGCGGTATGACGGTAAACTTTCCCGATAAGCTGATCGAATACATGAAGTGAAAAGGAGCTGTCACATTTAGGCATAACCGCAAACAAAAAAGGAATTGATAAACAAAAGGCAGGGACTTGTTTCCTGCCTTTGCTTTTGCGCCGGTGAATTTTGAGGTTGAAAACCTACGGTTTTCTCCATCTATATCAATTTTTGTTTGCTTTTTTCCGTGCGCGCCCTCTCGCAGTATGCTAATACAGCTTCGGGTCGCGCGCGAAAAATTCTGTTCTAAATCTGACTAGCCCTTTTGCTAAAAACATAAGAATAGAGATGCAAAGCCGCTTTTTTTCAAAAAGCGAAAGGAACTTGGTTTCTAAACGAAAACCAAGTTCCTTTGTCTCTATTCTTGCTGAGACGGCCTCTTTTTGCCGTATTCACATTCCATCATTCCTTGGGGATGATGGGATACAGCTGGATGGTGTTTCCGCCGTCCATCACAAGCTCGGCACCCGTGGTGTTTCGCGCGTGGGCGGCAAAATACCATACGGCATCCGCGACGTCCTCGCCGACCGCCACATCACCGAGCGGTGTAAACCGTGAGGGGACGTTTTTATAAAACGCGGGATTTTTCTCCCATCTGTCGGTTTTGATCATGCCGGGAAGCACCGCATTCACTCGAATGTTATACTTGCCGAGGTCAAGCGCCAAGGCGCGCATCATCCCGAGCTGTGCCCCCTTGGAGGCGGAATAGGCAATTCTGTCGGGGATGGCGCGGTAGGCGGTATTCGAATTGATGAAAATGATGCTGCCGCCGCCGTTTTCCTTCATCCTCTTTGCGGCGCACTCGGAGAGAAAATAGTTCCAAGTGAGATTGGTGTTGATGACCCGCATAAAGTCGGTGAGCGGATTTTCAAAGATCTTCATACCAAGCCCTTGGTCGGCGGCGTTCAGCACCAAGGTTTCAACAAAAATATCCTTTTCGTCCAGCGCATCGAACATTTTGACGACGGAGTCCTCGTCCACCGTTCGCTCGTCGAGCAGAGAATCCATGTGAAATCCGATGATCTCCACCTCGGGATATTTTTCTCTATATGCCTTTTCTGCCGCGTGGACCTTTTCTGCATTTCTACCCGTGAAGACCACGTTTATCCCCTCGGACGCAAATTTTTCAACGATGGCAACGCCCGTATTGATGCAAGCACCCGTGACTAATGCTGCTTTTTTCATACAATCACTTCCCCTCTCTTTTAAAAGTAAAACTCCGTTTTGGCGGGTCGGATGTCGGTGAGGGCTCCCGTATAGTGCCGCAAGGTATGCACTTCATACGGATGCTTTAAGCATTCCTCCTCGTTGATCTCGATGCCAAGCCCGGGCTTATCGGGAATGGTAATGTATCCGTCCTTGTACTCCAACGCCTCGTTCGTGACATCCTTGCGCCAAACAACGTCCGAGTACATGATCTCCAAAATTTCAAAGTTGGGGCAGGACGCCGCCAGCTGGAGCGTTGCCGCATTGGCAACGGGACCCGAGGGGTTGTGCGGCGCAAAGGGAATGTATCTTGATTCTGCCTCCGCCGCGATCTTTTTGAGTTCCATGATACCGCCCGCATGGGAGATATCGGGCTGAATGTAGTCGGCTGCCATCTTATCAAACATGGGTCTGTAATCCCAACGGGTATAAAGGCGCTCACCCGCAGAGATCGCCACGGGAGATCTGTCCTTGACCTCCTTTAAGGCGTCGAGATTATCGGGCGGAACGGGCTCTTCAAAGAACATCGGCTTGAAGGGGGCAAGCTCCTTTGCGATCTTGATGCCTGTGGGAACGTTGAACCTGCCGTGCCCCTCGATCAAGAGGTCTACCCCGTCGCCGACAGCCTCTCTGACCGCCGCAACGTTGCGAAGAGCTTTGTCCAGCTCCGCGCCTGAAATGTTAAGATAATTCTTGCCGAAGGGGTCCCATTTCATGGCGGTGACGCCGCGCCCTACCGCGATCCTTGCCTTTTCTGCAAACTCTTCGGGCTCCTTTGCGCCTGCGAACCAGCCGTTGACATAAATTCTCACCTTGTCGTTAACCTTGCCGCCCATCAGCTGATAAACGGGCACACCGAGGCTCTTTCCCAAGATATCCCAAAGTGCCATTTCGACGGCGGAGAGTGCCGACATTAAGACAGCACCGCCGCGCCAATAGGCATCACGGTAGATATCGTGCCAATGTTTTTCGATATTGAGGGGGTTCTTTCCCACGAGGTACTCCTTGATGTGCTCGACGGCACCCAAAAGAGCCTTTTCCTTGTACTCAAGCGTCGCTTCTCCAACGCCGTCGATCCCCTCGTCGGTGTAGACCTTGACAAACACCCAGTTGGTGCGGAAGCAATCCACCACAAAGGTCTTGATGTCTGTAACCTTCATATTTTTACCTCCTCATATATTACGGGAACAATTTTATTTTCGTATGCAAACGCATTCATATCGATGGAATCAAACATACCGCAATGCAAGGGCACGGCATAAAGAGGAGCGACCCTCTCGCAAAACCGTTTTGCGTCTTCCATGTTCATGTTGTTTCCCACCCCGTTGACGGGCAGGAAGACGGCGTAAATATCCTTCGGGACATCTTCAAAGATCTCTTCGTTATAGAGCGTATCGCCCGTGACGTAGTATTTTTTATCCTCCGCCTCAATCATGACACCGATGGGGGATGGGTCGCTGTGCTCCGCCTTAACGGCGGTAAAGCGAACCCCCTTTTCCGTCCACGAGGTCCCTCGGTTGAAGAGCACGTAGTTGTTCTCACCGCCCGTCTTTCGGATCTCTTCCCAGACGGATGTGGGAGCAAGAACGGTCACAGCCGTATCGGGCGTGATGAAATGCTCCACCGTCTTAGGATCGTAATGATCGAGATGCCGATGGGTGAAGATCATCACATCCGGCTTGATCTCAAACAAGTCTGCAAGCGGGGGCACACGCCTGTAGTTTTTGGGATTGACCTCCTTTACGCTGTCGGAGAGGTAAGGGTCGATCATAATTTTTACGCCGTGATGCTCAAAGAGCAGCCCTGCTTGTCCAAGCCACGTAATTTTCATATATTTTTGCTCCTGTCTTGACCTTTCTGTTTTTTTATTGTATAATATATTTTATCGAAAATATATCTTGATTTTTATCGTTTTATTAGAAATCTTATTATAATTAGGGAGATCCTTCTATGGAGCTGAAATTACCCGACATCGTGGCAATCGGCGTTTACAATTCGGCGCTTGCCGTAAAAAACAGAGCGATCACAAAAAACAGGAAAACGACGATGTTTGAAATAGAGCTCCCCATAGAAAAAGGGGGGATCTCTTACATCAATTCCGATACGATGGCGATCGATCCCGATATGGTCATTTGTGCAAAGCCGGGGCAGATGCGGCACACGAAGCTCCCCTACAAGTGCTACTATATCCATTTGATGGTGACGGAAGGACGGCTATACGACCATCTTACAGACATTCCAAACTATGTGAAAACGGGCAAATATGAAAAATACCGTGGGATATTCCAAAGGCTGTGCGAGCATTACGAGGGGGCGACAGAGCCCGATGAGATCCTCTTGCAAAGCCTTGTTTTAGAGCTGATCCATACCTTGATCAACGATTCAAAAAAGCTCTTGTCGCACGAGCGCGTCAAGAGAAGCAACTATAAAGCGATCGAAAACACCATCAAATACGTGAGGGAAAATCTTACGTCGGACCTATCCCTTGAAGTCATGGCACGCCGTGCGGGCTTCACTCCCGTTCATTTTCACAACGTTTTTAAAGCCTCCACCGGGAAAACGCTGCGGGAATACGTGGAGGAGCAGCGCGTAAAAAAGGCGGCAAGCCTGCTCATCACCACGGACGACACCTTAGCGCGGATCGCATACGAGTGCGGTTTTTCGTCGCAAAGCTACTTTAGCTATGCGTTTAAACGCAAGATGGGCAAAACACCGAGAGAATACGCAAAAGAGGTGTTTAAGCGGTACGGAGAATAATTATAAAAAACACAAGAAATCTACATGCAAAAAAAGCGAAGGCACAGCCTTCGCTTTTTACTTTGAAAATCTTTGGGCATAGCCGCAACGCTGACAAAGCTCCTCGGTGGCTTTTTTGCATGCAAAGCCCTCGCGCATTGCCACAGCGCGCACAGATGAAAGGATCTCGTCGAGCGGCGTGTCAAAAACATTGCCGAGGGCGATCATCCCGTCGCTGTCCATACAACAGGGGACGACGGTGCCGTCGGCAAGGACAGCGAAGTGGTCGGAAAGCCCGTAGCAAAAGACGGTATCACCCGTCTTGGGTGCGTCCTTATCGGGCCACGCAAAGCGCTCGCCCCATTCGATGTGGAGCTTATCCCGAATACGGACCCCCCGCGTGTTTTTCGCCCATTCGCCGGCAAAGCGGCTTTGGAAAAAAGCAAGAATCCTTTCATTTCTGCCGCCGTCGTATCCCGCGTTCCAAAGTCGGAAAACGACGATCACCCCCGCATGGACGGCGCGCTCGGCAAAGTCGGCAACCGCCGAAAGGTAACGGAGAAACTCCTCTTCGCTTTCCTCTTCAAAGCTGTGAACAGAGATGTTCACCTTGTGGACACCCGCATCCAAAATTTCATTTCCCCTTGCTTTCAAGAGAGTACC
>SVTN01000080.1 GCA_015063765.1 Oscillospiraceae bacterium | reverse complement strand
TAAAGGCGAGGTTAACACCTGCATGAAGGTGGAAAACTCTTCGGGGCTGACCGAAAGAGGGGTGTAGATGTTCCTCGTTTTGATCTCTCCGCCCGCAAACACGAACACGAGCACGAAGGAGTGCTCCGAGAGATACGCCGATTCAAAGCGGTTGATGGTGTTGCTTTTGCTTCTCGGACGGATGGCGACCGCCGTATAATTGGTGAAGGAGGATACAAGGCGCGACGCACTCTCAAGGATCCCGTCCAGCTCCCCGATGCGCTGACGGAGCGTGCGGTTGATCTGCTCGATCTCCATCGCCGTCATGCGGTATTTCTGAGCTAAGGTATCGACATAAAAGCGATAACCAAGCTCGGTCGGTACGCGTCCTGCCGAGGCGTGCGGCTGTTCAAGAAAGCCGAGCGACTCAAGCTCCGCCATTTCGTTGCGAATGGTAGCAGAGGAGCAGGTCAATTGCTGATTTTCCGTCAAGGTTTTTGAACCGACAGGCTCGCCGTAACGAATGTGAGATTCCACAATTGCCTGTAAAATCAGCTTTTTTCTTTCGCTAAGCTCGTATTCGTACAAAGATCGCCACCTCACTTTCCTCTCGCTTCGATTTTAGCACTCAAAGAAGCCGAGTGCTAACTTTCGTTATTAGAGTACCACTTTCGAAGAGAAAAGTCAATAGATACCCTTGCTTTTTTTATGAATTTTTTGTTAAATCCAAGCTTTTTACTTTTTTTTGGGGATTTTCGCAAAAAACTTACCAAAAAATCTCTTGACAGCCAAGAAGCCTTGTTATATAATGTATATATGTAGTAATATATTAGGATGTCACCGTATCAAGACTGCGGGCACGGGCTTTTACCCGCTTTGTCTTTACGGCAACCTGTTTATACTATTATGCCACATCCCCCCGACGAATTTTGTCGGAACAGAAAAAAGAAAAGGAGGAATTCTTATGGAATGGATTTTTTTAGCCGTCGGCGTTGCCATAGGCGTGCTTGCTTCCCTTGCCGTTGTTCTCATTCACAGAGCATCCAATAAAAAGAAGCTTGCCTACGCACAGCAGGAAGCCAAGCGTATCCTCTCCGAGGCCGTGCAAACCGCCGCAGCTACGAAAAAAGAAGCGATCCTTGAAACCAAAGAAGCTGTTCTCGCCATGAAGAACGAGGCGGAAGAAGAGCTCAAGGAACGCCGCAAGGAAGTTACCAGACAAGAGCGCAGAATCGCACAAAAGGAAGAAGCGCTTGACAGCAAGACCGAAGCATTAGAGCAAAAGCATGCCGCCCTGCAAAAGAAGCACGAGGAGGCAGAGGCACTCAAGGCGCAGATCAGCGAAACGCTGGCAAAGCAGCTTGAGAGTCTTGAAAAGTATTCGGGACTTACCGCTGAGGAGGCAAAGGACGAGCTGCTCCGCCGTGTCGAAGGCGAGATCGAGCATGAGACCGCCCTGCGCATTGCAGAATTTGACGCACGCTTCCGTGACGAGTCGAGCGACCGCGCCCGCGATATTCTCTCGCAGGCAATTCAGCGCTGTGCCGCCGATCACGTCAGCGAGGTCGCCATTTCGGTCGTTCCCCTTCCGAGTGAGGAAATGAAGGGACGCATCATCGGCCGTGAGGGCCGCAACATCCGCACCATCGAGCAGCTGATCGGCGTTGAGCTGATCATCGACGATACCCCCGAGGTCATCACCATCTCCGGCTTTGATCCTATCCGCCGTGAGACCGCCCGCATCGCGCTTGAGCGCCTCATCTCCGACGGCCGTATCCATCCTGCCCGCATTGAGGAAATGGTGGAAAAGGCACGCAAGGAGGTTGACACCGCCATCAAGCAGGCAGGTGAAAAGGCGATCTTTGAAACGGGTGTACACGGACTCGGTCCCGATCTTATCCGCCTGCTCGGCAGACTGAAGTACAGAACGAGCTACGGACAGAACGTGCTTCGCCACTCCATCGAGGTCTCTCTGCTTTCGGGCATGATCGCAGATGAGATCGGTGTTGACAGCACCGTCGCAAAGCGCGCGGGTCTGTTGCACGATATCGGTAAGGCGCTCACCCAAGAGGCTGAGGGCTCGCACATTCAGCTCGGTGTTGAGGTTGCAAAGAAGTACCGCGAGAGCCGCGACGTCATTCACGCCATCGAAGCGCACCATGGCGACGTAGAGCCCAAAACGCCGCTTGCCTTTATCATCCAAGCCGCCGACGCCATTTCCGCCGCCCGTCCCGGTGCCCGCCGTGAGGACGTCGAGAATTATATCAAGCGTCTGCAGAAGCTTGAGGAGATCGCCGGCGAATTTGAGGGTGTTGAAAAGACCTTCGCCATTCAGGCAGGCCGTGAGGTCCGCATTATGGTCAAGCCCGAGATCATCTCCGACGACAAGATGCAGATCCTCGCACGCGACATTGCCAAGAAGATCGAAGCCGAGATGGAATATCCCGGGCAGATCAAGGTCAACATCATTCGCGAAAGCCGCGTATCCGACTACGCAAAATAATTTGAAAGGGCAGCGTGCGCTGCCCTTTTTTCTTCGATAGAAAGAGGTTCTTATGATTCGTTATATGGCTATTGGAGATGTGACCTCGCCGAAATCCGCTGAGGCACTTGCAAAGGCACTTTGGAGCATTCGCAAGGAATACCGCATCGACTTTGTTGCCGTCAACGCGGAAAACGCAGGCTTTATCGTGGGTCCCTCCCGTGAGATGGCGGAAGCGCTCCTTTCGGGCGGTGCCGACGTCCTGACGGGCGGCAACCATACCCTGCAAAGCCCCGCTCTCCTTGGCATGCTCGAAAATGACAGCCGTCTTCTGCGCCCCGCAAACTACCCCGACGGCGCCCCCGGACAGGGCTATACCGTCCTTGATGCGAAGGGCTACCGCATTTTGGTCGCAAACTTTCTTGGCAGGGTGCATATGGAGCCGCCGCTTGACTCCCCCTTCACCGCCGCAGAGCGCATTCTCGCACGTGAGGAGGGACGCTACGATCTCGCCTTCTTTGATTTCCACGCAGAGGCGACGGGAGAAAAGACCGCCTTTGCCGCTTACTTTGACGGGCGCGTGTCTGCCATCTACGGCACGCATACGCACGTTCCCACCGCCGACACCTGCGTGCTCCCGAGGGGCACGGGCTACGTGACCGATCTCGGCATGTGCGGCGCGGACGGCGGCATTCTCGGCGTTTCGCGCGAAACGGTGTTAAACCGCTATCTCGTAGGACTCCCCACTCGCTTTGCGCCCGCTGACGGCGACTTTTTTGCCGATGCTGTGATTTTTTCGATTGACGAAGCAACGGGGAAAGCCGTTTCTGTCGAGCGCGTTCGCCTCGCTCTTCCCACCCCGAACACAAAGTAATTTGAAAGCGCGCCGTACGGCGCGCTTTTCTTATTCATACTTTCCCGCCTTAAGCATATATATAATAGTAGCGAAGAAAGCAAAGGGGGCAGCTTATGAAAATCGTATCCACAAAGAAACTGATCGGGTGCACCGTCCTCGCCTTTGGGCTGGGTGTCCTCGTTTCCTTCTTCCTGCCCGACCGTGCGCTTACCGTTATTTTGACGTTGCTCGTCGTTGCCATCGGTGTTTTGTTTCTCCTTCGCTCTAAGTGCTAAATTTTTTATCCAAGGAGGAAAATCCATGAAGATCATGGTTTTTCGCCCGCCAAAGCTGTTAAAGCCACTCGTCCGCCGTTTGTTTTGCGGAAAGAAAGGCAATACGTAAAAAAAGGTGCCCTTTCGGGCACCTTTTTTATTTCTCGTAATACTGTTCCTTGAATTGGCGCAAGGCGTCGGCAAAGTCGGCAATCGCGTTTTCGATCACCTCGGGCTTTCTCATATCCACCTCTGCAACGAGAAGGCTGTCAAGCGGCGATTTTGCGCTTCCGCAACGCAGGAAGTCAAGATACTTCTTCACATACGGCGCGCCCTCTGCTTCAATGCGCTTCACGATGGTGGAGGCGGCAGAGATGCAGGTTGCGTATTTATACACGTAGAAGCATCTGTAGAAGTGGGGAATGCGCTCCCACTCGTAGGCAATACCAGCATCACACACAACGCCGTCACCGAAATACAGCTGTACAAGCGCAAAATAATGCTTTGAGATCGCATCGGCGGTGAGCGGCTCACCGCGCTCGACGGCGGCGTGCATATCGCGTTCAAACTCGGCAAACATGGTTTGACGGAACAAGGTTGCTTTATAGCTTTCAAGCAGTCGGTTGAGAACGTAAAGGCGTTCTTCACGGCTTTCACTTTCCTTTAACTTGCGGTGGGCAAGCAAAAGCTCGTTTACGGTAGAGGCAACCTCGGCAACAAAGAGGGTGGGATGCGAATTCTGTGTAGGATTTGCGTTTTTCGAATACCAGGAATGCATCGAATGCCCTGCCTCATGTGCGAGGGTAGAAACATCGTCGAGGCGTTCTTTAAAATTCAACAAGATATACGGCTCAGTCAACGCACCCGAGGAAGAGAAGGCACCGCCGCGCTTGCCGCGGCTCGGATATACGTCTGCCCAACCGCGGGACATAAGTCCTTCTTTCAGGGTTTTAACATATTCATCGCCAAATACGGATACCGTTTTCAAGACCTCGTCGACGGCTTCCTCGTAGGTGTACTTGCGGTCGTATGCGCCGACCAGGGGAACGTACACGTCGTAAAGGTGCATTTTGGGAAGTCCTAATATCTCGCGCTTCATTTCATAGTAATCGTACAGCGTGGGAAGCCCGCGTCTGACCGATGCGATGAGATTGTTGTAGATCTCGGGGGTCACCTCGTCGCCGTCGGTGGAGGCAGTCAGCGAATCGGGATACTTGCGCACCTTGGCGCAAACGACCTCCTCCTTGATCCTTGCCTCGTAGAGGGCGGCAACCGTGTTTTTGAAGCCGTCATACGTTTTATAGATCGTCCCGAAGGCGGCGCGGCGCACGCGGCGCTCAGCGCTCATCATAAAAGTAGCGTAATTGGTGTCGGTCAGCTCGGTGCGCTTGCCGTCCTCACCGCGGATAAAGCCAAAGCGCATGTCCGCACCGGTCAAGAGGGTGTAAATTTCCGAATGCGAATCTAACGCATCGCTCATGTCTGCACGGAGCTTTTCGCATTCATCGGACAGAAGGTGGGGACGCCAACGCATATAGCCCTCTAACACACGGCGGAACTCTGCAAGCGGCGGATAGGCTTCCACCCATGCCTTCAGCGTTTCGTCGTCAAGGGAAAGAATACGGGTGGATATAAACCACGCCGTTTCTCCAAAGAGGGTATAAAGATTTCTCACGCGCGTTTGGCGTGCCTGTGCACCCGAATCCGCAAGATCGACGCAGGCATTTAAGGAAGCAAACTGCCACAGCTTGCTCAAGCGGTCGCTGATATGATACTTTGCCTTTAAGGCGGCATAAAGGTGCTCGGGGCTCTCGCTCATCGTCGTTTCATGAACAGCATAGGCGCGGATCTCCTTTTCCACCTCTAAATAGTCTTCGTTAAAGGTCTTTTCATCGGGGTAGATCACCGAAAGATCCCATTTGTATTTGGGGTCAATGTCTTTTCTTTCCAAAATCATAGTCTTCTCCTAAAAATGCCCTTGCCCTTCTTAGGGGCAAGGGCAGATTGTTTGTAAATAGTTATTTACATCAAATATCGAGGCGATAGAGATCCTCATAGCTCTCACCCTTGACACCGATGCGGTCTTCCCCGTTCGAGAGAAGCACAAGGGGTGCCCTCGGAATACGGTTATAGTTTGACGCCATGGAGAAATTGTATGCACCCGTCACCAATACGGCAAGAATATCGCCGCGGGAGGGGCGTGCCATTCTCATATCCTCTCCGATGAGGTCGCCGCTTTCACAGCATCTGCCGGCAAGCGTGGCAACAAAGTCCTTTGGTGCGTGCATATTGGATGCAAGCTCCACGGTATAACGCGATTCATAGAGCGCATAGCGCGGATTGTCGGGCATACCGCCGTCCACCGACACATAACTCTTATAGCCTGTGATGGTCTTGACGCTTCCAACGGTGTAGAGGGTGACGCCCGCATCGGCAACGATGCTTCTGCCGGGTTCCATCAAAACCTCGGGCATCGGGAAATCGTATTCGGCGCATCTTGCCTTGATATGCTCCGCCACAAGGCGAATGTTGGCTCTGTAGTCGATCACGGGATCGCTTTCCACATAGCGCACACCAAAGCCGCCGCCAAGGTTTAGAACGCTTGCCGTAAAGCCGTATTTATCGCGCATGCACGCCATAAAGGCGAGCATGATATCCGCGGCATCGGTAAAGGGGGTTTCCTCAAAGATCTGTGAGCCGACGTGAGAGTGGAAGCCGAGGAGAGCGACGTTTCCAAGCGCAAGCGCTTCCTTGGTTATTTCCTCTGCCTGACCCGTTTCGATGGCTGTACCGAACTTAGAGTCCACCTTACCCGTCGAGATCTTCGCTTGGGTGTGCGGATCGATGCCGGGGGAGAGGCGCAGAAGAATGTTCTGGCGAATGCCCCTTTCGCCCGCAATGCGGTCAATGGCATACAGCTCCTCGCGGTTATCCACCACGAAGGTGCCGACGCCGTACTCAATCGCCGTTTCGATATCGCGGTCGGTCTTGTTGTTGCCGTGGAAATACGCACGCTCCAAGGGGAAGCCTGCGGCGTGCGCGGTGAACATTTCTCCAAGAGAAACAAGGTCGGTGCGCATGCCCTCTTCCCTTGCTATGCGGTAGATCCCCTTAAAGGAGAGTGCCTTGCTGGCAAGAAGCGGGCCCGAATTGCCCCCGAAAAATTCCTTCATGGCAGAAAGATAGGTGCGGCAATTCGCTCGCACGCGGTCTTCATCCAAAAGATACAGCGGGGTGCCGTACTTCTCTGCCATTTTTACCGTATCAACACCGCCGAGTGTCAAATGCCCCTCTGCGTTGACGGATAAATTGTCGTGTAACATCATAAAGACTCTTTCTCTTAAAATTAGCCGAGCATGTCGCGCATGCCGTAAAGTCCTGCTTTCTGTCCGATGAGATAGCGCGCGGCAACCACGGCGCCCTCAGCAAAGAGGGAGCGGTCGTGCGCTTGGTGCTTGAGGGTGATGGTTTCGGTATCCGTACCGATGCGCACCTCATGCTCGCCCACCACGTTGCCCATACGGACGGCGTGAATGCCGATCTCGCGTGCTTCTCTCTTCTCGTGCCCTGCTCTGCCGAGCTTGTAGGTGGCATCGGGACGCTCTTCACGAATGCGGTCGGCGATCATCAAAGCCGTACCGCTGGGCGCATCCAGCTTGCGGTTGTGGTGCGTTTCAACGATCTCCACGTCCGCATCGGGATAGAGGGATGCCGCCTGTCTTGCCAGCTCGCAAAGGAGTGCAACGCCAAGCGACATATTGGCGGAATGGAACACGGGAACGCTCTTTGCCGTCTTATGAATGATGGCGAGCTCCTCGTCGGTATGCCCCGTCGTGCAAATGACGATGGGCGTTTTTGTCTTGACTGCATACTCACAAATGGCTTCGGTGGCAAGATGCGAGGAAAAATCAATAATGACATCGCCCGTAGCAGTCAGCGCATCGGGCGTTTTCGCGATGCTCGCATCCTCCGAAAAGGCATCGATGCCGCCGGCGAACGACGCGCCGCGATAGCCCTCGGACAAGAGGCGAAGGACGACCCTGCCCATTCTGCCGCAGGCACCGTTTACAATGACCTTCATACCGTCACCTCTTACACGCGGATACCGACTTCACGCATGGCGTCAAGCAGGTTTGCACGGGTATTGTCCTCCATGGGGGTGAGGGGCAGACGCAGGTAATCCTCGCAATAGCCCATTGCCGCCATCGCCGCCTTGACGGGGATGGGGTTGACCTCGGAGAAG
>SVTN01000079.1 GCA_015063765.1 Oscillospiraceae bacterium | reverse complement strand
CAGAAGTCGCACCGCACATCTTCAACTTTTTTATAATTACATTTTTTCTAATGAGTGGGATTGGCGGAAAGAATGCCATAGTATTATCCTCCTGTCAAATTCTTATTTATCGATGAGATTATTATATCATACTTCCATGAATATTTCAACCGCTCATGATATAACGGCTGACCGTTTTATTTCGGCGATTTTCGTTTCCCGGTTTTTTATTTCTCTTTTTATCATTTTCATCTTGCAATCGGCGATAAGATGTGATATAATACAGTTGATTATCAAATTGGAGGCATTATGAAAACGGAAAGAAATATTTTGGTCGCGTTTGTTTTAAACTTCCTTTTCGCGATCTTTGAGCTGTTCGGGGGAATTTTCACGGGGAGCGTTGCTATTTTATCCGACGCGGTGCACGACATTGGAGATGCGGCAAGCATCGGCGTTTCCTATTTTCTCGAAAAGAAGAGCAAGAAGCAGCCCGATGCGCACTACACCTACGGATACGCACGCTATTCGGTGATCGGCGGTGTAATCACCACCCTTATTCTGCTGGTTGGCTCTGTTCTTGTCGTCGTGGGAGCGATCGAGCGCATCATTGAACCCACCGCGATCAATTATGGCGGCATGATCGTGTTTGCGCTGGTGGGCGTGTGTGTCAATCTGTGTGCCGCATTTTTCACGCGTGAGGGTGGATCCTTAAATCAAAGAGCGGTCAATCTCCATATGCTTGAGGACGTACTCGGTTGGGTAGTCGTTCTTGTGGGCGCGATCGTCATGCGCTTCACCGATTTTGCGCTGCTCGACCCCATCATGTCCATCTGTGTCGCCGTCTTTATCTTTGTAAACGCTTTTAGAAACCTAAAGGACGCATTGAATGTGTTTCTCGAAAAGGCGCCTGAGGGCGTTGAGATCGAGGAGATCAAGGAGCATCTCTCGGAAATTGAGGGGGTTGCGGACGTTCATCACATGCACATATGGACCATGGACGGTGAGCACAATTATGCCACGATGCATATTGTCATCTCGGGCGACGCCCATGAGATCAAGGAAAAGGTGCGTGAAGAATTACGCGAGCACGGAATTGGACACGCAACGCTTGAGCTTGAGGCGGTAGGCGAGGACTGTCATGAGGAGCATTGCCATGTCGAGCATTCGGCGCACGCGGGGCATCATCACCACCATCACCATCATCACCACCATTAAGATTTGAAAAAAAGTGCTGACCGTTTCGGTCAGCACTTTCGCTATTATAGAGAGGATTCCTTTGCCGCTTCCCTCTTCTTGATCTCGCGGCGGACGCGGAGCAGCAAAAAGGCGGCAAGAACGCAGGCAAGAATATTGACGCCGACAAAATTGAACCAAATACCGTCAAGTCCAAACGACCAAAGTGCGCCGAGGAGCAAAACGGGGAAAACGAAGGCAACGCCAACCGACATCAAGGTGGCAAATGCGGGCTTCTCGATGGCGCTGAGGAAGCTTTGGGTCGTCACAGCGACCCAACGGAAGAGATAGGTCGCGCAGAAGATGCGGATCGCGTGAACCGAAATTTCAAGCAAGCGCGTATCCGCGGCATTCACGAAGACGGAAGCAAGCGTCCTCGGGAAGAAAAAGAGAATGCTTGTCGAGAGAATACCAACGACGGCAGTTCCGATATAGTTACATCCGACGATCTTTTTGACGCGGTCATAATTCCCAGCCCCCCAGTTATAGCCGACCGAGGGAGCAAGAGAATCGCTAATGCCGTAGAGGAGCGGCCAGCACAGGTCGCTGGCGTACATCAAAACGGCGTAGACGGCAACGGCAGTGGTACCGCCACCCTCGCCAAGCTCGATGACGCCAAGCGTCATCAAGGAGATATTCATGAGGATCGAGGTCACGCGCCCCGAGATATTATTGAGGAAGATGGGAGAGCCGCAAGCGGCGATCTGCTTGAGCATGGGAAGGGAGATACGGGGTTTTGCGAACTTTAAGAGCGCCTTGCCGCGCAAGAAGGGGATCATTGCGACAAACGAGGAGCAGCACATGGCAATAGAGGTTGCAAGTGCCGAGCCGACAACGTCCATTTTGAGAACAAGCAGGAAGAAGGACAAAAGACCAATGGTTGCGAAATTCGACACCACGTTGATCAGCATGCTGGTCTTAACATATCCGCTGATACGGAGATAGTTGTCCATTGCGAAGAAGATGGTGGTCAAGGGACTTGTCAGCGCGAAGGTGCGGAGATATCTGACCGACGTTTCAAGGAGAGCATCGTTTGCCCCCATCATACGGGAAAGCGGCTCTGCCGCAAAAAACATGATGCTTCCCATCAAAACCGAGGTGATAAAAATCAAGAGGACCGAGGAAGAAAAAACGTTGTTTGCCGTTTTATAATCCTCTTTACCGAGGGCAATGGAAATGGGGACGGATGCACCGACACCGATCAGGTCGGAGAGGGAAAAGTTGATCATGACGAGAGGAAAAGCAATATTGATGGCGGCAAAGGCTTCTTCACCGAGGATCTGACCGATGAACGCGCCCTCTACAATACTGTAAATGGACATGGCAAACATACTGATCATTCCGGGGAGTGCCACCACAAAGAAAAGACGCCACGGATGCATGGTTGCATACATAAGCTCCGCCTTCATTTTCTTTTGCATTTCCATCACCTCACTTTCACACCAGACCATTATACAACAAACCTCTTCAAAAAGCAATGTTTTTTCAATATTTCTTGACAAAGGTGAAGGAAAAATATATAATGTTCATATAAGAAACAAAGGAGCTTTATTATGCAGATCAAGGAGCTTTTACAGGGAATTCCCGCATGTGCGTGCGGAAAAGCACACGCATGCCCCATTGAACACGTTGTCATTGGAGAAAACGCCTTTGCGTCCATTCCCGAGATCATAAAGGACTATAAGCACATTCTTCTTGTCGCAGATGAAAACACCTACGCGGCGGCAGGTGAGCGGGTCGTTTTGCATCTTGGAAGACGGCTGGAGAGTGCGCTTGTTTTCCCCGGAGATCATGTGGTCATCCCGAATGAAAAGGCGATCGAGGCGATCGAATCCCACTTGACGGAGAGCACCGACTTGATCGTGGGTGTCGGCTCAGGGGTCATCAACGACCTTTGTAAGATCGTGTCCTTCAAGCATGGGCTCCGTTATGATATCGTAGCGACTGCGCCCTCCATGGACGGCTATGCCTCGGTGGGCTCAGCCCTCATCCTGGACGGTATGAAGGTGACCCTAAACGCGGCAGTTCCCCGCTCCATCATTGCTGACACGGCAGTGCTCGCACAGGCACCCGTAGAGATGATCCGTGCGGGCTACGGCGATATTATCGGCAAA
Organism: Oscillospiraceae bacterium; assembly: GCA_015063765.1. Taxonomy (GTDB): domain Bacteria; phylum Bacillota; class Clostridia; order Oscillospirales; family CAG-272; genus UBA1740. The sequence continues at coordinate 4,549 of SVTN01000079.1, read as the reverse complement.
TACTCCTGTCTCAACGACTGGCGTCTGGCTTCTCTCGTGCTGGACGAATACATTTGCCCTACCGTTTGGGATGCAACGATGGAGGAGGTCGAAAAGACCGTCCGTTTGGCTGACGGTATCCGCGCGTGTGACGAAGAGGCGATCGGTGCGCTCATGGAAGCCCTCGTTGCTGTCGGTATTTTGATGGCGTACGTTGGAAACTCCCGTCCCGCATCGGGCAGTGAGCATCATTTATCCCATTACTTCGAGATCATCGGTATTGAGCGAAAAGAGGACTATCTCCCGCACGGCATCGACGTTTGCTTCTCGGCAATTGAAACGGCACGCCTGCGCGAGGTGCTTTTGGCACTTCCCTCTCTTTCAGGGTTTACTTATTCCTTTGATGAGGAAGCATACGAAGCGGAGATCCGCCGCATCTACGGCGGTGTTGCCGATGAGGTGCTGGCGTTACAGAAAAAACTCGGCTGGTACGAGCGCGACCGCGTGAGCATTTACCGTGAAAAATGGGAGGAGATCAAGAAGATCCTTGCGGATGCCCCCAAGGCAGACGAGATGCTTTCCCTTGCCGAGCGCGTAGGGCTGGATAAAAACGCGTTTTACGGCTTGTATTCGAAGGAAAAGATCGACGACGCTCTTCTTTACGCAAAGGATCTAAAGGACAGATACAGCGTTCTTTGGATGTATTACGATCTGTTCGGGCAGAAATAAAGAAAAAACGCAGAGTTTTACTCTGCGTTTTTTAGTTGTCTTTCAAAAGTGAAGCAAGCTCTTCCATTGTCATGCCTGCGATATAGGGAGAAGGGTCGATATCGGGAAGTGCTGTAAGGCTTTGTCCGTGAAGAGCATCTTCAAGCACCGAGATCGGGCGCGTGCCGAAGAAATCACCGCTGATGACAACCTCTTCGATCACATCTCCCGCAAGAGAAAGATCCAGAGAGACGATACCGAAGGGGTATTTTTTCCTTCTTTGCACCGAGTAACGCATGAGATAGCGTTTTCGAGAGAAGATCCACTCATCCGACGCATTGCGCGCGCGCAGTGCTTCAATGTCTTTGTTTTCGGGGATATCCATACGCTCGGCATCGGTTGCCGTCAAGACATGCGCTTCGATGCGGTCGATAAAATCCCCGACCGTGATGCCCGAAAGAAGCGGGGCAAGGTTGCCGACCCTCGCCTTATGTGATTTCACAGCGCGAAAGGAAAGCTTTTCTTTATCCACGCGCAAAACGCGCGACATCATCTCCGCATCGGTATTAAACAAAAGCGTGCCGTGATGCAAAATTCTGCCGTCGCCCGTATATTGGGCGTTGCCTGAAAACTTTTTCCCTGCGCACTCAAGGTCGTTCCTGCCCGAAAGCTCAGCATTCACACCCAAGGAGGCGAGCGCATCAAGAATGGGACGCGTAAAGTAGGCATAATCGAGCGCCGTCGCCTTTTCACTTGACGTGATAAAGGTATAATTCACGTTGCCCATATCGTGGTAGACGGCGCCGCCGCCCGAAATACGGCGTGCGATACGGATACCGAGATCTCGGGCTGCATCAAGATCGACTTCCGCGTATGCGTTTTGATTTTTACCGATGACGACCGTTTTTTCATTCTGCCAGAGCATAAAAATATCATCCTGCGTATGACGAAGGAGATATTCTTCCACCGCGAGATTGTAGTAGGGGTCGGTCGTTGTTAAGCGAAGATACTTCATGGCTTAAAAAAGGGGCATGCTTTCGCATGCCCCAAATCCTTTTCAGATTAGGATCAAACGCCCTTCTTGCTGCGCTCGATCTTTTCAAGATCGGTGAAGTTGGTTTCGGGCACGTAGCCGGGAATGGGCATGATCTTCTCGGCAATCGCGTCGATGATCCAGCTTGCCTGCGGGAAGAAGCTCTTTTCAAGCTCGAATGCAGGGGTGATCCAGTTGCGGGAACCAACGACAACGGGAGGTCCGTCGAGGTAATCAAATGCCATTTCGGTGATGTTGGATGCCATGTCACGCATGACGGAGCCACGCTCGCAAGCGTCGCCAACGAAGAGCACCTTACCCGTCTTCTTGACCGATGCAACAACCTTTTCATAGTTGAAGGGAACGATGGAGCGGGTATCGATGATCTCAGCGGAGATGCCGTACTTCTCTTCGAGGATCTTTGCTGCCTCCATGGCACGGTAAAGAACTGCACCAACAGTAACGATGGTCACATCCTTACCCTCGCGCTTGATATCGGGCTCGCCGAAGGGGATCTCAAAGTGACCCTCGGGAACGCCGTCCTTGCGGAACTCTTCACCGAAGCCGTAGACTCTCTGCGACTCGAAGAAGACGACAGGGTCGGTGCCGTTGAGTGCGGTGGTCATAAGACCCTTCGCATCAGTAGGCGTGGAGGGGAATACGACTTTCAGACCGGGGATATGAGAGCAGAGTGCCGTCCAGTCCTGAGAGTGCTGTGCGCCGTACTTGGAGCCGACGGAAACACGGAGGACGATAGGCATCTTAAGGATACCTGCGGACATTGCCTGCCACTTTGCCATCTGGTTAAAGATCTCGTCGCCTGCACAGCCGATAAAGTCAGCGTACATGAGCTCAACGATCGCGCGGCCACCGCACATTGCGTAGCCGACTGCCGAGCCGACGATGGCGGACTCGGAAATGGGAGAGTTGAAGAAGCGGTGGTAGGGGATGGCTTCGGTCATCTTCTTATAAACACCGAATGCGCCGCCCCAGTCACGGTTATCTTCACCGTAAGCGATGAGGGTGGGGTCCTCGTAGAACTTGTCGATGATGGGCTCAAAAAGACCGTCACAGACGTTGTACATCTTCATCTTGGAAACGGGCTTGCCGTTTTCGTCCTTTGCAGTACGGATCTTACCCTTGATCTCCTTCACACGGGGGCACTCTTCCTTGGGCATCAGCACATCGGGCTCACGCGCAGGATCCATGCTCTTGACGCTCTGGTTGGAGAACATGATGGAGGAGATGGCGTCGGGCTCTTTGTTGAGATCCATTCTGGGGGAGATCTCGTCGTTGATGGCGAGCTTCATGACCTCGGTCATGCGAGCCGTGATATCCTCGTGGATCTTTGCAAAATCGTTCTCGGTAGCAACGCCGCCGAGGATCAGCTTTGCCTTGAATGCGAGGATAGGATCTGCTGCCTTCCAAGCCTCGATCTCTTCTGCCGTACGGTAGGTAGAGGAGTCGGAGGGGGAGTGACCCGAAACACGGTAGGTCACGACGTCAAGAAGTGCGGGACCCTTGCCTTCGAGCAGGAGCTTCTTCTTGCGGGTAACGGCGTCGATGACTGCAAGAGGATCGTAGCCGTTGACACGCTCAGCATGCATCTGGTTCGGGTTAAAGCCTGCACCGAGGCGAGCGACCATGTCATAACCCATGGTTTCACCGCGGGTCTGACCGCCCATACCGTAATGGTTGTTGAATACGTTGAAGAGGATAGGCATACCGCCGTCCTCAAACTTGCCGTCCATACCCCAAAGCTTGGTGATCTGGTCCATGGAAGCAAAGTTGAGTGCCTCAAGCACAGGGCCACGACCGGTTGCACCGTCACCGCAGTTGGAGATGACGATACCGGGCTTGTGGTTGGAGCGCTTGTAGAGGGCGGCACCGAGTGCGATGGGAGCGGAAGCGCCCACGATCGCGTTATTGGGCATCAGACCGAAGGGGATGAAGAAGGCGTGCATCGATCCGCCAAGACCGCGGTTGAAGCCGGTCTTGCGTGCAAAGATCTCAGCAAGTGCACCGTAGAGAAGGAAGTTGATGGCAAGCTCCTTCACGTTGCCGCCTGCGTTCATATGCTTTTCGACAACCGAGAGGACAGTACCGTCAAGGAACTCCTTCATGATGTCGTAAAGCTCCTTATCGTCGAGCTTGTGGATAGAGGAAAGACCCTTTGCAAGGATCTCGCCATGGCTACGGTGAGAACCGAAGGAAAGGTCGTTGATATCAAGCGCATACGCCTCACCGACGGCGGAAGCCTCCTGACCGATGGAAAGGTGAGCAGGGCCGGGGTTGTTGTATTCAACGCCGTTATAGCAGCTCTTGGTCTTGACCTCGTTGAGCATGGTTTCAAACTCGCGGATGATTGCCATGTCGCGATAGATGCGGAGCATGTCTTCCTTGGAGTAGATCTTCAGCTCTTCCTTGAGCGTCTTGTTGTACTGACATACGGGGATGTCTTCAAAGTGGATGTAGCCTGCGTCAAAGGCTTTCGCGGGATCGACGTATTGACTTTTCGGCATTTTTCTATCTCCTTTAATTTATTTACTCAAACATTGCTTCACGGATGACCTCGCATACCGTGGGGTGAGGGAACACCATCTTCTGGACGTCTTCCACACGCATCTCGGTTTCCACCATCATAGCGGCACCGTAGATGATCTCGGAGGCGTAAGAGCCGATCATATGAAGACCGACGATGTTCTTGTGCTTCTTATCGGTGATGACCTTAAGAATACCGTAGCCGTGCTCATTCTCGGCGATGTATCTGCCGCTGTACTTGAGCGTCAGCGTCTGGAGGTTGACATCAAGCCCCTTTTCCTTGGCAGT
>SVTN01000078.1 GCA_015063765.1 Oscillospiraceae bacterium | reverse complement strand
CTTGTTATACACAATGTCGATCAGACCCGTGATACCCGAATGCATAAAGGTAGAGTCACCGATGACGGAAACGAGCTTTTTGTTGGTCTCTTCCCCGCCCGCCTTGCTCATACCGTGAGCGGCACTGACCGATGCACCCATACAAATAGTGGTATCAACAGCCTGCAAAGGCGCAACAGCACCGAGGGTATAACAGCCGATATCGCCCGAAACGGTGACGCCAAGCTTCTTGAGCACATAAAATGTGCCTCTGTGGGGACAGCCGGCACACATCACGGGAGGACGTGCGGGAATGTTTGCGGGAGCAATGGAAGGAAGGGTCACGCCAAGCACCGCTTCACGGATCATGTTCTGCGAATACTCACCGAGAAGGGAGAAATGCTCCTTGCCCTTCACGTCAATGCCGAGGGCACGGATATGCTCCTCGAATACAGGGTCAAGCTCCTCAATGCACCAAAGGGTATCGACATCCTTTGCAAAATCAAGGATCATCTTTTCGGGAAGCGGATAGACCATGCCAAGCTTGAGATAGTTCACAGTATCACCGAGAGCTTCCTTTGCGTATTCATAGGAAACACCCGAGGTGATCACACCGATGCGGCTGCCGTTGTTCTCAACCTTGTTGAAGGTATCGGTTTCGGCAAGCGCCAAAAGCTTTTTGGTTCTCTCCTCTACCACAACGTGTCTGCCCTTTGCCATAGCGGGCATCATGACGTGCTTGGGAATGTTCTTTTCGTAGGGCTTCAGCTCCACTTCTTCCTTATCGCAAAGCTCCACCAGCGACTGCGAGTGCGAAACGCGGGTAGAAAGACGGATAAAGACGGGAGTATCGTACTCCTCGCTCAGTGCAAACGCCATTTTGGTAAATTCCTTGCACTCTGCCGAATCGCTCGGCTCAAGCATGGGGATCTTTGCCGCCTTGGCATAGTGACGGGAATCCTGCTCGTTCTGAGAGGAGTGCATGCCGGGGTCATCTGCAACGCAGAAAACAAGACCGCCCGTAGCACCGATATAGCTAACGGTAAAAATGGGGTCAGCCATGACGTTAAGTCCGACGTGCTTCATGCAGGACATAGCGCGGGCACCGCGGATGGAGGCACCGATGGCAACCTCTGCCGCAACCTTTTCATTGGGAGCCCACTCAACGTGCAGATCCTCATATTGCACCATATTTTCGGTAATTTCGGTGCTGGGCGTTCCGGGATAAGAGGAGACGACCTTAACACCTGCTTCATAGGCACCGCGTGCAACGGCGGCGTTTCCAAGCAACAGCTTTTTCATATGTATGCTTCCTTTATCGTTTGATTTCGTTTTCTTCGGCAATCAGGTTGCCTGCGCCATAACGGCGGCGAAGAACCGGCTTCTCGATCTTACCGGTGGGGTTTCTCGGAATGTCGGCGAAAATGACCTTACGGGGACGCTTATAACGCGGAAGCTCCGCGCAGAAGAGGAGCAATTCCTCCTCCGTCATCTCTTCGCCCTCCTTGAGCTCAATGATGGCGGCGGCGATCTCACCCAGACGGCTGTCGGGAAGACCGATTACAGCGGCGTCCTTGATCTTGTCGTTCTTGCGCAAGAAATTCTCGATCTGTACGGGATAAAGGTTTTCACCGCCTGTAATAATGACGTCCTTCTTGCGGTCGACTAGCCAAATGAAGCCCTCTGCGTCCTCCTCTGCCATATCGCCCGTAAAGAGCCATCCGTCGGAAAGGACCTCTGCGGTTGCCGCTTCATCCTTGTAATAGCACTTCATAACGCCGGGGCCAAAGACAGCAAGCTCACCGACTTCCCCTCTCTTGACCTCTTGCTTTTGTTCGTCCACGATCTTTAACTGCCAGCCGTAGCCTGCCTTACCGATCGCACCGACGTGATCGATGTTTTCTACACCGAGATGCACACAGCCGGGACCGATGGACTCACTAAGACCGTAGTTGGTGTCGTAGTCATGCTTGGGGAAGATCTTTTTCCAGCGCTTGATCAGGCTGGGAGGTACAGGCTGTGCGCCGATGTGCATTAGGCGCCATGCCGAAAGATCGAGCTCGGAAAGATTGATCTCACCGCGGTCGATCGCGTCAAGAATATCCTGTGCCCACGGCACGAGAAGCCATACGATGGAGCATTTCTCGTCCGACGCGGTCTGCATGATAAGCTCAGGTGTTGTACCCTTTAACAGCACAGCACGTCCGCCCGACGCAAGGCTACCGAACCAGTGCATCTTAGCACCCGTATGATACAGAGGCGGAATGCAAAGAAAAACGTCGTTTTTGGTCTGCCCGTGATGTGCCTGCTCCACCTTTGCCGAATGGGTAAGGCTGGCGTGCGCATGCAGGATCGCCTTGGGAAAGCCGGTCGTACCGCTGGAGAAATAGATCGCCGCATCGTCCTCCTCGGAGAGGGTGACATCGGGCTTGACGCCTGCCATAGGGGAAGAGATCTTTTCATAGCTTTCCGCAAAATAGGGACAGTCGCGTCCGTCGTAGATCCACATTTTGATCTTCGGCATGCGGGAGACGATCTCCTCCACACGTCCAACAAACTCGGGACCGAAGACTAAGATCTCGGAATCGGATTTTTCAAGGCAGTATCTGATCTCCTCCGCCGTATAACGGTAGTTGAGAGGTACGGCAATGGCGCCCGCCTTGAGAATGCCGAAATAGATGGGAAGCCACTCGATGCCGTTCATAAGAAGGATGGAGACCTTCATACCGCGCGTCACACCGCGGGAAAGAAGGAGGTTGGCAAATCGGTTGGCTTTAATATCAAACTCACGCCAGGTCATTTCGCGGCGATAGCTGTTGCCCGTGGATTGGATCAGAGCAAATTCACGCCAGGTATGTCCCTTGTGATCGTCAACGCCGGGGTTGATCTCCACGAGAGCAACGTCGTCCGGGTAAAGCGACGAATTTTTTTCAAGCAATTCGGTAATGGGCATGGTAGGGTTCCTTTCGAACTCGGTGATTATTCAAATATAATAATATTTTATCAATTAATATGCATAAAGTCAATAGAATACGCACAAAAAGCCGAGAAAAAACGACAAAAAATGCAAGGCTTATACTGCTGAGAATTGGCTGTTATACAGCATAGCGTAAAAGCCGTTTTCTTTTAACAGTTCCTCATGATTGCCCTTTTCGATCACATGACCGTCCTTCATGACAAGGATAAGATCTGCTTCCTTGACGGTGGAAAGGCGGTGCGCAACGATAAAGGAGGTGCGCCCCTGCATCATGGTGTTGAAGGCATCCTGGATCTTAAGCTCGGTGCGCGTATCGATCGAGGAGGTTGCCTCGTCCAAGATCAGCATGGGCGCCAATGCCAGCATTGCTCTCGCAATGCACAAAAGCTGTCGCTGTCCTGCCGAAAAATTACTTCCGTTTTCTACGACCTTGGTATCATATCCTTTGGGGAGCCTGCGGATAAAGGAGTGGGCATGCGCGCGCTTTGCGGCGGCAATGATCTCCTCCTCGGTAGCATCGGGTTTGCCGTACGCAATATTATCGCGGACGGTTCCTTCCTTTAGCCACGTGTCCTGGAGCACCATTCCGTAGCGAGAGCGGAGCTCGTGTCGGTTCATATCGCGGATGTCAACGCCGTCAACGGAGATGCTTCCGCCCGTCACGTCATAAAAACGCATCAGCAGATTGATCAGAGTGGTCTTTCCGCATCCTGTAGGACCGACGATGGCAATTCTCTGCCCGGGGGAAACCGTAAGACTCAAATCCTCAATCAAGGGACGCTCGGGGGTATAGCGGAAGGAAACGTTTTTGAGAACCACCTCGCCGCGCTTTTCAGGAGCGGAAGCGTTTTCGGGATCCGCCACCTCCTCCTCTGCGTCGAGAAACTCAAAGGCACGCGAAGCACAGGCAAAGGCGTTCTGCAATTCCGTAATCACGCTGCTGATCTCATTAAAGGGCTTTGCATATTGGGAAGCATAGCTTAAAAAGACGCTAAGCTCACCGATGGAGATTCCGCCGTTTCCCGCATAAAGCGCACAGATGAGTGCAACGGCGGCATATACGAGGTTATTGACAACACGGGTCGAGGGATTGACAAGACTTGAAAAGAAGGTCGCCTTCATGGATGCGTCAGCGAGGCGTCCGTTTACTTCGTCAAAAGCAGCAAGGCTTTCTTCCTCGTGTCCAAACGCCTTGATCACGCGCGCACCCTCGATCATCTCGCTCACAAGCCCCGTTTCTTCCCCGCGCACCTTTGCTTGCGCAACGAAATGACGGTGAGTACGGGTAGCAATAAAGCGTGCAACAAGGATGGACATCGGCGTCAAAACGATAACCACGAGTGCAATGACGGGGTTTAAATAAAGCATGACCCCAAGCACTGCACCGATGGTAAGGCAAGCGCTGAAGAGCTGAGTAAAGCCCATAAGCAAGCCGTCCGCAAAGGTATCCACATCCGAAACGGTACGGCTGACCGTATCGCCCACCGAATGGGTGTCGGAGTAGGCGACGGGCAGCTTGTGCATTTTTTCGCTGATACGGTCGCGCAGATTGCGACAGACGGAATAGGTGATGCGGTTTCCGGAAAGTGCCATCAGCTTTTGCGCCACAGCACTGATGAGCGTCACAAAAGCGATCCACGTGATTGCACGAAGAACGGTGGGGAGCTCTACTCTTCCCGCACCGATCATGGCATCAATGGCGTTACCGCAGAAAATAGGGATCAAAAGACCCGCCGCTACCGTGATGGCGGCACACAGGAGATTGCAAAGCACAAGTCCGCCATATGGCTTCGTCAAGGAAAGAATGCGGCGAAAGGTTTTCTTTTTCATGCCTCTCCCTCCTTTTTGAACTGGCTTTCGTAGATCTCGCGATAAACGGGAGAAGAGGTTAAAAGCTCGTCGTGTTTACCGTTCCCGACAAGCTCGCCGTCCTCAAGCACGAGGATGCGATCGGCATAAGCAATCGAGCCTGTACGCTGGCTGACGATAAACACCGTCATATGAGAAGGCAGCGTGCGGAGCGCACGGCGCAAAGCCGCATCGGTCGCAAAGTCGAGTGCCGACATGCTATCGTCAAGAATGAGTATGTCCGCTTGGGAAACAACGGCGCGTGCAATGGTCAAGCGCTGTCTTTGTCCGCCCGAAAAATTACTGCCGCCTGCAGAAACGCGAGCATTCAGCCCTTCGGGCTTTTCTCTCACAAAATCTGCTGCCTGTGCGATCTCAAGTGCCTGCCACAGCTCCTCGTCGGTTGCGGTTTCTTTTCCCCAAAGGAGATTTTCGCGGATGGTACCCGAGAACAGACGGGGACGCTGGTCAACGATCGCAACGGAAGAAAGGATCGCCTCTCTTGAAAGAGCCCGAATAGGCTTTCCCATAAGGAAAACTTCCCCTGCCGTCGCATCGTAAAAGCGCGGAATGAGATGCACGAGAGAGCTCTTTCCGCTTCCCGTACCGCCGATGATACCAACCGTTTCGCCGCGCAAAACGGAAAAGCTAATGTTCGAAAGAGATTCATCTCCCGCGCCGTGATAGCGGAGAGAAACGTTTTCAAAGCGCAGAGCCTCGCTTCCCTCTCGGTCAGCACTCTCTGTACCGAAACGGATGCTGCTTTCGGTTGCGAGCACCTCTTCAATACGGGAAATGCTCGCCGACGCCTTGCCAAGCGTGATCACGGTATTGGCAAGCTTTACAAGCTCAACGAGGATCTGAGAAACGTAGTTGATCAAGGCGATAATGTCGCCCGACAAAAGCACGCCGCCCTCTACCCTTGCAGAGCCAAGCCAGAGAATCAGGATGATTGCCGTATTGATGACAAGATAGGTGAGGGGATTCAAAAGCGAAGCCAAGCGTCCCACCTTCATTTGCGCACGGTAAAGACGGCTGTTTGCCTCGCAGAACTCTTCCCTTTGCATCTCCTCTCTGCCAAATGCACGGATCACACGCACACCGCCGAGATTTTCGCGCACCTCGCCCGTCACGGCGTCAAGGGCATTTTGTACCCGCTTATAACGCGGCTTGGTGACTGCCATCATCCCGAATACGATCAAAAAGAGAACGAGGATCACGCCGACAAAGATCAAAGCGATCTTAGCATCAATGATAAACGCCATGACCATAGCGCCAAAAACGATAAAGGGACTGCGCAAAAAGAGGCGCAAAAAGAGATTGATGCCGTTTTGCACCTGCGTCACGTCACTCGTCATACGCGTCACGAGCGTGGATGTGCCGATGGTGTCAAGCTCGGTAAAGCTGAGGACACCGATCTTGGCAAGCAGGTTATGGCGCAAGCCCGTCGCTGTGCCGATTGCGGCACGGGCGGAAAAATACTGTGCAACCACTGTGCAGGAAAGTCCAAGGATCGCCATGCCGACAAGAAGCGCAAAGCGGCGAAGAATATATCCGTTCTCCCCCCGTCCGATGCCATTGTCTACAATATCCGCAACGATAAGCGGAACCAGCAGATCGAAGCACGCCTCAAGCATTTTGAAGAGGGGGGCGATGACCGTTTCCTTTTTATACTTTTTCAGATAGGATAAAAGGTGTCCCATGACGTCTCCTTCATAATAATATCTATATTATTTTACTATTATTTATAGAGAATGTCAAGTCATTTCAAAAAGAAAAAGGAGCGGTCACGCGGACTGCTCCTTCATTTTTGTTTTTATCAGAACGCAATGCGCTCTTCGATATATTTGCGCACCTCGGAAACAGGGATACGAACCTGCTCCATGGTATCGCGGTCACGAACGGTAACGCAGTTGTCGGCGGGGGTGTTGTCGTCGCCAACGGTCGCAAAGTCTACGGTGATGCAGAAGGGCGTACCGATCTCGTCCTCGCGGCGGTATCTCTTACCGATAGAGCCGGTTTCGTCGTAATCCACGGGGAAATACTTGGAAAGCTCATCGTAGATCTCGCCTGCCTTGTCACCAAGCTTCTTGGAAAGCGGGAGAATAGCCGCCTTGTAGGGAGCGAGAGCGGGATGCAGGTGAAGGACAACGCGGACGTCGTTCTTTTCGGCATCCAGCACCTCTTCATCATAAGCATCCACGAGGAAGGCAAGCGCTACGCGGTCTGCGCCCAAGGAAGGCTCGACAACATAGGGAGTATAGTGCTCGTTGGTCTCGGGATCGAAATACTGCATATCCTTGCCCGAATGCTTTTCGTGCTGACCAAGGTCATAGTCGGTTCTGTCGGCAATACCCCAAAGCTCACCCCATCCGAACGGGAAGAGGAACTCAAAGTCGGTGGTTGCCTTGGAATAGAAGGAGAGCTCCTCGGGATCGTGGTCGCGCAGGCGGAGGTTTTCGTCCTTCATGCCGAGGTCAAGCAGCCACTTGTGGCAATAATCCTTCCAATAAGCGAACCACTCAAGGTCGGTGCCGGGCTTGCAGAAGAACTCAAGCTCCATCTGCTCGAACTCACGGGTACGGAAGGTGAAGTTACCGGGGGTGATCTCATTACGGAAGGACTTACCGATCTGGCATACACCAAAGGGGAGCTTCTTACGGGTAGAACGCTGTACAGCGGGGAAATTCACGAAAATACCCTGTGCCGTTTCGGGGCGCAGATATACGGTATTCGTCGAATCCTCGGTAACGCCGATAAAGGTCTTGAACATCAGATTGAACTTCTTGATGTCGGTGAAATCCTTACCGCCGCAATCGGGGCAGACGATTCCCTTCTCTGCGATAAACGCCGCCATCTCCTCAAAGGACCAGCCTGCGGGGTTATCGTTCGTGCCGTGCTCAAAGGCGTATTCCTCGATCAGCTTATCTGCACGGTGACGCGCATGGCAGCCCTTGCAGTCCATGAGAGGATCGGAAAATCCGCCGACGTGACCCGATGCGACCCACGCCTGGGGATTCATGATGATTGCGCTGTCAAGACCTACGTTGTAACGGGACTCCTGCACAAATTTCTTCCACCAAGCACGCTTGACGTTGTTCTTGAATTCAACGCCGAGAGGACCATCGTCCAAAGAGTTTGCAAGGCCGCCGTAGATCTCGGAGCCGGGAAAAATAAATCCGCGG
>SVTN01000077.1 GCA_015063765.1 Oscillospiraceae bacterium | reverse complement strand
CGGCGCATTCACCTATGAAATGAGCATTCTCAAAAGCGCCGACCCCGAGGGAAGCGCATGCAACCGCTTCACCTACGACTACGCTCCCATCGCAGGTCTCGGTCACTTTATCCACACCTATATGGGCGACGGCAATCCCCTGCCCACCTTTACGGGTGAGCCCGAGCGTGTTTTCATGAGCGACGATATCGACGCGTTTACGAAGGAGATCTGGGAAAGCCTTGACGAGGACAACAAGATCTCGCTCGTCGTTCGCTACTACGACGCGGAAAACGGCACCCTCGCCGCCGAGCGCCTGATCAACAAGTATACGAAGTAAGGAGATATAGATCATGAACGAACTCGAACTCAAATACGGCTGCAACCCCAACCAAAAGCCCTCCCGTATCTTTATGGCAAACGGCGCCGACCTTCCCATTGAGGTGCTGAACGGACGCCCCGGCTACATCAATTTTCTTGATGCGCTGAACGCTTGGCAGCTCGTTAAGGAGCTGAAGGCCGCCATCGGTCTTCCCGCGGCAACCTCCTTCAAGCACGTCAGCCCCACCTCGGCGGCTGTCGGCATTCCCCTTCCCGAAAAGCTGAAGCGCGCTTGCTTCGTTGACGATATTGAGGGTCTTGACGAATCCCCCCTCGCTTGCGCTTATGCGCGTGCGCGCGGTACCGACCGTCTTTGCTCCTTCGGTGACTGGATCGCCCTCTCGGATGAGTGCGACGAGGTGACCGCACGCCTCATTGAGCGTGAGGTTTCGGACGGTGTGATCGCTCCCGGATATTCTCCCAAGGCACTTGAGATCCTCAAGGCGAAGAGAAAGGGTGCATACAACGTCGTTAAGATCGATCCCTCCTACGTTCCCGAGCCCATTGAGCATAAGCAGGTCTACGGCATCACCTTTGAGCAGGGCAGAAACGAGGTCGTGATCGACGAAGCGATGATCTCGAACATCGTGACCGAGAACAAGGACCTTCCCGACACGGCAAAGCGCGATCTGATCGTTTCTCTCATCACCCTCAAATACACCCAGTCGAACTCGGTCTGCTACGCCGTTGACGGTCAGGCGATCGGTGTCGGCGCAGGTCAGCAATCCCGTATCCATTGCACCCGTTTGGCAGGCGGCAAGGCAGACACCTGGCAGCTTCGTCAGCACGACAAGGTGCTCTCCCTTCCCTTCCGTCCCGAAATGGGTCGCCCCGACAGAGATAACGTCATCGACGGCTACATCAACAAGAACGAAGAGGACGTTTGCGCTGAGGGCGTATGGCAGAAATATTTTACCGAGCGTCCCGAGCCCTTCACGGCTGAGGAGCAAAGAGCTTACCTTGACACCCTTTCGGGCGTTGCCCTCGGCTCGGATGCCTTCTTCCCCTTTGACGACAGCATTGAACGCGGCAAGAGAAGCGGCGTTTCCTACGTTGCAGAGCCCGGCGGCTCTATTCGCGACCAGCTCAGCATTGACGCTGCGAACAAGTACGGCATGGTGATGGCATTCACCGGCCTCCGCCTCTTCCACCACTAATATAAAAGGAGAACCGACATGTCCGACATTTCCAAATCCGAAAGCTACGCGGCTGCGGGCGTTGATATCACCGCAGGCTATCGTTCCGTTGAACTGATGAAAGCATCCATCAAGCGCACGATGACGGCAGGCGTCGCCTCCGATATCGGCGGCTTCGGCGGTCTTTTCTCTCTCGACACCGCAAAATACAAGAACCCCATCCTCGTCAGCGGTACCGACGGTGTCGGCACCAAGATCAAGCTGGCGTTTCTGATGGACAAGCACGACACCGTCGGCATCGACTGCGTTGCCATGTGTGTCAACGATATCATCTGCTCGGGTGCCGCACCTCTCTTCTTCCTTGATTACATCGCATGTGGCAAGAACGTTCCCGAGAAGATCGCCGCCATCGTTTCGGGCGTTGCTGAGGGCTGTGTACAGTCCGGCTGCGCTCTCATCGGCGGCGAAACTGCCGAGCATCCCGGCCTCATGCCCGAGGACGAATACGACCTTGCAGGCTTTTCCGTCGGTGTTGTCGACCGTGACGCTGTCATCGACAACAAGCAGATGAAGGCGGGCGACGTGATGATCGCGCTCCCCTCGACGGGTGTGCATTCCAACGGCTTCTCGCTCGTTCGCAAGGTATTCGATATCGACAACGCAGACCTGCATTCTCCCCGTGCAGAGCTTGGCGGTAAATCGCTGGGCGAAACGCTTTTGACGCCCACCCGCATCTACGTCAAGAGCATCCTTGCCCTTCTTGAAAAGGTCAAGGTTTCGGGCATCACCCACATCACGGGCGGCGGCTTCTATGAAAACATGCCGAGATCCATTCCCGACGGTCTTGCCGTCGAGATCAAGAAGAGCGACGTTCGCGTGCTTCCCATCTTCGACCTGATCGCAAAGACGGGCAACATTCCCGAAAGAGATATGTACAACACCTTCAACATGGGTGTCGGTATGTGCGTCGTAGTTGCCGAAGAGGATGTTGACACAGCCCTCGCTTCCCTGCGCGCATCGGGCGATGACGCCTACGTGATCGGTAAGATCGTCGAGTCTAAAAACGGCGAGCGCGTTACGCTCCTTTAAGGGTGGCGCGATGAAAAAGATCAAGATCGCCGTCCTCGTTTCGGGTGGCGGCACCAATCTACAGGCACTCATCGACGCACAAAAAGCAGGCATCATAGAGCACGGCGAGATCGCCGTGGTCATTTCGGGCAACCCCGATGCCTATGCCCTGACACGTGCCGAAAACGCAGGCATTCCCACCGCCGTCGTTTCGAAAAAGCTGCTCGGCGGCTCTCAAGAGGCGTTTGAAGCGGGCATTCTCGCCGAGATCGAAAAGGCAGGCGCGGAGCTGATCGTGCTTGCGGGCTTTATGAGTATTCTCTCCGAGGACTTCACCGCTCGCTTCCCCCGCCGCATCTTAAATGTACACCCCGCCCTCATTCCCTCCTTCTGCGGAAAGGGCTTTTACGGGCTTCACGTGCATGAGGCGGCACTCGCCTACGGCGTTAAGGTGACGGGTGCTACCGTGCATTTCGTCAACGAGATCCCCGACGGCGGCGAGATCATTCTGCAAAAGGCTGTTGACATCCTTCCCGGCGATACCCCCGAAACGCTCCAGCGCCGCGTGATGGAGGAGGCGGAGTGGAAGATCCTTCCCGCCGCAGTCGAGCTGGTTTCTCACGACCTGCTTGCAATCGAAAATTTGTAAAGGAAACGCTACATGATGAAGATTATGGTTATCGGTGGCGGCGGCAGAGAGCACGCCATCATCAAAAAGATCAAGGAAAACCCAAATGTCAGCGAGATCTTTGCTCTGCCCGGCAACGGCGGCATTGCCGCTGATGCCACCTGCGTCGCCATTGGGGCGAAGGATATTGAGGGCGCGGTAAAGTTCGCCAAGGAGAACGCCATTGATTTTGCGGTGGTCGCTCCCGACGATCCGCTCGTTCTCGGCATGGTGGACGCTTTGGAGGAAGCCGGGATCCCCGCCTTCGGTCCGAAGGCAAACGCCGCCATTATTGAGGGAAGCAAGGTCTTCTCCAAGAACCTTATGAAGAAATACGGCATCCCCACCGCCACCTACGAGGTCTTTGAATCGGCAGAGGATGCACTTACCTATCTTGAAAGTGCCCCCATTCCCACCGTCATCAAGGCAGACGGTCTTGCGCTCGGCAAGGGCGTTATCATCGCAATGTCGCGTAAGGAAGCGACCGATGCCGTTCGCTCCATTATGGAGGATAAGGTCTTCGGCGCATCGGGCAACCGCATCGTGATTGAAGAATTTTTGACGGGTCCCGAGGTTTCCGTCCTTGCCTTCACCGACGGTAAGACGCTCATCCCCATGGTTTCCTCCATGGACCACAAGCGTGCGCACGACGGCGACGAGGGTCTGAACACGGGCGGCATGGGCACGGTAGCCCCCAACCCCTACTATACCAAGGCGATTGCCGACGAGTGCATGGAAAAGATCTTTCTTCCCACCGTGGCGGCAATGAACGCCGAGGGCAGAACCTTCCGCGGCTGCCTTTACTTCGGTCTTATGCTGACCCCGAACGGACCGAAGGTCATTGAGTACAACTGCCGCTTTGGCGACCCCGAAACGCAGGTCGTGCTTCCCCTCTTGGAGAGCGATCTTCTCACCGTCATGCAGGCGGTGGCAAACGGAACGCTCGCTGATGTCGACGTTCGCTTCCGCGACGGCTCTGCTTGCTGTGTGATCGTGGCATCGAAGGGCTATCCCGTAAAGTATGAAAGCGGATTTCCCATGATCCTGCCCCCCGACGAGAAGGAGTCCTTCATCTACGTCGCAGGCGCAAAGAAGGCAGAGGACGGAACACTGCTCAGCGCAGGCGGACGCGTTCTCGGTGTGACCGCTGTGAAGGATACGCTGGAAGAGGCGATCGCCGCCGCATACGAGATGACGGCAAAGGTCAAGTTTGAAAACGGCTTCTACCGCCACGACATCGGCGCTAAGGCGCTTGCGGCGAAAAAGTAAGGCAAAAGGTAAAAAGGAGTTTACATATGGTTTATCGCATCTACGTAGAAAAAAAGCCCGAGCTTGCCAATGAGGCGGCTGGCATTTATTCCGACCTTTCCCTGCTTCTTGATATCAAGGGGCTTCGCGGCGTCCGCCTTCTCAACCGCTACGACGTTGAGAATGTAAGCGAGGAGCTTTTCCGCGCCATCACGGGCACCGTTCTCTCCGAGCCTCAGCTCGACATCGTCACCGAGGAGCTTCCTAAGGGCAACTTTGCCGCCGTCTTTGCGGTCGAATATCTCCCCGGTCAGTTTGACCAGCGCGCAGACTCTGCCGCACAGTGTATTCAGATCATCTCCTGCGGCGAGCGTCCCACCGTGCGCACTGCGCGCGTCTATCTGCTGGAGGGTGACATCACCCCCGATGACGTGGAGAAGATCAAGAAGTACGTCATCAACCCCGTTGAATCGCGCGAAGCCACCCTCGATACCTTCGAAACGCTCGCCACCGACTACCCCATTCCCACCGAGGTGGAAACGCTTGACGGCTTTATCGCGCTGGACCGCGACGCCCTTGCCGATTTTGTCAAGGCAAAGGGTCTTGCTATGGACCTTGAGGATGCCCTCTTCTTGCAGGGCTATTTCCGTGACGAGGAGAAGCGCGACCCCACCATCACCGAGATCCGCATGATCGACACCTATTGGTCCGACCACTGCCGTCACACCACCTTCCTCACCACCATCGACAAGGTACGCTTTGACGATCCTGTGACCGAAGCGACCTGGCGCGAATATCTCGCGACCCGCGAAAAGCTTGGAAGAACCAAGCCTATCAACCTGATGGACGTTGCGACTCTTGCCACCCGTGCACTCAAAGCCGAGGGCAAGCTTCCCCGCATCGACGAGAGCGAGGAGATCAACGCCTGCACCGTTAAGATCCACGTCACGGTAGACGGCAAGGAAGAGCCTTGGCTTCTCCTCTTTAAGAACGAAACGCACAACCATCCGACCGAGATTGAGCCCTTTGGCGGTGCCGCTACCTGTATCGGCGGTGCCATCCGTGACCCTCTGTCGGGACGCTCCTACGTCTACGCCGCAATGCGCGTGACGGGTGCGGCTGACCCGACAAGACCCGTTTCCGATACGCTTGAGGGAAAGCTTCCTCAAAGAAAGCTCGTCACGACCGCCGCCGCAGGCTATTCCTCCTACGGCAATCAGATCGGTCTTGCGACGGGTCTTGTCGATGAGCTCTACCATCCCGGCTATGCTGCAAAGCGTATGGAGATCGGCGCTGTCGTTGCGGCGACCCCCGAAAGTCATGTGCGCCGCGAGTGCCCCCTGCCCGGCGACGTCGTCATCCTTCTTGGCGGACGCACGGGACGCGACGGCTGCGGCGGTGCGACCGGCTCCTCCAAATCGCATACCCTCTCCTCTCTGGAGAGCTGCGGTGCTGAGGTGCAAAAGGGTAACGCGCCCGAGGAAAGAAAGCTGCAGCGTCTTTTCCGCAACGGCGAAGCCTGCCGCATGATCAAGCGCTGTAACGACTTCGGTGCGGGCGGTGTTTCCGTTGCCATCGGTGAGCTTGCCGACGGTCTTCACATCGACCTGAATGCCGTGCCCCGTAAGTACGACGGTCTTGACGGCACCGAGCTTGCCATCTCCGAATCCCAAGAGCGTATGGCTGTTGTGGTCGAGAAGGAAAACGTGGCACGCTTCCTCGAACTTGCCGACGAAGAGAACCTTGAAGCGACCGTGGTTGCAACCGTAACGGCTGAGCCCCGTCTTTCGATGGTTTGGAACGGCAAGAAGATCGTGGATATCTCCCGCGCGTTCCTCAACTCCAACGGTGCGGAAAAGCACATCAATATTCAGACGGCACACGCGCGCCCCTACGGCAAGCCCCTCGTTTCTTCCTTTGCGGAGGGTATGCGCGCTCTGGCGGGCGATCTCAACGTCTGCTCGAAGAGAGGTCTTTCCGAGAGATTTGACTCCACCATCGGTGCAGGCACCGTCCTTATGCCCTTCGGCGGTAAAAATCAGATCACCCCTGCACAGGCTATGGCAAACCTCGTTTCGGTGGAAAAGGGACACACCGAGGACTGCTCGGTCATGGCGTACGGCTACAACCCCTACGTGACCGAGGCATCTCCCTATCACGGCGCATATCTCGCCGTCGTAGAGTCGGTCACCAAGCTGATCGCTTCGGGTGCGGATTTCACCGATACCTATCTCACCTTCCAAGAATATTTTGAAAAGCCTATGAAGGATGCATCTCGCTGGGGCAAGCCCTTAGCTGCTCTTCTCGGCGCATTCCGCGCACAGATGGAGCTTGGCATTGCATCCATCGGCGGCAAGGACTCCATGTCGGGCTCCTTCGAGCATTTGAACGTTCCCCCCACGCTCGTTTCCTTCGCCATCACCACGGCAAAGGCATCCGAGCTTGTGACGGGCGAATTCAAAAAGGCAGGTCACAACGTTTACTTCCTCGCTCCCGAATACGGCGTAGACGGTCTTCCCAAGGCAGACTCTCTGTTAAAGAACTTTGACGTGGTCACCTCTCTCTGCCGTGCAGGCAAGGTTGCCGCCATCTATACCCCCACCTACGGCGGTATTGCCGAGGCGGTCATGAAGATGTCCTTCGGTAACGACATCGGCTTCACCTACGCCCCCACCCTTCCCGTATCCAACCTCTTTGGCTACAATTACGGTGCGTTCATCATGGAAATGACGGATGCGACTGCTCCCGACGGCGCGCTCCTTCTCGGTACGACCACCAATGCAGAAGAGCTCCGCTATGCCGATGAGGCAGTTTCCCTCTCTGAGGCGCTTGCCATTTACGAGGGTAAGCTTGAGCCCATTTTCCGCTGCAACATTGAGCAGAAGGCAAGAGAGATCCCCGCATACTCCTACACCGCAGGTGTGAAGGCGAAGGCACCCCTTGTGAAGTGCGCGAAGCCCACCGTCCTCATCCCCGTATTCCCCGGCACCAACTGCGAATACGACTCTGCCAAGGTCATGCGTGACGCAGGTGCTGAGCCTCGCATCATGGTGCTCAACAACAAGACCAAGGAGGGCATCGCCCGCTCGGTCGAGAATTTTGCATCGGCGGTCAAGGACGCACAGATGATCTTCGTGCCCGGCGGCTTCTCGGGCGGTGACGAGCCCGACGGATCGGGTAAGTTTATTACCGCATTCTTCCGCTCTGCGGCGGTCAAGGATGCCGTCACCGATATGCTTGACGTCCGCGGCGGTCTGATGGCAGGTATCTGCAACGGCTTCCAGGCACTCATCAAGCTCGGACTTGTTCCCTTCGGTAAGATCGTCGACACCGATGCCGATTGCCCCACCCTGACCTTCAACACCATCGGTCGCCACCAGTCGCGTATCGTCAGAGTTCGCGTGGCATCCAACCTCTCGCCTTGGCTTGCGGAAGCCGAGGTCGGCAAGGTCTACTCTGTACCGATCTCGCATGGTGAGGGTAAATTCCTTTGCTCCGACGAATGGGTAAAGAAGCTGGCTGAAAACGGTCAGATCGCCACCCAGTACGTAGACATGGAGGGTGCGCCCAGCTACGATATCCACTTCAACCCCAACGACTCGGTTGCCGCCATTGAGGGTATCACCTCGCCCGACGGCCGCGTCTTCGGTAAGATGGGACAC
>SVTN01000076.1 GCA_015063765.1 Oscillospiraceae bacterium | reverse complement strand
ACGACGAGCGCGCGCGTCAATTCGGTCACGGTGAGGGTGGGGGCAAGACGGTCAATGACCCAGCCGTGCATCGAATTGACGCGCGCGCTCGTCGTGCCAAACGCATCGTGGAGCATCGAGCCTTCTTTGATCTCGATCTCGTGCTTTTCGTCCTCGTCGCGGTGGTCAAGGATGTTCTCGTTGGTAATTACGTGCTTGAGTGAACCGCCGAAATACACGTTGAGTGCCTGCAAACCGCCGCACACACCGAAAATAGGCTTTCCCGCCTTGACGAAATGCTCAATTGCCATCGCGTCGTGCTTGTATTCGTCGTAAATATAGTCGCGCACGAAGGTGTCCTCTCCCCAATAGGTGGAAAGAATGTCCTGACAGCTTCCCGGCAAGAGAAGACCGTCGCACATCTTGCATGCTTCCGCGCAATTTGGCGGGTAAACGGTGATCAGCTCAAAGCCGTGTTCCAGCGAAATTTCTCTACCCGTACCGAAGGAGCCCGCAACGCTGTTGCGCCACGGATTGTACTCGCTTTTGTCGTCGTGAAAGCGAGGAAGCGTTGCGATAATCATAGGACCTCTCCTTTGTAAAGAAATGATTACATTTTTGTGATTTTGATGTCGTAAACCGCGTAGTTGCTGACCTTCATATATACCTTGAAGGTGTCAGCGGTGAAGTATTCCTCACGCACAAGCTCGTGGTCGTGCGTGTCGTCGATCAGATAATATTCCACCTTGCATGCGCCTGCAGGCTTCTTGAACTCAAGCGAGAGCGTTCTGTCCTCGGCGCCGTCCTCGGGATCAAAGTAGGTCAGCATCATTCCATAATTCTTTCCGTCGGTTGCACAGCAGGTGTAGATCTTGTCGTCCATATAGGGGGTGGGCACGTAGGTGCCGAGCTTTAAAAGATCACGGAAGATGACGTAATCAAAATAAGACTTCAAGGGATTGTACGTGCCGCGCTCGAAAATGCCGTTCATGCCTGTGCCGGGGCGCGCGTCGTAATACATCAGCATATCAAGTCCAAGCGCCTGCGATACGCACATTGCACCCGCCACGAAGGAAGCACCCTTGAGCTCCTGGCACTTTTTGAGGGAGTAAGTCCATTCGTCGCCCGTCCATCCAAGAACGTAGTTCCATTCGTTGAGAATGCTCTCACATTCTGTATAGCCGTAGCTGTCAAGGAAATCTCTGACAAGCTTAATTTTACGGTCGAATTCGGTCACGTCAAGACCGTACATATGCCAAGAGAAAAAGTCAAGGGGCGCACGCTTGCCGTCACGGGTGAGATAGCTAAACATATCCTCCATGATATCGCGGCTGTCGGTCACCGAGCAGAGCGCGGGACCGCCAATCTTGAGGTGAGGGAACTTTTCCTTCAAGTAATAAAGCGCCGTTTCGAAGAATTCGAAAAACTCGTCCATCGTGCCTCCCCAAGTGGGGCTGTTGTGCTGCTTATATCCCGTGTCGGGCTCGTTCCAAATTTCCCAATATTCAATATCGTAGTGGAATCCGTCCGCCCATCCCTCGTTGTAGTGGCGGATGATATGCTCACAGATGCGCGCCCACTTCAGGTTGTCCTTGGGCGGAAGCGTGCCAAACTTATATCCGTGCTCAATGGAAGCACCAAGACGGTAAAAGGGCTTGACGCCTGCCGCGATCATATTGCCGATGTATTTGTCGGTTGGTGCAAAAATATAGGACGCAGGGTCGTTTTCGTCTGCATTAAAATCGCGGAAAATACGGTGAACGTCTACCGTAAATTCTCCGCCGTAGCCGGTAAAGAAGCTCGCGTCATGCGTTCGCGCGAAGGAGATCTCCGCCTCCTTGAAAAGGTCGAAATTGGAGGGCGTTTTACGCACACCGCCCCCGGGGGCAACGGGTCCGTTGTTGACGGCATTTTGGTATTTGATCTTTCCGCCGCGCGCGTTTAAGTCGATCTTGATGTTCTGCATTGTGCCTTCTCCTTTTGTCGCAACCGCATGAGAGCGATTGGTCATCTGCCCGCATTATATCACGCATTTGTCCAAAAGTCAACACTTCGTGCTACGAAATATTTTTTTTGCAAAAAATGCTTGACAAGTGCCGCCGCGTCTGCAATAATGAAAGCGTAGAACCCAAAGAAGAAAGGGAAAATCTTATGAAGGTGCGTTTTATTGATGCTTCGCGCGAGAAGGAAAGTCTTGCGCTTCTCAGCGCTGATCTTGGAATTGCTGTTACAGAAGAAAACGAGGTGCTCACCGTTCGGGTAGAGCACTCTGACGCAGATGCTCTCACCGTCGCGCTGGACGGGGAACATGCCACGATCACCTATGGCGGCGGTCTTTCCCGCTTTCATCGCGCGCTCGGAATTCTTTTTGAAGCAATTAAGGAAGGGAAGACCTCTTTTCATAAAAAGGAAACACCCTCGTTTGAGAAAAACGGGTATTATCTTGACGTTTCGCGCAATGCCGTCATGCGTCCCTCCGTCATCAAGGAGATCATGAGAAAGATCGCCCTCATGGGCATGAACACCTTTTGGCTCTATATGGAGGATATGTACGAGATCGAAAACGAGCCCTATTTCGGTCATATGCGCGGTAGATATACAAAGGCGGAGCTGAAAGAGCTTGACGCATATGCCTTATCCCTCGGCATTGAGCTCGTCCCCGCCATTCAGTGCCTCGGTCACATGGAGCGCTTTCTTTCGGGCGAGAGCGGTGCAAAGTACAGAGATCAAGGGGCAGTCCTTCTCGTCGGTGAAGAGAGCACCTACGATCTCATCTCCCGCATGCTTGCCACCGTCACCGAGTGCTTCACGACAAAACGCCTGATCATCGGCTTTGACGAAGCGGGCGGACTCGGCAGAGGTGCATACTTCAAAAAGCACGGCTACCGTGAGCAGATCGATATTTATTGCGAGCATCTGAACCGCGTGGTCGATATGACCCGTGAGCGTGGGCTCGACCCCATCATCTTCAGCGATATGTTCTTCAGCACGGCAGACCCTGCGGGCGGATATTATAACCCGAACGTTGTCTTCAGCGAGCATATCAAGGGACGCGTGCCGAAGGATGTCACTCTTTGCTATTGGGACTATAATAACGGTAGCTACGAGATGTACGACGGTATGATCAAAAAGCACCGCGAGATCGGGGATAACAAGATTATTTTTGCAGGCGGTATCTGGACATGGGTGGGTGCCGCGACCTATTACTCCCTCAGCATCAAAAACACCGAGCAAGCCCTCACCGCCTGCCGCAACCACGGCATCAAGGAGGTTTTTGCGACCACTTGGCACGATGTTTGCCTCTCCTTCCGCGTGACCGCGCTTGCAGGCTGTCAGATGTTTGCCGAAATGGATTATACGGGAGCATACGATGAAGAAGCCGTCCGCCGCCGCTTTGCCTTTATCTGCGGCGAGGATGCGCGCGACCTTTGGGATATGGAGGAGATCGACCAGCCGCACAAGGCAGATGCCCGTGAGATCGCAGGTCCCGCCCTTTTATATAACGATCCCCTGATCGGACTTCTCGACTGGCACATGCAGGACGTCGACGGACGCGCACACTACGGTGCGATCGCCCGAAAATACAAGGATAAAAAGGGCAACTCTCCGCTCTTCGCTCCCGCCTTTAACGTCTTCCGCCATGCCGCCGCCTTTCTTGCCCTCAAGGCAGACTTTGGCGTGCGCTTGAAGGCGGCGTACGACGCAGGTGACAGGGAAGCCCTCAAAGCGCTTCTTGACGACTGCCGCCTCATGGGCGCACGCTGTGAGGCACTCCGCCGCGCACACAGAGAAGCATGGCTCTATTACAACAAGCCCTTCGGTCTTGAAACCGTCGACGCGCGCTACGGCGCCATCACCGCCCGTATCGATACTGCTGCCTACCGCATCGAATGCTATTTGAAGGGGGAGGCGGATGCGTTAGAGGAGCTGGCAGAAGACCGTCTTAAGTTTAATTACTCCGATTTTGGAGAACGCCGAGAGAGAACCATGTATTACGCGAACACCTTTGCGCAGTACCTCACGCCCGGCAGGTTTTAAGCAAAAAGCAGAGCGTATTTACGCTCTGCTTTTTCAAATGTCAAAATTATCCCTTTTTGAAGCAAATTTGTTATTGTATTGCCTTCGTCGGTGCTTTAAAATAAAGATGGCGGAAACGCCGAAAAAGCAAAGGAGTATAAAAATGGAAAGAATCAAGGGCGCTCTTTTTCACCTCGGTGTGAAATGGGAATCGAGATCAAGAAATAACACCAAAATGTGGTTTGACGAATCGCTTTGGAACGATATGTTTGAGGAAGCCGTAAAGGCAGGACTCAACACGGTATTCGTGGACATTCACGAGGCGCTCCGTTACAGCACCCATCCCGAGCTTGCCGTAGAGGATGCGTGGACCAAGCAGAGAATGCGCCGCGAGATCGCACGCTTCAAGGCGGCGGGCATTACCCTTACCCCGAAGCTCAACTTTTCCGCCTGCCACGACTGGTGGTTGGGAGAGTATGCCAAGATTCGTTCCAGCAAAGAATATTATCGCGTTTGCCGTGAGCTGATCGAGGAAATGTGCAACCTTTTCCCCGATGCCAAGTATTTTAACATCGGTATGGACGAGGAGGATTACACCCACCTCGGCGGTCGCCAGCATGTAAACTACCGTCAGGGCAAGCTTTACTTTGACGATATGCAGTTCCTTTGCGATTGCGTGCGCGACGGCGGAAAGACCCCTATCGTTTGGTATTCTGCTCTGATTAAGCAATACGAGGACTTCAAAAAGTACATTGAGCCCGACGATATCATTCTCGGCATCTCCCACTACCACGGTGTCAAGCCCGAGCATTGGATCCGCACCGACTCGCGCGAGGACTACTATAAATACTACTACGTGAACGGTCCCTACGTTGGACAGAATATGGAGATCCTCGAGAGAGATGACCCCTTCTATATTCGCTTCTATACCATGGCGAAGCAGACGGCGCTGGACGGCTATGATACCATCCTCAACTGCTCCAACTACTACGAGCATCCCCACAACGCATCCGACCTCGTGGAGTATGCCATGACCGAGTGGCCCGAGGAGCGCTTGCACGGTGTCATGACTTCTATGTGGAAACCCACGGTGGAGCAGTATCGCGATTGCTGTATCGACGGCATCCGCCTCTTCGGCGAAGCTCTGAAGAAGCACAATTTTAAATAATAAAACGAAAAAGACGTAACGCATGCGTTACGTCTTTTTTACTTGCGAAGGTGTCTCACCGAAAATTCTTTTGTAGGTGCGGGAAAAATAGGGGAGAGAAGCAAAGCCGGAAAGAAAAGCAGCCTCGGTCACGGTTGCTCCGTCAAGAAGGGCACTTTTTGCGTGTCGACACCTTAGACGATTCATGTGGGAAAAGACGGTTTCTCCCGTGTATTGCTTAAAAACACGAGCAAGATGGTGCGGTGTGATCCCCAAAAGTGCAGAGAGGGAGGAAAGTGTGTGCGCCTCCGCAAAATGCTCGTCGAGAAAAGAAACGGTCTTTTTGACGTATTCCTCGCCGATAGCATTTTCCTTTGATTTCGAAGCTCTGCTTTCGGCGTGCTCCTCGCAAAGATGAATGAGAAAAAGAAGAACCGCAGCACGCGTGTGTGCGATTGCAATGGGCGTAGAGGCAACGGAGAGGGCGTCTATTTTTTCAGCTGCCGCGAGATAGAGCGACTGGGACACGGAATCGCGAAACCTTTGCTCAAAAAGGAAGTCCTCTGTTGAGATTCCGTTTTCGTTGCAAAAAGTTTCGTCGATGATCATATAGCTGAAATCAATTCCCGTATCACTCTTTACCTGATGAAAGGCATCCCGATTGATCACAAAAAGATCGCCCATGTGTGCGGGCAGCTCGTTTGCTCCGTAGCGCACGACTCCTTCGCCGCCCGTGATCAAAAGGATCTCAATGTTTTTGTGCCAATTGTATACATCTGAGGTCTCTCCATAAGTCCTTGCGTGCTTGAAAGGAGATCGGGTGTTTTTTCGAATATCAAAATGATGCTCGTAGGTAAGATTCATGCCGCCTCCGGAAATATCAATATAGTGCAAATTTAAATCAATATAGTTGTTGCGCGATCTATAAAAACATTTTACAATAAAAGCAAAGAAAATGCAAGTCAAATCCCCCAAAAGGAGAAATAAAATGGAAAAGATCAAAGGCGCATTATTTCATCTTGGTGTCAAATGGAGCTCGGCTTTCAAGGATAAGACCGAAATGTTCTTTGACGAATCGGTTTGGGACGCTATGTTTGAGGAAGCCGTAGGGGCAGGGCTCAATACCGTGTTTGTCGATGTCCACGAGGCACTTTGCTACGGAAGCCACCCCGAGCTTGCAGTAGAAAATGCGTGGACAAGGCAAAGACTGCGCCGCGAGATCGCGCGCTTCAAGGCAGCGGGCATCACCATGTGCCCAAAACTGAATTTTTCCGCTTGTCACGACTGGTGGTTGGGTGAATATGCCAAGATCCGTTCCAGCAGAGAATATTATCGTGTCTGCCGCGAGTTGATCGACGAGCTGTGTCGTCTTTTTGCGGATGCTCCGTATTTCCATATCGGCATGGATGAGGAGGATCCGTTGCATCTTTCCACACGCCTGCATGTCAATTACCGCCAAGGAAAAGCGTTTTATGACGATCTGCAGTACATGGCGGATTGCGTGCGTGACGGCGGCAAAACGCCCATGATCTGGTACTCCGCTTGCGCCAAAAACTATGATGAGTTTAAAAAGTACATCTCACCCGATGATCTCATTATCGGTATCTCGCACTATCACGGCATCAAGCCCGAGCATTGGACACGCACCGACTCGCGCGAGGATTATTATCAGTATTATTATGTCAACGGTCACTACGCAGGGCAAGGTATGGAAATCCTTGAGAGAGATGATCCCTATTACATCCGCTTTTACAAGATGGCAAAGCAGGTTGCGCTTGACGGCTACGATACCATTCTCAACTGCTCGAACTTCTATCGCCACCCCCACAACGCAGACGATCTTGTGGACTACGCCATGACAGAATGGCCCAAGGCGGGCTTCCGCGGCGTGATGACCTCCATGTGGAATCCTTCCACCGAGGAATACCGCGAAATCAACCTTGAAGGCATCCGCATGCTCGGCGATGCCATCAGGAAATATAACTTCAAATAAGACGCCAAAGGGACACGCTTATGAAAATTTTAGCTATCGGCGCACACCAGGACGATAACGAATTCCGCGTGGGCGGTATGACTGTCAAATGGAAAAAAGCAGGGCACGAGGTGCGATTTTTGAGTCTCACCAACGGTTGCGGCGGTCATCACCTGCTCTCAAAAGAGGAAACGGTTGCCACACGTGCGAAGGAAAGCGCGGCGGTCGCCGAATATCTCGGCATTCGCTACGATATCTGGGAGGACCAGGATGACTGTGTGCTCGTCGCCGATCTTGCGACCCGACATCGTTTGATGCGCTATATCAGAGAATTCTCTCCCGACGTGATCATCACGCACAGAACCAACGACTATCACGCAGACCACAGGGCGGCGGCACTTCTTGTACAGGACGCATCCTATCTTCTCACCGTCCCACATGCCTGCCCCGATGTGCCCGCCATGCGAAAAATGCCCGTCATTCTCTTTTATGAGGACCATTTTTCCGAGCCCCCCTTCCGTATGCGCTACGTTGTGGGTATCGACGAAGCGTTTGAAGACAAAATGCATGTTGCCCATCTCAACAAAAGCCAGGTCTATGAATGGCTTCCGTATACCCACGAAATGAAGCTTCCCGTGACCGATGAAGAGAAGCACGCTGTGCTTTGGGGCATGGAGATCACAGAGGACACCACCGACGAAAATGTGGTGGCACAACAGCACGGTTATGCGGTGCGCTTCGCTAAAACGGCAGCACGCTTCCGTGCGGAGCTGATCCAAAAATACGGAGAAGAGAAGGGAAGAAAGATCCGTTTTGCCGAGGCGTTTGGGCTTTCGGAGTACGGAGAGCAGCCTACTGCGGAGCTTGAAAAAGCACTTTTTGAATGATAAAAAACTACAGCCCCCAAGTCTTTTGAGCTTTGGGGGCACTTTTTTATAAAGCCTTCATCAGCAGATATTATGGTAGTGGTCGGGAGGCTCTCGCTACGCTCGAAGGCGTCTCGCCTTGCCACCCGCTCACAAGCGGCGGTTGCTCTGCGGCGGACGACCGAACCCTCATCCGCTTTGCGG
>SVTN01000075.1 GCA_015063765.1 Oscillospiraceae bacterium | reverse complement strand
TGGCGACGGCGTTTGCGTGGTCGGTACGGCAGAGGTCGCCTGTGACGGCAAGAACATCTCCCCCGCCGTTCTGGCAGGCCTCGCGCCCAAGGACCTCATCTTAAGCGTGAACGATTCTCCCGTGAAAACGGTCACCGATTTGAAAACGGCGGTAGAGAACAGTGGGGGAAAGCCGCTCACCATCCGCTATCGCCGCGGCACGTCAGAGAATACGACCGCCTTGACCCCCGTTTTAGATACCGCGGACGGAAAATATAAAACGGGTATGTGGGTGAAGGACAGCGCAACGGGCATCGGCACGGTCAGCTTTATCAACCCCGAAACGGGCGAGTTCGGCGCGCTCGGACACGGTGTTTGCGACGGGGAAAGCGGAACGCTCCTCCCCCTTGAACGCGGCGTCGTCACCGATGCCGTCGTCACCGACATCGTCGCAGGAAGCAAGGGAAAGCCCGGGGAGGTGAAGGGGTATCTCAAAACGGGCAAAACGGGAGTGCTTCTCAAAAACACCGATTGCGGCGTGTTTGGCGTTTTCGCAGCCCCGCAACAGGAAAAAGCCATTCCCATCGCCACCCGTTCTGCCGTAAAAACGGGCAAAGCCATCCTTCGCACCATGCTGGACGGCGACACACCCATCGACTACGAGATCGAGATCACCGAGATCCACGGCAAAAGTCCCAACAAATCCTTTACCGTTAAGGTAACAGACCCTCGCCTGCTCCAAAAAACGGGCGGCATCGTGCAGGGAATGTCGGGCTCTCCCATTATCCAGGACGGCAAGCTGATCGGTGCTGTCACTCATGTGATGATCAATGACCCTACCCACGGCTACGGGATTTTCATTGAGAATATGCTCAGTCAGATGGACGCAAAATAAAAAGAGGCAATATCCGACCGCACGGGAGGATATTGCCTCTTTTTACTTTATAGTAGCGTTGCTTTGGTCACAAGACCTTCGAAATCTCTGTCAAATACCGCATAATCAACACAGTCAAGTGAAGTTAAAGTATATAGCGACCTCGTATTGAATTTCGTGCTGTCGCATAAAAACACCGTCTTGTCTGCGCGTTCGAGCATAACGCTGCGCACGTAGTTTTCTTCTTCGGTGGAATCGGTGATCATGCCGTCCATGCTCAAGGATTGAGAAGAAAAGAACATCATATCCACACTGATATCCGCAAGCGCTTTATACGTCTGCGAGCCGCCGAGGGATACCGAGCCGCCGATCGAAGCACCCCCGATGCAGTGCGTACGGATCCCCTGCTTGATCGCGCTGACGGCAATTTCCAGATTGTTCGTAAAAACGACCGCGGAATCCATTTTTGCAATGTACGGAAGCATAAAGCTTGCCGTGGTTGAGCTGTCGAGCAAAATGCTCTGACCGTTTTTTAGCAGAGCAGACGCCTTTCCCGCAATCAAACGCTTTTCTTTTACGTTTTTCGTAGAACGATTGTAAAAGCCCGCTACCCGACCGTTGATCTCGGGCAGGGATGCTCCGCCGTAGGAGCGATTTACAAGACCGAGATTTTCAAGGCGGGTTAAATCTCTGCGAATGCTGGACGGCGAGGTAAAAGTCATCCTCGAAAGCTCGTTGACACTGACGTATGTATGCTCTTTTATAATTTTTAAAATTTCATTTTGCCTCTCTGATATTCCCATATTAAAAGCTTCCCCCAAAAATTCAAATGCGCGTTTTTTGCTCGTTTTCCTGTTTTTGCGCTACCTATTGCGCAAAAACGCGCATGGTGCTATCATTGTAACATATAAAACATACTTTGTCAACGGAAGGAAACGAAAATGCAATCAAGAACCCAAAACCTGAAGGAAAGAGTGTACCGTGCCAATCTTTTGCTCAAACAGAATAATTTGATTACTCTTACGTGGGGAAACGTATCCGAAATGGACAGAGAGAGCGGACTTATCGCGATCAAGCCCTCGGGCGTTGATTACGACGCGATGACCGCCAATGATATCGTCATCACCGACCTTGACGGAAAAGTGATAGAAGGACACTTGAGGCCCTCCTCCGATCTTGACACGCACTTAGAGTTATATAAAAGCTTTACGGATATAAAAGCCGTTGTGCATACACATTCGAGATGGGCAACGATTTTTGCACAGGCAGGGAAAGAGATACCGATGTTAGGTACAACGCACGCCGATACCTTTTACGGTGACGTTCCCTGCACAAGAAAAATGACTGCCGACGAGATTGCGGGCGATTACGAAAAAGAAACGGGAACCGTCATTGTTGAGAGATTTCAGGCGCTTGACCCTGTTGCCATCCCCGGCGTCATCGTCCATTCGCACGGGCCATTCACTTGGGGAAAGGACGCTTACGATGCGGTAAAGCACGCAATCGTTTTGGAGGAGGTCGCCATGATGGCTTGGCACACGCTGACTCTGAACAGTGAAGCTCACTTTCAACAGGAATTGGCAGACAAGCATTATTTCAGAAAGCACGGCGCGAACGCGTATTACGGACAAGGAGAGCGCGAATGATCATCGACAGCTTACAATATAACGGAATGTGCGGGTGCGGCAAGGAGCACCGAATGGAAACCCAGTTTGCAATTGTAGAGGGCGGTTGCTTAAAACATCTTGGGGATTATCTGGCAAAATACGGAATACAAGGATATACCGTTGCGGTATACGACAAAAACACATACGCGGCTACCGCAGACAGACATCCGAGCGTTGACCTTGATATCATTCTTGATCCGACCGATCTTCACGCAAACGAGCACGGCGTATCTCTTTTGATGGAAAAATTGCCGTCCTGCGCTGAGGTGCTCATCGCCATCGGTTCGGGAACGGTGCACGACATCACGCGATATTGCGCTTATACAAGAAAAACGGAATTTGTTTCCTGCCCTACAGCGGCAAGTGTAGACGGCTTTTGCTCGTCGGTTGCGGCGATGACCTGGCACGGCTGTAAAAAAACGTTAACCGCCGTTGCACCCAAGATCGTGATTGCCGACACGGATGTTTTTATGAAGGCGCCGATCCGACTGACGCGTTCCGGCTTTGGCGATATGATAGGAAAATATATCGCGCTCACCGATTGGAAAATTGCTCATATTCTCACAAATGAGTTTTATTGCGAGAGGATAGCTCAAATTACGTTTGAGGCAACAAAATCGGTCTTGAAATCGGTTGACGGCATTATAGAAGGGGAGCCGCAGGCATACGAAACGCTGATGTACGGCTTGCTTCTTTCGGGACTTGCCATGCAAATGATGGGAAACTCCCGTCCCGCATCGGGTGCAGAGCATCATATCTCGCATCTTATAGAAATGTCGCCCGTCGGGCTTGATATATCCTCAGATGCGCTCCACGGCGAAAAGGTGGGGGTAGGAACGCTCTTAGCAACAGAAGAATACAAAAGACTTGCAAGGGCATCCGAACTTTCTTTCTCTGATTACACGGAATTCCATAAACAAACCATGGTTGATGTATTTGGAGAGCGTGCCGCGGAGGAAATTGCAAAAGAGAACGAGTGCGATGCCGCCAAAAACGTTACCGCGCTAATGATCAAATCTCGCTGGAAAGAGATCTGCGAGGAAATAGAACAGCTCCCGGAAATTGCGTTTTTAAGAAGCGTATATTTCAAATTCGGAGTAAAATCGCGCCTGTCGGAGATCGGTCTTGACGACGCTGTATCAGAAAAGCTGCTAGACTATTCTCCGATGGTGAGAAACAGATTGACGCTTATGAGGCTTAAGCGTTGCCTAGAATATTAACAGAAGGGAAAGACTATCGTGAAAAAATATTTATTACCGCATGGAACCAACGTATACAAAGCCAATCTTCACGCACACACAAATATCAGCGACGGTGTGCTTTCTCCGGAAGAAGTCAAGGAGCTGTATCAATCTCACGGCTATTCCGTCGTAGCGTATACCGACCACGATCTGCTGATTCCCCACGGTGAGCTTTCCGACGAAAGCTTTCTTGCCTTGCCGGGGTTTGAGGCGCAGTTCAACGGAAGCAACAGATATCCCGGAATTCCGAACGAGAAAAAGTGCCACTTGTGCTTTGTTGGCGGTACAATTCAGCCCTGCTGGAACGAAGAATACGCATACATCGGAAACGCAAAAAAGTACAGAGATCTCGTTGCGTTTGACGAGGAAACAAGCCCGTTCGTAAGAGAGTACACGCCGGAATGTATCAACAAAATGATAAGCGAAGCGCGTGAAAAAGGCTTTTTTATCACCTACAATCACCCCGCTTGGTCGCTGGAAGACTACGAGCAATACATGAAGTACGAAGGAATGCACGCCATCGAAATATTCAATTACGGCACCGAAAAATTAGGCTTCCAGTCCTCGGCTCCTCACGTATATGACGGTATTCTCAGAAAAGGAAATAAAATTTTTGCGGTAGCGGCTGACGACAACCACAATAGGCCCGGTATCGATGATTCCTTCGGCGGTTTCGTTATGATCATGGCTGAGAAATTGGATCAGGATTCTGTAATGCAGGCTCTTTTTCATGGCGACTTTTACGCCTCGACAGGCCCCGCCTTTCACGATGTTTATATCGAGAATAACACCCTGTTTATACAATGCTCGGACGTGTCCTCGATCTGCTTGACGACGGATGGCAGAAGAACAAAGTACCTTCATTCCAAAAGCGGCGAGATGCTGAAAGAGGCAGCTTTTGCTTTGGACTTTGACTACCGTTATTTCAGAATTACCGTCAAAGATCCTAAAGGAAATTACGCATATACAAATGCGTTTTTCAAAGAGGATTTATAAATGGACGGATCGAGAATTATTTTAGCAGCGCACAGAGGCGACAGAAAATGCTTTCCCGAAAACACAATGCCTGCCTTTGAAAGTGCCTTGCGCTTTGGCGTGGATATGATCGAAACGGACGTACACATGACAAGTGACGGTCATTTGGTATTGATTCACGACAGAAGTCTTGTAAGAACCACGGGTGCCAACGGATTCACAGATCAAACCTCTCTTGACGAGATCAGAACGCTTGACGCGGGCTCTTGGTTTTCGCCTGACTTTATAAACACGCCCGTCCCTACCGTGGAAGAGTTTATATCGCTTGTCAAAAACAGCGATATGCTCGTCAATTGGGAGCTTAAGGATTTTCCTCACGAGGTTGGAGACGACTTTGCCTTTCTTTGCGCTGACAGACTGATCGATACGATACGCAAGCACAGTTTCGAGGAACGCTCAATGATAAATTCCTTTAGTGACAGAGTGCTGGAGTACGTTTACGGCAAATACGGCTCTGCTTTTCCCATACACGGACAAGGAATATACGGTTGTCAGAGAACAAAGGATACCGCCACCGTAAAACAAGAGGAGCTTTATAGCTGGTGTTGCCTGTATCCAAACGAAAAGGGACTTTCTCCCCTTGATTTCCCGGAAAATTTTGAATATTGCAAAAAGCACGGAATTCTACCCTGTGTTTGTGTCCCGGATCATATGGATACTTATAAAAAGTACGTAGAGCTTGGTTGCCGTATGTTTACGTCAAACGATATTTACGAAGCGGACAGAATACTGAAGGAATTGGGATTAAGGCTGTCATAAACGATGAAAAGAGGCAATATCCGACCGAAGGGAAGGATATTGCCTCTTCCTTTTCCTGTGCAAAGCTCGCTTAAGAGTACCGTAAAGTGGATAAAAAAGAGCGATATCTCTCCTTGCCAAAAAAGCATATACCTGTTATAATGGTAATGTAAAACCTTTAAGTAAAGGAGAAAAATATGAATATCAACGAGATGATCGCGGAAAACGTGAACGTTTGCTCAAATCCCTCCGAGCTGAAAATCACGGACATCCGTGTCGCCAACATCAACGGCGCACCCAAGCACTGTCCGCTCATCAAGATCTATACCAACCAAGGACTTGTCGGCTACGGCGAGGTGCGCGACGCATCGAGCGCCACCTACGCTCTTATGTTAAAGTCCCGCCTTGTGGGGGAGAATCCCTGCAACGTGGACAAGCTCTTCCGCCGCATCAAGCAGTTTGGCGGTCCCTCCCGTCAGGGGGGCGGTGTCTCGGGCATCGAGATCGCCCTTTGGGACCTCGCAGGCAAGGCGTGGGGCGTGCCGCTTTGGCAAATGCTGGGCGGAAAATTCCGTGATAAGGTAAGAGTGTACGGCGACACCGACGTCGACGGCAAGCACACGGGCACCGACATGGGCTACGCCATCAAAAAGCGCATGGATATGGGCTTTACCGTTGTCAAGATGGACCTCGGCATCGAGCTTCTTTACGATGAGCCCGGCTGCTTAAACGCGCCGCTCGGCATGTTAGAATCCATGCAAAAATACTCCTCCAAGGCAATACAGCACCAGTCGGGCTCGATCGACCGCTCTCTCATGCGAGGAAAAAATTACGAGATCTTCACCATTCCGCACTACGCGACGGGCATCCATATCACCGAAAAGGGTATGGATTATCTGGAAGACTACGTGAAACAGGTGCGCGACGTCGTCGGCTACGAGGTGCCTCTTGCCATTGACCACTTCGGTCACGTTTCAATGGAGGACTGCATCAAGTTCTTAAAGCGTCTTGAAAAGTACAATATCGCTTGGGTAGAGGACATTCAGCCCTGGCATCTGACCGACCATTACGTCCGCATTGCGGAAAGCTGCAATGTTCCGCTTGCCACGGGTGAGGACATCTATCTTGCGGACGGCTTCCTTCCTCTCCTTGAAAAGCACGGCATCGCCATCGCCCACCCCGATCTTCTTTCCATCGGCGGCGCGCTTGAAACCAAGAAGCTGGGCGATCTTTGCGAAAAGCACGGCGTCGGCATGGCGATCCATATGGCGGAAAGCCCCATCGCCTGCATGGCGGCGATCCATACGGCGGCAGCCCTGCAAAACGTCCTTGCCGTCGAGTTCCATTCCGTTGACATTCCTTGGTGGAATGACCTTGCAAACGGCATTGATAACCCCCTCTTCAAAAACGGCTTTGTCGACGTTCCGAACACCCCCGGACTCGGCATCGAGAACCTCAACGAGGCGTTGATCGCAGAGCATATTCACGCGGATTACCCCGGACAGTGGGAGCCCACTACCGAGTGGGATCAGGAATGGGCAAACGACCGTGAATGGAGCTAATACCATGAAGGAGCTTACCGTCCGTTGGATCGGGCAGAACGGCTATCTTCTTCGCGACGGAGAAACCGAGATCTGCATCGACCCCTACCTTTCCAACGTCGTTGACCGCGTGGCAAAGCGGGGAAGAATGGTAAAAGCCCCCTTTTCTCCCGAGGAGCTTGCAAGTGACGTTGTCATCTGCACCCACAACCACCTCGACCACGTGGATACCGACGCCATTCCCCTCATGCACAAGGAAAACATGCTTTTCCTCGCCCCCACCCACGCGAGGGAAACGCTCACCGCATGCGGTGTCACACGCTTCCTCCCCTTTGACGAGGGTGCGTCGTACGAGGTGGGAGGTTTCCGCCTGACCGCAGTTTTTGCCGACCATTCGGTGCCTGCCGTCGGTGTGATCGTGGAGCACGGTGATGTCACCCTCTATTTTTCGGGCGACACCGAATACCACGAGAAGCTGACAACGCTTGCCGAGAGAAACATTGATATCATGTTTGTTTGCATCAACGGAAAGCTTGGCAACATGAGCGCGGATGAGGCGGTAAAGCTGACCGAGATCCTCTCTCCGCGTGTCGGTATCCCCACCCACTACGGCATGTTTGAGAGCAACACCGAGGACCCCGCAAAATATCTCTCGCAGATCTCCTCTGGCTTTGAAATGAAGCATAATATAGAGTATTCCGTAAAGGAGGTGCTTGCCCATGTTTGATCTTACGGGAAAAACGGCACTCGTCACAGGCTCGACGCAGGGCATCGGCTTTGCTATTGCCAAGGCACTTGCGGAGCAGGGTGCTGCCGTCTACGTGCACGGCGCAAGAGATCTTGCCAAGTGCAGGGCGGCTAGCGAAAAGATCCCCGGAAGCATCCCTGTGACCGCCGATCTTTTGGATGTCGGGCAGATCGATGCGCTGTATGACAAAACGGGCGCTGTGGATATTCTCGTTTTAAACGCATCCATACAGTATAAGCGCGCGTGGGACGCCTTCACCCTCGCGGAATACGACGAGCAGATGGATTGCAATCTTAAGGCATCCTATTTCATGATGCAGAAATACGTCCCCGCCATGAAGGAAAAGGGATGGGGACGCATCGTGACACTCGGCTCCGTCAACCAGTATAACGAGCATCCCGAGCTCTCTCTCTACGGCGTCAGCAAGGCGGCACAGTTCAAGCTTGTCAAAAACA
>SVTN01000074.1 GCA_015063765.1 Oscillospiraceae bacterium | reverse complement strand
TATCCACGCGGTTGTAGGGATAGTTGCGCCCAAAGGGCGGCTGCGCCATCAAAAGCATGGTTCCCAAGCAGAAGATGGCGTTGTGGTAAAGACCCGAGGTGACGTTGTCCCCCTTCCCTGTCACCTCTCTGCGATAGAGAGAGGCACAGATCTCGGCAACCAAAAGATACGCCGTCGCCGTATCTCCCACACCGATGGGTGCGAGGACGGGCTCATAGTCTTCCTTCATTGCCGACATATCCCTGAGAAATCCGCCTCTTGCCCAGAAGGTAGCGGTATCAAACGCAGGCTTTTGCGCATCGGGGCCTTTTTCGCCATAGCCCGTGACCGATGCATAGATAAGTCGGGGGTATTTTTCCTTTAAGTCTTCGTACGAGAGCCTCAGCTTCTTAAGGGACGCAGGACGCACGTTGGTAACGAGCACGTCCGCATCAGCCAAAAGACGATGAAAGATCTCTAGACCCTCGGTGGTTTTCAGATTGAGGGAAATATGCTTTTTACCCGAATTATATATATCGAAGATCGGGTTTTCCTTCTCTTCAAAACGGTAAGGAAGGAAGCTGATGCCCGAACGGCGCCAGCTGTCACCCGAAAGAGTTTCCACCTTGATGACCTCAGCACCCATATCCGCAAGCAGACGCGCCGTGGTAGGACCGCAGACAAAGGTGGAGAGCTCAAGCACTTTGATTTTTGATAAGGGAGTCTCTTGCTCCATAGCCGTTCTCCTTATTCAGCGACGATCGCCGCGCCGCTTTTGATCATGGCGTCGATCTGCTCATCGGTATACCCAAGCGAGCTAAGCACCTCGACGGTATCCGTACCGACGGGGGGAACGGGACGGGTGGGCGGCGGCGTGAAGGATTCCATCTCAATGGGGCTTGCGGGCATGACGTCCACGTTGCCGTTCGGGAACTCTACGTGCTCCACAAATCCGTTTTCCCACGCCTGAGGGTCCTTCGATACGTCGCTGAAATGTGCCATGTATACGACGGGAAGTTCAAACTGATGGCCGTACTCCGCCCAGTATTTTGCGGGCTTGGTGCGGAAGACCTCGGCAAAGGCATCGTAAAGCGCGGCGCGATTTTGCCATCTGCCAAGACCCGTATTAAAGCGGGGGTCCTCGAGTAGCTCGGGACGGCCGATCATGTCAAACAGCTTCGGAAACACCTTGGCACTGCCCGCGGGAAAGTAGATCCACTCTCCGTCTCCGCATTCGTATGCGCCCGTGAAGCCGCAGTCGGTCCTTGTGCGGGGGTATTTATTGCCGAAGGGCTCTTGTGCAATGGTGATCATCGTGCCCATGCAGAAAACGCCGTTGTGATAGAGGGTGGAGGTAACGTAATCTCCCTTGCCCGTCAGCGTGCGGCGGTAGAGCGCGGCGCAGATCTCCCCCATCAAAAGGTACCCTGTCGCGGTATCGCCAACGCTTGATGGTGCACCAACGGGGTGATACGTTCCGTTTTCCGACACGATACTCATATCGCGGAAAAAGCCGCTTCTTGCCCAAAAGGCGGTGGTATCATAGGCGGGCAGATCGGCATCCGGTCCTGTCTTTCCGAAGCCCAGCACCGCGCCGTAGATCAAGGACGGAAAACGGTCCTTGAGATCCTCATAGGAGAGCCCGAGGCGGTCCAAAACGGCAGGGCGCAGGTTGGTCACGAACACGTCCGCTTCCGCAAGAAGCTTAAAGAAGGCTTCCTTGCCTTCTGCGGTCTTGACGTTGAGCGAAACTATCTTCTTGCCTGTATTATAGATATCAAAAACGGGGTTTTCGTCCTTGCTGAAGCGCGGAAGGTATCCTATACCCGCAGGGCGCCAGGTGTCACCCGTAGGTGCTTCCACCTTGATGACCTCTGCTCCCATGTCTGCAAGCAATCTTGTCGCGCAGGGGGCTGCCACGTAGACCGCCATCTCCACGACCTTAACACCCGTTAAAGGTCCTTGTTTCATATTCTTTCTCCTTACCCGTCTTAGTCCTCGTAATCGTAGAAGCCGTGGCCGCTCTTTCTGCCGAGCCTGCCTTCCTTGACCATCTGCTCGTAGCAATCGAACATATCGGGCTTTTTGCCTGTCTTTTCGTAAGTGCTTTTCATAATAGTGTAGGTCAGATCGATGCCCGTGAGGTCTCCCGTACGAAAAACGCCCATCTTGTGGCCAAAGCCTTTTTCCAAGGCGATGTCGACTTCTTGCGGAGTGCAATAGCCGTTTTCTACCAGATATCTTGCTCTTTCAGCGAGTCCGCTGAAGAGATAGTTACCTGCAAAGCCGGGGAGCTCTTTTTTCTGCCAAATGGGGCTCTTACCAAGGGCAAGACAGAAGTTATACGCCGCCTCGGCGGTTTCAGTGCTTGTATGCGGTCCTTGCACCACTTCAACGAACTCCATCACAAGAGCGGGGTTGAAGAAGTGCATATTGCAAAGGCGGGCGGGATTCTTGACGCAATCTGCAAAGAGTGAGGAGACCATGTAGCTCGAATTGGTGCAAAGAATGACATCCTCGCCCACAAGATCGCTGAGCTGACGGAAAAGATTTGCTTTCACGTCTTGGATCTCGACGATGCATTCGATGACACAATCGACACCCTCTACTGCTTTTTCAAGAGATGCCTCGACATGGAAGCGCGTGCGCACCTCGGCAACCTGCTGCTCGGTCATACGCCCTTTTTTGATACGGCCTACAAGGTACTCGTCTTCCCATGCTTTAACATTTTCCAAAACCTCGGGTTTGAGATCGTACAGGGTTGCATCGAATCCGTGAATCGAAGCGCACAAAGCGATCTGACGCCCCATGAGTCCGCCGCCGATCACAGCAATTTTTTTGATTTCCATCGTTCCCGCTCTCCTTTTTATTAGTAGTAAAAAAGTTATACTATTTTTTCCATTATACCATGCGATACAGTTAAGTTCGTGCCAAAATCGCGTTTATTTGTGCCATTTTTTGTGCAGTTTTCACATTTCCTTCTGCGCAAAAACTTTTTTGTGTATTACGAACAATAAGGCAAAAAAATACTTGCAATTCCGAATTTCCTATAGTATAATACACGCAGAAGCAACCACAAAAGGAGTTTGTGATGGATCAAAAAAGACAGGTCTTGGAGTGGATCGAGGAGCACAAAGCCGACTTGCAAAAGCTTTTGTCGGATCTGATACAGATCCCCTCCTATTCAGGCGAAGAATGGAACGTGCAGCAATTCGTAAAGACTTACGCCGAAAGGGAAGGCTTTGCGGTAGAAGCGCGCGCCTTTGATGAACAGAAAAAGCGTCCCTGCGTTCTCATGACGTACAAGGGGACGGGTGGCGGCAAGACCCTCATGATGGACGCCCATTCCGATACGGTCAAGGTACAGCCCTACGAGAAATGGGAGAGGGACCCCTTCTCGGGCGAGTTTGACGGCACGTGGATCCACGGGCGCGGCGCGGGAGACGATAAATGGGGCATTGCCGCAGGATTGACGGTCTTGCGAGCACTCAAAGCATGCGGTGTAACCCTTTCGGGTGACGTGGAACTGCTCAGTTCAGTGGGAGAAGAAACGGGCAAGGACGACCGCTACCGTCACGGTGCGGGTGCTATGGTTCGTTCTATGGAGAAGAAGCCCGATTTTTGCATTGTTTGCGAAGGATCCAACATGGAGATCTGCCCCGAAACGCCCTGTAGCATCAAGCTGAAGATCAAGGTGCGCGGTAAGGCGAACCATTGCTGCTTAAGGTATGCCAGTGTCTTTCCCCAGCCCCATACCGTTTGGGGACGAGGCAATAAGGGGAGCGCTGATGCCCTGCAAAAGGCGATGCTCGTCGTTGATGCGATGTATCGCTTAGAGAGGGATCTGTCCATTAACCATGACCGCGGCGGTCTTAAGGGCTCGGGCGGCACCGATACCTTAAACCGCATGGGAGTCGGCGCGTTTACTATCTGCCCCGTCAGCATTGAGGGCGGCACGGATAACTCCATCATTGGCGAGGTGAACGTCACCTACGTGGTGCAATTCCCTTCCGTATATACGAACGAGGAGGTGCTTGAGACGATTCGCGAAACCGTTAAGGGTGTGGCTATGACCGACCTTTGGATGCGCGACAATCCTCCCGAGATCGAGGTGCTGAATCAAAGCCGCGGCTTTGCTTCCGACGCCTCCCATCCCGCCGTCGGGATCATGCAAGAGGCATGTGCCGACGCTCTTGGGAAAAGAGGAAACGTGTCCTGTTGGATCGCAGGCTGTGACGGCGACGTTATCAGTCCCTACACGCCTTGCGTGGTATTCGGTCCGCAACCGCCGAACACTCACGCCGCAAACGAGCGTATTACCTTAAAGGAAGTTGTAGACTGCGCCAAGGTCTTTGCCCTCTGCGCAATGGATTACTGCAAATGAAAAAGGAAACCGTGACGAAAAGCGAGAACAAGCAAATCTGCATCGTCCTTGACACGTTCACGATTTTGAATTATAATAATAGCAACTTGATGTAAGAAAGCAGGAAGAATTACTATGAAATTACCGAAAATGAAGTTTACTGCAGCGGGCGACATGCTGATCCAGCGTCTGATCTCGACGGAATACGAAGGATTCCGTGCGGTCAGTGATTACATCCGCAAAGGCGATGCGCGCTTTTTCAACTTTGAGTCCATTATCTACCGCGAGGGCATCTGGGGCAATCAGTTCAACGGCGGTTCTTTTCACAATTCCGATCCCAGAACGCTAAAGATCGCACAAGAGTACGGCTTCAACATGATGACCTTCGCCAACAATCATACCTTTGACTGGGGATACGGCGGTTTAACCTCTACGCTTGATGCGCTGAAGAACACCGACTTCGTTCATTCGGGTGTAGGTATGAATCTGGACGAGGCGGCGGCACCCGCTTATCTCGACACACCGACAGGACGGGTGGCACTCATTTCGATGACCTCTTCTTTCTGCAACCCTGCCGCGATGGCGGGCAAGCAATCCAGACGCACCCCCGGCCGTCCCGGTGTCAACGCATTGCGTACCATTCGTTACATGGAAGTAACGAAAGATCAATTCGACGTCATCAACGAGATTTCAGAATGCAGCGGTGTCAATGCCGACCTTGCCATCTCTCGCGCGGAAGGATACGCACCTTTAAAAGAAAATGACAATACGGTGGAGCTTGGCGGACACATTCGTTTCCGTCTGGGCGAGAAAACAAAATACCATATTGAGCTGAACGAGAGCGATATGAAGCGGCTTGAAAAGTCCATCATTGAAGCCAAGGCGCAGGCGGACTATATCCTCATCAGCATTCACGGTCACGAGGTTGCAGGCAATGCGAAGGAAAATCCTGCGGATTTTTTGGTGGAATTTGCGCACAGATGCATTGATATGGGGGCGCACGCCGTTCTCGGACACGGTCCGCACCTGCTCCGTCCGCTTGAAATTTACAAGAACCGTCCTATTTTCTATTCGCTGGGTGACTTTATGCTCCACAACGAAAGCGTTACCTTTGCACCCGAAGATATGTATGAAAAATACGGTTTGACCTCGGACGATCCCATCTCGGAGATCTACCGCAAGCGTTCGCGCAACTATACCGTCGGTCTGCTGACCGACCACCGCATGATGGAAGCGGTCATTCCCTACTTTGAAATGGAAGACGGCGAACTGACGCACCTTGAGCTTCTCCCCATTGAGCTTGGATATGGCGAACCGCGTTACCGTCTGGGCAACCCCAGAATTTGCACCGATCGCGGTATCATCGAGCGTTACGCGCAAATGTCCGCTTCTTACGGTACGGAGATCAAGATCGGCGAAGACGGCATCGGCATCGTTACGCTGAACAAGGAATAAAAGCGTTCTCGCACACGAAGAATATATTTCTCTCGACAAAAAAAGGAACTGTTCGCGCTGTATGCTTAGGTACAGCGATCGCAGTTCCTTTTTTGTGCGATATTAAAATTTCATTCTAAAGGAGATCAAAGCTTCCGTCGGGGCTTCTGCTTGGATACGCGTTTTGCGTTTCCGAACACGCCGCGAAAGCTCGAGAGCGCGCATCAAGAGATCACTTCACCG
Source organism: Oscillospiraceae bacterium (assembly GCA_015063765.1). GTDB lineage: Bacteria > Bacillota > Clostridia > Oscillospirales > CAG-272 > UBA1740. The sequence goes on along the minus strand of SVTN01000074.1, from coordinate 2,268 downwards.
ACAAGATCGGTTTTCATGAATTTTACAAGAGCGTCATCGCGCATCCCTGCCGATATTGCCATGATCAGCTTGACATACGCCGCTTCCGCCGTCAAGGCGAGGGGCACGGCGCCGCCTTGCTCTACGGCTTCGGCGGTCGACGAATACTTATCGTCGCCATAATAACAGGGGGCGAGGAAAACGGGGATACCATGCTTCCCTGCGCGCTCTGCAAGAGTGAGGAAGGAATGTGCTCCGTCCTTCACACAAAGCGTACCCGAATGATAGGTGGCATGCAAAACACCTTGCACGCCGTCCAAAGAAACACGGTCATACCGCAATCCAACGTACGGAAAGACGGCAAGCACCGTGTCTTCCTGCAACGCGGGAAAACGGCATACGGCAGAAGAACGGCGAGATGAAAAACGAGCGCACAGAGCAAAGTCAGCTTCATCGATCTCGTTTTTCTCATTCAAAAGAAAGCATTTTGCCGTGTCGGCATTGCGAAAATCCTCAGAAAAATCGGGGCATTGCAACAAGGTCGCGCCAAGGTGCAGATAGGTTTTGCCGTCGGCATTGCGGTACGGAACGTAAACGTTCGGCGCGATCCCTTGCAGGATCAGTGAAACGGCGGCGGCAAAATTGGCATTTGCGTTACCGTCTGCACACACGGGCGGTTTATTGCCCGAAACGAGCATGATGGGAACGGGAGATGCACTTTGTGTCAGAGCGAGCAAGGCGGCGGTATATGCCAGCGTATCGGTTCCGTGCAAAAGGATCACGCCCGAATAAGCAGAAAGATCAAAGCGCGCAAGATGCGCAAGCAAGGCATTCCATATGCCGACCGTCATATTCTCGCTGAGCGTTTCAAACTCCGGCGGCACATCCTCAAACAAAGAATCCGCAAGTGCGGCATACGGCGAGGCAGAAGCGGCAAAATTTTCAAAAAGGATCTTTTTTGCTTTTGCCACTTTCACGTCCCGACATTGCCGTTCGGGGATCGAACCGATGGTTCCTCCTGTATGCACAATGAGAATCTTTTTCATGGTTACCCCCTGCACTTGCGGATGCGATTCAATTTTTATTTACATAATCGACGAGCATTTCTTGCAGAACGGCGGGGTTACAATTGCCGCGCAGTTCTTTCATACACTTGCCGAAGAGCGCCATGAGCGCTTTTTCTTTACCGCCTTTATAGTCGGCAACCGACTTGGGATCGGCGGCAACGACTGCCTTGATGACCTCTTCGATCCTGCCCGTATCGTTGGAAACGATGAAGCCGTTTGCTTTCGCATAATCGAGCGGAACGATATCCTCTTCAAACATGGCGGAGAGGATCTTTTTGGCGTTGGGACGGCTGACCTTATCCTCGGCAACCAGCAAAATCAGCTCACCGAGCGATTTGCCGCTGATATTGAGCATATCAAAGGTCATTTGCTTTTTGTTTAAGATGTTTGCACAATCCGAGATCAGATAGTTCGCAACCTCTTTCGCCATATGGCAGGTTTCATACGCTTCTTCGAAGCAATCCGCAAAAGCACGGCTGGAAACCAACTGCTCTGCATCGTACTCGGACAGACCGAGCTCTTCGATGTACCGTGCTTTCTTGACTTCGGGAAGCTCGGGAAGCGAATCTTCCACTTTCTTATACCATGCATCATCAATGACGATAGGCATGATGTTGGGGTCGGGGAAATAGCGGTAATCGCCTGCGGTTTCTTTGTTACGCATAGCGAAGCTCTTGCCCTTGATGTCGTCCCAACGGCGGGTTTCCTGAACGAGCTCCTCGGTGCCGTTTTCCAGCGCATCGATATGTCTTGCGGTTTCGTATTCGATGGCACGGGTGATGGCGGAGATGGAGTTCATGTTCTTCATCTCGGTACGTACGCCAAGCTTATCGCTGCCCTCGGGGCGAACGGAAAGGTTAACGTCGCAACGCATAGAGCCCTGCTCCATACGGCACTCGGAAACCTTGGCGAAGCGCAGAAGGTCGCGCAAGCGTTCTAGATATGCCACGACCTCTTCGGCACTCGAAAGGTCAGGGCGGCTGACGATCTCAATAAGCGGTACGCTCGTGCGGTTAAAGTCGACAAGGGTGGTGTCCGTCCAATCGTCGTGGACGAGCTTGCCCGCATCTTCCTCCATGTGGATCTGTTTGATGCCGATCTTCTTTTTGCCCTTGGAGGTTTCGATCTCCACCGTACCGTTGACGGCAACGGGGGCAAACCACTGGGTGGTCTGATAGGAGCAAGGAAGGTCGGGATAGTAATAGCTCTTTTTATCAAAGGT
>SVTN01000073.1 GCA_015063765.1 Oscillospiraceae bacterium | reverse complement strand
CTTAGCATGTAAAGTTCGGGACGGATGAGCACCCCGCGATTGCGGAGTCCCGTAGCCTCGGTCAGTGCCGTGAGCAATACCTCTGCAATGCTGTACGAGGTGCCGAAGCGCGAGAAAACGAGCGCCTCGCTCCCCGAAGCAGAGGCGTCCGCCGATGCGTTGCAATGCAACGATAAGAAGAGATCCGCGCCCCAAGTGTTTGCGTCATCCACGCGGGCTCTGAGGCTGGATGCATTGGATGTACCGAGCTGTGTGTCGCTCGTAGGGCGTGAAAGGCGTGCTTCAAAGTCGGGATTGGCATCTAGCAGCCGCTTCGTTTCAATGCCGATACGAAAGACGAGGTCCTGCTCCCTTAACCCGTTTCCTTCCGCCCCCGAATTGGGGCTTTGCGGATTGTGCCCCTGATCAATGTAAATTCTGATTGCCACGAGTTTTCTCCTTACAACGTACTATTACCATTTTATGCGGAAGAGAAAGGTTTGCCATCCGTGAAGGAATTACAACGTATACTCAGCTTTACGCGGCGTGCGCTTGCCGACTATGATATGATCGCCCCACACGACAAGGTCGCTGTGGGAATTTCGGGTGGAAAGGACTCCATGACGCTCCTTGCCGCTCTCGCGGCGCTCAGACGCTTTTATCCCGTTCCCTATGAGCTTTGTGCCATATCGGTGGATATGGGCTTTGAGGGAATGGATTTTTCGCCCGTACAGCGGTATTGCGACACGCTTGACGTAGAATATCGCGTAGCCAAAACGGATATCGCACAGATCATTTTTGACGTGCGTAAGGAAAAAAATCCTTGCTCCCTCTGTTCTAAAATGCGCCGTGGCGTCTTACATAGCACGGCAAAGGAGATGGGGGCATCGCGTGTGGCGCTCGGACATCATTTTGACGATGCTGTCGACACCTTTATGTTAAATCTCTTTTTTGAAGGGCGAGTCGGTTGCTTTTCTCCCGTTTCCTATCTTTCACGCGCCGATCTTTATCTCATCCGTCCCTTGATCTACGCACAGGAGAAGGATGTCCGTTATTTTGTCGGACACAGCGACATTCCCATCATCAAAAGCCCGTGCCCTGCCAATCACAACACCGAGCGCGAGCGTATGAAAAAGTTGCTTGCCTCTCTTGAAAAGGATTATGACGGGCTCCGTCACCGCATCTTTGGCGCGATGTGCCGCGGCGAGATCGACGGCTTTAAGCCCGTGGATAAGATGCCGAGCTTTAAGGATGAAGAATAAAAAAGGACGAGAATTTCTCGTCCTTTTTTATTTTATTTACTTTTCTTGCAGCTCCTTGTAAAGCACGCTTTTGGGAAGTCCTAGGTCCTTTGCCGCCGCCTTGATGGCATCCATGCGAGAAAGCCCTCTTTCCTCATATGCCGAAACGTGCTCCTCATGGGAAAGGGAAGTGTACCATTCTGTGTCGGTCGGTCGGCTCTCGGGGGGGAGCTCCTCCTCTCCCTGCAATACCAAAACGTATTCACCGCGCGGTGCGACCGTTTCGTAATAAGAAACCGCCTTTTCGAGCGTTGTGCGCATAATTTCCTCATTTCGCTTGGTCATTTCGCGGCAGAGGGTAATGCGGCGGTCGCCGAAGGTCTTTAAAAGATCAGCAAGGGTCGCCGAGAGCTTGTGCGGCGCTTCATAAAAGATCATAGTGCGCTTTTCACGCGCGATCTCGGATAAGCGCTTGCGGCGCTCACCCGTATTGGTGCTTAAAAAGCCCTCGAACGCAAAGCGGCCCGTTGCAAGCGCGGAAAGGGAAAGCGCGTTGATGGCGGCACAGGAGCCGGGAACTGCGGTCACGGGAATACCGCGCTCGTCGCATAGACGCACGATATCCTCTCCCGGATCGCTGATGGCAGGAGTGCCTGCGTCTGTGACGAGTGCGACGGAAAGACCGTTTTCGAGCTTTTCTGCAAGTACCTCGCCGCGCGCACGCTTGTTGTGCTCGTAATAACTGATCAGCTCCTTCCCGTGAATATCCAAGATAGAGAGAAGCTTTTGGGTGTTTCTCGTGTCCTCTGCGGCAATCACGTCAACCCCCATCAGCACCTTGATGGCACGGGCGGAAAGGTCGGAAAGATTCCCGATCGGGGTAGCAACAAGGTAGAGTGTACCGCCTAAGATCAGGTTTTTTTCTTCGTCATTGATCATGTCCTCGAAGTGCGGCATGGGGTTCTCCTTTCGTAAGGGGCAGGAAATTTTCCGTGTTCTAAAATATAGGTCATTTCTTCCGTGTCCTGCCCGTCTTCACTTAAAATAAGTGGCGGGGTGACGTAAAGCCCGACTTTTCCTCCGCGGCGCGCTTCGAGCAGAACCATTGAGGGCGGAAGCTCACGGCGTGCCGAAACGAAGCAAAGTCGCTTGGGCTCAAGACCTGATGCACGGCAGGCAGAGAATAGGTCGGCAAGGCGCTCTGGGCGGAAAACAACATAAAATGTACCGCCGTATTTCAAGGCGCGGGATGCCGCCGCAGTAAAGTCAACAATACCGCCGAAATGCTCGTGCCTTGCAATCTCCTTGGCGTCCTTGACGCAAGAAGCACCCGAATCCACCGTCATATACGGAGGATTGGAAAATACGGCGTCATAGCGCCCCGTTTCCGCTCGCACGGGAAAGGTGCGCACGTCACCTAAAATTGCCGTGACACGGTCGTCAAGCTTATTTAAACGGATATTTCGCTCGATCAGCTCTGCGTATGGCTCTTGGATCTCAAGACAATCAATGTGGGAAAAGCGTTCCCGTGTCGCAAGAAGCAGGGAAATGATACCGCTGCCGCCACCGAGCTCAAGGGCACGCCCAGCAGGCTTGCCGACAAATCCCGCAAGGAGCAGGGCGTCCGTGCCAAAGGTAAGACCGTCGAGCTTTTGTATGAGAGAGAGCTTGTCGTTGACCTCGTCAAGACGCTCGTGTTCTTCTAACAGAATTTCCATAGGTTCTCCTGAATAAGAAAAAGGGGTTGCGCGAGAGCGTCAACCCCTTCTTCATGAGAATTATTCCTCAACGGGAGCGCCAACAGGGCAAACGCCTGCGCAAGAGCCGCAAGAGATGCACTGATCAGCATCGATTACGAACTTGCCGTCTCCTTCGGAAATGCAGCTGACGGGGCACTCAGCCTCGCATGCGCCGCATGCAATGCACTCATCGGTGATTTTGAAAGCCATGATTCATACCTCCATTATGTTTTGCAACTACCATTGTAGCAGTATTGCTGTGAAAAATCAAGATGTTTTGACAAAAAAATCGAAGAAATCCGAAAATCTTTTTTTAATTTCCGTCCTTTGCGGGCACTTTGGGCTTCTTGCCTTTTCCGGCAGAAATGATCTTTACCTCTTCGCAGGCATAAAGCTTTACGTTGTTGTTGCCCTCGTCGTGTCGCACCTTGACGGTTTGCAAAAGCGGTCTTGTTTCGATCACCACACCGGGACCGCCGGGAGTTTCCACAGTAGAACCGATGGGAGGGGTGGTTTTGAGAGCTTCCTCATATGCCTCATGCTCGTAGCGCAAGCAACACATCAGTCTTCCGCAGCTTCCCGAGATCTTCGCTGAGTTTAGGGAGAAATTCTGTTCCTTCGCCATCTTGATGGAAACCTGTACAAAGTCGGGAAGGAAGCTTGAGCAGCAGAAGGGACGGCCGCATACGCCAAGTCCGCCCATCATCTTGGCTTCGTCGCGGATACCGATCTGACGGAGCTCAATGCGAGTGCGGAAGACCGAGGCGAGGTCCTTGACCAGCTCGCGGAAGTCCACGCGGTTTTCTGCCGTAAAATAAAACAGGAGTTTTTGATTGTCGAAGGTGTATTCTACATCGACAAGCTTCATTTCAAGCTTATGCTTTGCAATCTTTTCCTCGCAGATCTTGTGTGCGCGTTCCTCTGCCGCACGGTTCTCTTCGTTGCGCTTCGCATCCTGCTCTGTAGCAATACGAATGACTCTTTTCAGGGGAGCAACGATGGAGGAGGTGGGAACCTCGCGGTTGCCAAAGACGACCTTCGCATATTCAGCGCCGCGCGCGGTTTCTACGATCACATAGTCGTGGGCGGTAATGTTCAGATCACCTGGATCAAAATAGTAGGTCTTGGTAGCATTGCGGAAGGAAACCCCGATGACGGTCGTCATTTCGGGAGCCGCGGCTTCCGGTGCCTTGATTTCAGACTCGTTCATATATTATCTCTCTTTCTGTGCGTTGCGTAATTTTGCGGCAAGCATGGTGACGGTGCTTCCAATGCCTGCATTCCGTTCTAATTCCGTCAGCGCGCCTTCGACGGCATCCGTAAAGGCAAAGAGCATGCCGATTCGAAGTGCGGCGACGGGATCTTTTATTTCATCCTTGCTTGAAAAGAAGGTGAGTGGCGGCGCTTCTGCCCGCTTTAGCAGAATGAGGTCGCGCAAAGCGCGGTGAAGCAGCAAAAGGGAAGCCTTCATCTCCTCGCGCTTCTGGGGAAGAGCGGCGAGCGATGCCGAAAGCGAGGCGTAGGATTTCTCGGAAAGTGCTTCTAAAATGGCAAAGATCTCTGCGCGCTCACGCCTTGCAAGCGTGGCACTTTCCGGTGTCAAAAGGCGCTTTGCCTCTCCAATGCTGCCGCCTGCCAGCAAAAGAAGGGCCTCCAGCTCCTCTGTACGCGATGCGTAGGGGCGGATCAGCTCTTCTGCATCGGTTTTTAAATATTCTGTGATCTCCTCGGGGGTGAAGCGTTGCATGCGGATCAGCCTTGCACGGCTGCGCACCGTTGTGAGCATGCTGTCGGCACTTTCGGTCAACAGAATGAGCACGACTCCCTCGGGCGGCTCCTCCATGATTTTTAACAGCGCGTTTTGCGCGCCCGCAGTCATGGTATGCGCATCTTCAAAAATATAGATCTTTCGGTCGAATTCCGTGGAGGACATGGTCGTATCCTCGATCATATCGCGCACGGCATCCACACCAAGGGTCGCACGTTCTCCGCGTGAAATATAATGAAGGTCCGCGGCAAGCGCGTGATCGACCAGGTAACAGGCGCGGCAGGCACAGCAGGGGAGAGGAGTGCTTTTGTTTTCTCTTTCCTCACAAAGCAGCGCCTTGGCAATTTCTTTTGCGAGAGTGCGCTTTCCGCTCCCCTTATCTCCCTCAATGAGAAGCGCGTGGGAAAGAGCATTTTTTTCAATGCTTTCACCGAGAGAGCGGCAGATGTCACGGTTGCCAAATATCGCGTTCAAATACCGTCGCATCTTCCGTCCACCCTTCATCTTTATTATTTATATAGTATAGCAAAAAAAACGGTGTCTGTCAAGATATCTCCTTTAAAATTGGGGAATGTTTCACGGGGGACGGCGGGAAAAGACAAAACTTTTTCTTTTGCGACAAAAGAAAAAGCTCCCGTCCGCCGGGAAGGGAGCTTGATGATTATAGTTGCTTTTTGTTGAAAACAGGAATGCTTAGAGCTATGCATAGCAGACTCGCGACTGCGGTTATAGCGATAGATGCCGTGTAGCTTTTTGCATCCGACCCGCCGTAAATCAAGGCACTACCGCTTGTTAAGGAGGTCGGCATATATTTCCCTATTTTAGGAAGAAGTCCGATCAAATAAGATGCAAGAATGACAGCACCGGTGCCGATGAGCACTCCCACGCTTGAAACTGACAGCGTGGAAAAAAGTGTCAAAAGCGACAGCGTAAATATGCCGAACAGCCACCAGCTTATGACGGACAGGAGCAGGCTTTGTGCAATCGAATTGTCCCAGAAATATGCGTTATATGCGTAAGTGATCCCAAAGCAGAGAAAGTAGCCGAGTGTCCAAAGAAGCAGAAGGGCGAAAAACTTGGAGAGAACGACTTTATAGCGTTCAAGCCCCTTTGTTAGGGATAAAACGAGCGTTCCAGATTGGTATTCTTTTGTGAAAACGGTGCTTTGCAGTAAAATGAATGCGATAAGTCCAATCGGCATATTTTTGAAGAACTGCACCCAAGAATCTAATGCCGTTACATTTACATCGGTTACGATTATTCCGGTTTCTGTAAGAGAATCGGAAAGCGTCTTCAATAGCCAAGGGGTTAACTTTGCTATCGCGGGATTCATGATGCCGAAAAGAATAAAGAGCGCCCCGACGATAAAGAGCCGGGTGGAACGTATTTGCTCCAAAAACTCTTTTCTTACGAAGGCAAACAAGGATTTCATTTCTCCGTCACCTCCATAAAAAGATCCTCTAAGGTGGGGGCTTTGCGTTCTAGTGTTTTGATAGAGATATGAGAGTCTGCTATAAAATGTAAGACGTCTGAAAGAGCGGTGTCTTTCTCCGAAAAAGCAACGCGCCCATTGTCCGTTTTTCGCAGATTGGGAAAAGCCTTCATGAGAGCAAGAATATCTGTATTATTTTCCGCTTCAAGCTGATATTCGCGGCTTCGGTATTTCGTTCTAATCTCGGAGATCTTGCCCGAGATCGTTGTAACACCGTTATTTAGGAAGGCGACATCGGTGCAGATGCGCTCTACATCCGAGAGAATGTGCGTCGAAAACAAAACCGTCGTTTGTTCTCTTACCGCCAAAAGAATATCTAAGATCTCTTTTCTGCCTACAGGATCAAGAGCAGAGGTAGGTTCATCGCAAATGAGGAGCTTTGGCCTGCCTAAGAGGGCTTGGGCAATCCCCAAACGTTGCTTCATACCTCGGGAGTAGCCCTTGATGCGGTGCTTTTCTTCCGCAAGACCTACGAGGGAAAGAAGCTCATCGGCACGCGCGATGGTGTCCGTGCGGGTCATTCCTGAGATCTCACCGCAAAAAAGGAGATATTCTTTTGCGGTCATAAATGGATAAAACTCGGGAACATCCGGAAGATATCCAATGTATCGGTTCGTTTTCGCTTGTCCGTAAATCACCTTTTCACCGTTTACCCTGATCTCGCCCGAATCGGCATTCAAAAGCCCGAGGACGGTTTTCATTGTGGTGGTTTTACCCGAACCGTTTTTTCCGATAAAGCCGAATATGCTGTTTTCGGGAACAGATAAGCACAGCCCCTTCAAAACTGCTTTATCACCGAAGCGCTTATAAAGGTCGGTGATGTGAAGCATATTCATTATGCATCCTCCTTGCCGATGAGAAAGTAGAGAATGGGACCGATGAAGGTGTTCATAAATACCAGTGTTATCACGACCCAAAGAGCGCGAGAACCTCTTTTATAGGTGCTATGGGTGAAAATGTGATAGAGCGTATATCCGACAACCGCAAGCTCTGCAATCACCAAGGGAATGAGGAAGGGAAGAAGTTCTAAGATCTTATCCATTGTTTTTCTTCTCCTTTTCCGCATACACTTCAACGCACAAGCCGTGGCGACCGCACTTCGGGCAGGTTAAGCGACGCATTTTTGGTGTGTGGTATGCCCAAAACACTTCCTTGAATTTGCGCTTGAATACCTCATGACATTCGGGGCAGATATAGGCAACGTGATCAAAATAATATTTAGACACGCAGATTCCCCACGGAATTGCCACGCAAGCCCATATCACGAACAGCCACCAAAGTCCGTTTGTGATCCAAAGAACGATGGAAGCCCACTGCAGTGCGGTCACGGGGATACCCGTAAGCACCGTAGTCAGACGCATTTTTGAGAGCTTGTTTTTTTCTTTCATTACGTTTGCTATATCACCGATAGAGTCAACGGAGAAGCTTTCGATTTCGCGGAGCTCGCGCTTGATGCCGTCTATCAAATCAAGCTTGGCTTGGCGCTCTTGAAGCTCTTCGCGCAGCGTTTTCTCCTGCTCTTCGAGCAAGATCGAGATAATGCTTTCGGGTTTTTCTTCAGTAAGCAGGGCAGAGATGCTGTTGATCGGAAGCCCAGCTTCGCGAAGAAAACAGATGATGTGCATCTTCTTAAGGTCGTCCTCCGTGTAAAGCCTGCGACCGCCCTCGGAAAGCTCACTCGGTATGAGAATGCCTCTGTCGTCATAATACTGTACTGTTCTTACCGATACGCCCGAGAGCTTTGCAACTTCTCCTGTTGTATATTTTGACATAGCTTTTCACCTCCTTGCCCTCATTATACAATGTTACGCAGCGTCACAAGCAATACGTCACGCAGGGGGATTTTTTCAAAAATAATAGTTTTGATACAGTATACCACAGTTTTCACAACATTTCAAGCCTTGGTGAGCGGAGGGGAAGTAAAGCTACATAATCTTACAAAAACGCGATTTTTTTTTGAAAAAAGGCTTGATTTTTTAGAATCAATATGTTATAATACACGTTGGTGTTTTGCGCAAAATGCAAAAAACACGATTTAGAACAGTCCTCTGCGTAGCTCTGCACGAATGTTCGAT
>SVTN01000072.1 GCA_015063765.1 Oscillospiraceae bacterium | reverse complement strand
ATCCGCGGCTGTGCAGGCGGTGAGGAGGCGGCACTTTTTGCCGCGGTCTTATACCGTATGTATACCATGTACGCATCGGCAAACGGTTACCGCGTTGAACTGCTCTCCGTCAACGAAACGGAGCTCGGCGGCTTTAAGGAGATCGATTTTCAGATCTCAGGCACGGGGGCATATTCCCGCTTCAAGTTTGAAAGCGGTGTCCACCGTGTTCAGCGCGTCCCTCAGACCGAGTCGCAGGGCAGAATACAGACGTCTACCGCCACGGTTGCCGTGCTTCCCGTTGTGGAGGACGTGGATGTCGAGATCAACCCTGCCGATGTGGTGATGGAAGCCTTCCGCGCAAGCGGTGCGGGCGGTCAGCACATCAACAAGACCGACTCTGCGGTACGTCTTACCCATAAGCCCTCGGGGATCGTTGTGGAGTGTCAAGAGGAGCGCAGCCAATTTCAAAACCGCGATAAGGCGATGAAAATGCTTCGCGCCAAGCTCTACGACATTGAGTGCCGCCGTCAGCATGAGGAGATCGCCTCGGCACGTCGCGCACAGGTGGGAACGGGTGACCGCTCCGAGCGCATCCGTACCTACAATTATCCGCAGGGAAGAGTGACCGATCACCGCATCGGGCAGACCCTGCACACGCTTGACCGTTTTTTGAACGGTGATATCGGTGGGCTTCTCGAGGAGCTTGCCCGCGCGGAGATCGCGCTTCTTTTACAAGAACAGCATAAGGATTACTAAATTGAAAGACGTAAATCAAAAGAAAACGCTATATGCATCCGTTTCTCCCGACGATCCCGCGGCGGGGAGAGAGACCCTCGTACAGGCATCCCTGATCCTTCGCGCAGGCGGTACCGTCGTGTTTCCGACCGAAACGGTCTACGGGCTGGGTGCCAATGCGCTTGACCCCGAGGCTGCGGCGCGCATCTATGCCGCAAAGGGCCGCCCTGCGGACAATCCCTTGATCGTGCATATTGCAGAGCCCTACGAAGCAGATGCGCTTTGTGTCTGCCCCCCGATGTATGCCCGTCTTGCCCGTGCTTTTATGCCGGGTCCCTTAACGGTCATCATGCCCGCAAAGCCCTGTGTGCCCAAAACGGTGACGGCAGGTCTTTCGACAGTCGCCGTGCGATGCCCCGCGCATCCTGTGGCGCACGCATTGCTCCTAGAGGCAGGTGTGCCCGTTGCCGCTCCCTCTGCCAATCTTTCGGGTTCGCCCTCGCCCACCTGCTTTCGGCATGTGAAGGAGGATATGGATGGGCGTGTCGATATGATCATCGATGGCGGTGAATGCGATTTTGGCGTGGAGTCTACCATTGTCAAAATTGAGGATGATGGCTCGCTGCTTCTCCTTCGTCCCGGTGCTGTAACGCTTGAGGATCTTAAATCCTTTGGGGCGGACGTTACCGTCGCTCCCGCCGTGCTCGGCGCCTTAAAGGAAGGGGAAACGGTGCTTTCCCCCGGTATGAAATACCGTCACTATGCCCCCAAAGCCCCCCTCTATCTTTTGGATGGAACGTTAGAAAAAAGAAGAAAATTTTTGGCAGAACAAAAAGCACGCATTGCTTACCTCGCCTATGCCGAAGAAGCGGAGCAGTTCGAATCGCTTTCTCTTGCCCTCTATTCCTTGGGAGAAGAGAAGGATACCAAGGGACAGGCTAAATGCCTTTTCCGTCTTTTGCGCGATGTTGATAAAGAAAATTATGATGTGATCTATGCCCCCTTGCCCCCGATGGACGGGCTTGGAATGGCACTCTATAACCGTATGATCCGTGCCGCCGCGCACCAGATCATCAAACTTTAATTTCCCGAAAGGAAGTAAAAGCCTTGGCTCGTAAGAAAAAAACAGACCTGAATATCCCGATGCAGGAAGCGGAGATTACCTATCAGCCCATCACAGAAACGCTGGAAAAAAACTACATGCCCTACGTGATGAGCGTCATCATCTCCCGTGCGCTTCCCGAAATTGACGGCTTCAAGCCCTCCCACCGAAAGCTCCTTTACACCATGTATGAAATGGGGCTTCTGACGGGCGGACGGACGAAGAGTGCAAACGTTGTCGGACAGACAATGCGCTTAAATCCGCACGGTGACGCCGCCATTTATGAAACGATGGTGCGTCTTACCCGTGCCAACGAATCCCTGCTTCATCCCTTTATCGACTCGAAGGGAAGCTTTGGTAAGCAGTATTCCCGCGATATGGCGTATGCCGCCTCGCGTTATACCGAGGTCAAGCTTGACAGCTTCTGCGCGGAGCTGTTCAGCGGCATTGATAAGGATGCGGTGGATTTCGTTCCCAACTACGATAATACCATGCAGGAGCCGACGCTGCTCCCGACCACATTCCCCAATATTTTGGTCTCTCCCAACCTCGGTATCGCTGTCGGTATGGCATGCTCTATCTGCTCCTTCAATCTCGCAGAGATCTGTGACGGTACCATCGCCATTCTTAAAAACCCCAAGGTCACAGTCGACCGTATGCTGGAGATCGTCAAGGCACCCGACTTTTCGGGCGGCGGCACCCTGCTTTACGACCGCGAGCAGATGAAGAAGATCTACTTGACGGGTGTTGGCAGCGTGCGCTTGCGCGGCAGATACACCTTTGACGCGCAGAGAAACTGTATCGACGTCTTCCAGATCCCCTATAGCTCTTGTATTGAGAGCATCCTCAAAAAGGTTGGCGACCTTGTCAAATCGGGCAAGATCAAGGATATCGTCGATTTCCGCGATGCTACCGACCTCGGCGGCTTGCGCCTCACCTTTGACCTTCGCCGCGGTGCAAACCCCGACGCCGTCATGGATAAGCTCTATTATCTCACCGAGCTTGAAAACACCTTTGATTGCAACTTCAACATCCTCGTGAACGGCTCGCCCCGTCAGATGGGTATTGTTGAGATCCTGACCGAGTGGATCAGCTTCCGCCTTGGCTGTATGCGCCGCGAGATGACCTTTGATCTCGGCAAAAAGAAGGATAAGCTCCATCTGCTTCTCGGTCTTGCTACTATTTTGCTTGACATCGATAAGGCGATCGCCATCATTCGCTCCACCGCGAAGGAGTCCGAGGTCGTTGCGAACCTCATGAAGGGCTTTGATCTCTCAAAGGTACAGGCAGAATACATCGCCGAGATCAAGCTCCGTCACCTCAACCGTGAGTATATCACCCACCGTATCGAAGAGGTCGAGGCACTCCAAAAGGAGATTGCCGAGCTGGAAGAGATCCTTGCCGATGAGCTTAAAATGAAGGGTGTTCTTATCGAGCAGCTGAAGGAGATCAAAAGAAAGCACGGCAAGCCGCGCAAAACGCAGATCATGGATGCAGGCGAGATCACCGTGCTCGATAAGGACGACTTTATCGAAAACTACAACGTTCGCCTCGTGACGACGGCACAAGGCTACTTTAAGAAGATCACCTCGCAGTCCCTGCGCGGCAACGACCTGCAAAAGCTGAAGGAGGGCGACTTTATCCTCTCCGAGGAGGATACCGATAACCTCGGCGAGATCATGGTGCTCACCAACAAGGCACAGATCTACCGTGCCAAGGTCGCGGATTTTGAGCCTGTAAAGGCTTCCGCTATGGGTGATTTCCTGCCTGCAAAGCTAAAAATGGAAGCAGGCGAGATGCCGCTCCTTTGCAAGGCAATGAGCAACTTTGACCCAAAGCATCAGATTTTAGTCGTCTTTGAAAACGGTAAGGGCGTGCGAATTCCCATGTCGCTGTATGAAACCAAGTCCTTCCGCAGAAAGATCACGGGTGTCTATTCCACCAAATCTCCCGCCGTCGCGGCGATCTACCTCGATAAGCCCAAGGATATCGTCATTCGCTCGAACCAGGAGCGTGCGATCCTCATTTCCTCCGAGCTTGTCCCGCAGGTCGCAACGCGTACCGCAGGCGGTAACACCCTCTTTACCGTCAAGCCTCCCAAAACCAAGCTGATCGGTGCTGAGCCCTCTTCCTCTACGCTCTATGAGAATGCCGAGGGCTACCGCAAGCGCAAGGTGCCCGCTACGGGTAACCCGATGACCAAAAAGGATATTGAAACCTTTGCGGAGCGCGTTTTGGAAACGGAATAATTTTAAAAAAACGGCAGGAAACTGCCGTTTTTTTGTTTGTGTATGAAATTTTCCTTTTCGTTCAAACTAACTCCAGATAGACCGAAAAGGAGGAATATCATGAAAAAGGTTCTTTTGTTTGCCATTCTTGTTTTGACTGTCTTGACGCTTGGCTCCTGCGGAAAGAAGGATGGCGTTTATTTCTTTAATTTCAAGCCTGAGATCGCGGAGAAGTATGAGGAGATCGCGCGCGTTTACGAGGAAGAAACGGGCGTTCCCGTTCGAGTTGTGACAGCCGCCTCGGGCACCTACGAGCAGACGCTCAAATCCGAGATCGTCAAATCCGATGCTCCCGCCATCTTCCAGATCAACGGCCCCGTCGGGTATGCCGCGTGGAAGGAATATTGTCTCGATCTGAAGGACAGCGAGCTGTATAAGCACTTGAGCGATAAGACCCTCGCCATCACCGACGGGAACGGCGTCTATGGCATCCCCTACGTCGTTGAGGGCTACGGGATCATTTATAACCAAGAGATCACCGACAAATATTTCGCACTCTCGAACCGCGCCACCACCTACACGTCGATGAATGACGTGCGCTCCTTTGCCGCCTTGAAGGCGGTCGTCGAGGATATGACGGCGCATAGGGAAGAGCTTGGCATCGACGGTGTCTTCGCCTCTACCTCTCTCAAAAGCGGCGAGGATTGGCGCTTCCACACCCATCTTGCCAACGTTCCCCTGTATTACGAATTCCTTGACCGTGGGGTAGACCTCAAAAATCCCGAAAGCTACGCAAATGTAGAGTTTTCCTATGCAGAGGGCTTTAAAAATCTCTTTGATCTGTATATCAACAACTCCGTCACCGACAAAAAGCTGCTTGGCAGTAAGCAGGTATCCGACTCCATGGCAGAGTTTGCGCTCGGTAAATGTGCCATGGTGCAGAACGGAAACTGGGCGTATAGCCAGATCGCCTCAGTAGAGGGCAACACCGTCAAGGAGGATAAGGTGCATTTCCTTCCTCTCTATATCGGCACGTCGGAGGAAGAATCCCAGGGCCTTTGCACGGGAACGGAGGGCTATTTCGCCGTCAATAAAAATCTTGACGCCGCAACGCAGAAGAAGGCACTTGATTTTCTCACTTGGCTCTATACGAGCGAAACGGGCAAGGGCTTTGTCACCGAGGAGCTTGATTTTATCGCGCCCTTTGATACCTTTGACGAGGGCGATAAGCCCAAGGATCCCTTGGCGCGCGAGGTAAGCGATTGGTTAGAAAGGGAAGACGTCTATAATATCCCTTGGGCGTTTACCGTTTTCCCGGGACAAAACTTCAAAAACGATTTCGGTTCAGCGCTTCTCGGATATGCGCAGGGAAGTGTGACTTGGGACGACGTAAAGAATACCGTTACCCGTCGCTGGAAGGAGGAAGCCGCGTCGCTTCTCTCATAATATGAAAAAAAGCTTCTTTCGCTATTTTCCCATCTTCGTCCTGCCAACGCTTGCGGCGTTCGTTATCGCCTTTCTCGTCCCTTTCCTTATGGGGCTTTATCTCTCCTTTACCGAGTTTACGACAGTCGGCAACGCAAGCTTTGTGGGGTTCAAGAATTATATTTCCGTCTTTTCCTCGGGAAGCAGCTTTTGGCAGGCGTTTTGGTTTACGGCGAAGTTTACCGTTGTCAGTACGCTGACCGTCAATATTCTTGCCTTTGCCCTAGCCCTGCTTCTAACACGGGGAAAGCGTGGCACGAATTTCTTTCGTACCGTCTTTTTCATGCCCAACCTCATCGGCGGCATCGTGCTGGGCTATATCTGGCAGCTGATCATCAACGGTATTCTCTCGTCGCTTGGCGTAGATATCACCTTTGATGCCACCTACGGCTTTTGGGGGCTCGTCGTCCTCACCAATTGGCAGCTGATCGGATATATGATGATCATTTATATCGCAGGGCTTGGGAGCATTCCGCGTGAGATGCACGAGGTCGCTTCCATCGACGGAGCATCCCCCCTGCAGGAGTTAAAGCACATCACGCTTCCGCTCGTTGCGCCCTCGGTTACCATCTGCGGCTTTTTGACCCTTACCAATTCCTTTAAAATGTTCGACCAAAACTTTGCCCTCACAGGCGGTGCCCCCGGCAAAGAAACCTCCATGCTCGCCCTCGATATCTACCAAACCTTTTACGGAAGCGTGGGGAGCGAGGGGGTTGGACAGGCAAAGGCGGTTATATTTTTCTTGCTCGTTGCCTTGATTGCAGGGCTTCAGCTCTATTTTTCAAGAAGAAGCGAGGCGAAGGCAGAATGAAAGAGAAGCGCTTGACCCATATCCTTTGGTGGACGGTCCTTCTTCTGCTCACCGTCCTCTTCCTTTTGCCCATCGCCATCGTCCTCATGAATTCCTTTAAAGGGCAGTTTCACATCGCGGACGCCCCCTTCGTTCCCCCGACAGCCGCCACCTTTGCAGGATTCTCAAACTACCTGAACGGCATCCGCAAGATCGGCTTTTTTAAGGCGGCAGGGCTCTCGCTTTTCATCACCGTTTTTTCGGTCGTCCTCATTGTCCTCTGCACCTCGATGACTGCGTGGTTTTTGGTGCGAAACAAAAACAAACTTTCATCTGCCTTGTATTATCTATTTGTTTTTAGCATGATCGTGCCATTCCAGATGGTCATGTTCACCATGTCCAAGGTGGCAAACAGCTTGCACCTTGAGAACCCCGTCGGCATCGTTCTTCTGTATCTGGGCTTTGGGGCAGGGCTCTCCGTCTTTATGTTTGCGGGCTTCGTGCGCGGCATTCCGAGAGCGGTCGAGGAGGCGGCGGAGATCGACGGGTGTACCCCCGTCACCACCTTCTTCCGCATCATCTTTCCGCTACTCAAGCCCATCTCCGTCACCGTCGCGGTGCTCAACGCCATGTGGATTTGGAACGACTACCTGCTCCCTTATCTCGTCATCGGCAGTAAGTACCGTACCATCCCCGTCGCCGTGCAGTATCTCCAAGGCGGCTACGGCTCGCGCGATATGGGGGCTTTAATGGCAATGCTCGTCCTCGCCATCATCCCCATCATCATCTTCTACGCCGTCGCCCAAAAAAGTATCATCAAGGGCGTGATTGCAGGTGCTGTAAAGGGATAAAGGGCTACGCCCTTTATCCCTTTTGAATTTATTTGTAAATTTTGGAAGGGAAGTGTTGCTTTTCTGTATCGTTTGTGATACAATTATATATCACATATCATCATAATTCTTTTAAACCATTCATCTCATTTTGAGTTTACCTATCCGGGAGGAAACATATGAAAAAGAAGCTTTTACTCTTATTTGCCTTGATTTCGGCGTGTATCGCCCTTGTAGGACTCTTGACCGTCTCATCCTCGGCGGCGACGGAGGGGTATTACACCTACACGGTATCGAACGGCGAAGCCACCATCACGAACGTAAACACGGCTATTTCGGGCAATGTCACCATTCCCTCCAATTTAGGAGGCTGTCCTGTCACGAGCATCGACACTATTGCCTTCGGGAATTGCAAGGGCTTGACGTCGATCACCATACCCGATAGCGTGACGAGCATCGGCTCTTATGCCTTCTATAATTGCACGGGACTCACCTCTATTACTTTACCCTTTGTGGGTGCAACGGTGGACGGAACGAGCGATACGCATTTTGGCTATATCTTCGGTGCTTCGTCGTATGAGTCTAACAGTAGTTACGTTCCCACGACGCTCAAAACCGTTGTGATCACGGGCGGTACGAGCATCGACGATTTTGCCTTCTATGGTTGCACGGGGTTGACATCGATCACCATCCCCGATAGTGTCACGAGCATCGGCTATAGGGCCTTCTATAATTGCACGGGCTTGACGTCTGTCACCATCCCCGGAAGCGTTTCGAGCATCTGCTCTTATGCCTTCGAGGATTGCACGAGCTTGACGTCGATCACCTTTGGCGAAAATAGCAAGTTGACGAGCATCGGCGAATATGCCTTCTCGGGTTGCACGGGGTTGACATCGATCACCATCCCCGATAGTGTCACGAGCATCGGCGGGGGTGCCTTCTCTTCTTGCACGGGCTTGACATCGATCACCATCCCCCATAGTGTAACGCGCATCGGCTATAGTGCCTTCTATAATTGCACGGGGGTGACATCGATCACCATCGGAAACGGCGTTGAGAGCATCGGCGAATATGCCTTCAGAGGTTGCACGAGTCTTTCATCGATCACCTTTGGCGAAAATAGCAAGTTGACGAGCATCGGCGAGCTTGCCTTCTATAATACCGGGTATTATAACAACTC
>SVTN01000071.1 GCA_015063765.1 Oscillospiraceae bacterium | reverse complement strand
ACGAGCGTCCCGTGCTTGGCGGCAACGCATCAAGCGAAATACGCATGTGGATCTGCGGCGCACAGGGAAAGGACGATCGCGAAACGGGACTTTTAGAGGAGATCTCGCTTGAAAACCTCTACCGCAACCCCACCAAAAGCTATGCCGTATGGGATACGGTGCTTTACGATTTTGCAAAGCGTGAAAAAAATCTCACATTGCTTCTCAACTGCACCTGTATCGATGCTAAAACCGAAAAGGGCGTGTTTGCCGACGGGCGCGACGTGCGCATCAAGAGTATCACGGGCTACCAAATGACCACCCAAAGGATGATCGAGGTAGAGGCAAGCTTCTTTAGCGACTGCTCGGGCGACAGCATCCTCGCACCCTTGACGGGTGCTATGTTCCGTCTTGGAAGAGAGGGCAAAGAGGATTTTGGAGAAGACACCGTTGTCGAAGAAGCGGATGCAATGACGATGGGCATGTCCTGCCTCATTCAAGCGCGGGAAACGAACCGCGAAATTCCGTATATTCCGCCGCAATTTGCAACAAAGCTCTCAAAAGAGAATTTTGCGGGACGCAACCCCGATTTGTATAAGGAAACGGAAAACTTTTGGTATTTGGAGCTGGGCGGCGACAGAGATACCATCGGCGACACGGAGGAATTGCGTGACGAGCTTGTTGCGCTTGCCGCAGGCACCTGGGATCATATCAAAAATTCGGGCGAATACCGCGCCGAAAATTGGGATCTTGACTTTCTCGGCTTCCTTCCCGGAAAAAGAGAATCTCGCCGCATGGTGGGTGAGTATATCATCACCCAACGGGATATTTCGGACGGCGTCGTCTTCCCCGACGAGATTGCCTTTGGCGGCTGGCCGCTTGACGACCATTTCCCGGGCGGCTTTTACCACAAGGGACGCCCCAACACCAACATTCCGACCACACCGCATTATTCCATCCCTTACCGCGCTCTGTATTCGAAAAACGTCGAAAACCTCTTTTTTGCGGGCAGAAACATCAGCATGACGCATACCGCAATGAGCAGCATCCGCGTGATGGCAACCTGCATTCTGCTCGGAGAAGCGGTCGGACGTGCGGCGGCACTTGCCGCAAAGCATGCAACCACGCCACATGGCGTGTACCTCTCGCATATCAAGGAATTGCAGGGAAGCCTGCTTGACGGCGACTGCTTCTTGCCCTCGCTTCGCCGTGAGATCTCTCCCGTATGCAAGGAAGCAAGCCTCACGGGCGGCGACGGGGTCTTGCGCAACGCGATCGACCGTCGCAATCCGATGTATCACAATGAAAATAATTTTGCCTTTCCGGCACCCCTTGGGCAAGAGATCGCATATCGCTTCCCAAAAGCGCAGGTAAACGCCGTGCATCTCGTTTTTGACAGCGATCTTGAGCGCGATACGCTGGATGGCAATCATTGTGAGAGGATCCATACCACAAGCGCGCTTTACCGCCTGGATGCTCCCTTCATGCACATGCCGACCACCCTTTGCCGCGCCTTCACCCTCTACGGTGAGTGTGAGGGAAAAAGAGAAGCGCTCCTTTCGGTCACGGATAACCGCAAGCGCGCCTACCACATTCCCGTAGGGAAGGAATTTGATTCGCTCATCCTTATCCCGACCGAATCTTGGGGTGCGGAAGACAGCACACCCGTGATCTCCTTCGACTTTACATAAAAGAAAAAGCACACGCTTTGGCGCACCTGCTTTATCGCAGGTGCGCCAACTCTATTCGCCTCCCGGCGAGTGATATGCACTTCGTGCGTGATATTGCCTGCGGCAGTGATATGCGCTACGCGCGTTTGAAGTTACAAAGGCGAATAGAATACCACTGAAGCCGCAAGGCTTCAATATCACTATTGCGGTAGCAATAATATCACTCTTTGCGAAAGCAAAGAATATCACTAAAAAAGCAGAAAAAGAGAGAGCTTCACGGGATTTTGTAACCGCGTTACTCTCTCTTCTGTTTTTATTGCAAGTTTCGCATTTGTTTAACAAATGCACAGGGCTATGCCCATACCCCTTATAAATTTCTCCGATAAGGACATCACCCGTTGCGTGTGCTTTTTTAAAAGCCCAATTCTTTTAGATGCTCCTTTGTGATCCTCTGCGGGTCGTCTTTATCCTTGGCATCGAGTAAGAACATGGTGCGGAATAGACGCTTGAAGCAGCCTTGAAAAAGGCGCTTGAACCATCGGTGAACCTGGCAGAAGGGGTAAAGCCATTTATGCTTTTTTAAAGCAGGATAAGAGTGCTTTAGAACGTCGTAGGGGGTAAAAAACAGCCTCCAAATGTGAGAGATTTTCCCTCCGCGTTTTGCACTTCTTACGGTGGCAAGATTCTCTCTGGAGCCGTAAACGCCGCCTGCCAACACGAAATGTGCCATGATCTCTGTTGTATGATTTTTTTCACCGTTGCCAAACCAATGCTCAGTAAGCGCTTCTGCCGCCTGCGCGAATGAAGTAAGCTTGCATGCATCAAGAATCGCGAACCGTGCGCTTGTGTCGTGAGGAACGCGGTGCCCCAAGACCCAAAGGTCAAGGAAAGGACGGATTCCACATCCGCCGTGCAGATAGTGCTTTGCCATGTGCGCAACGTGATAAAGATAGAAGAAATCGTCCGAAAACTCGTAATGGAATACGCCGTCACGCCTGGGATGGGCGTGCTCCCACGCAGATTCAAGGATCTCTGCGGCGTGAGGAAGAATGCTTTTTTCCACAAGACAGTAGTGAAGCTCAAGCCGGATGCCTGCAGGGGAATCGAAGCTGGCATCGTGCGTGTGTTCAGCGTGAAAGATATAGCCGTTTTCAACCAAAACTGCTTTCGCGCGCTCGTGATCCTCCTGCTTTACGAGAATATCAACATCGCCGCTGTTGCGCATCCAAGGGGTGGGATAATATTCGCGTATAACGGTTCCCTTGAGCGGTATGTACGGAATGTGCGCTTCTTCAAAAATCGAGCAAAGCGTTTGAATCTCGCGTTGCATCAGCGCGTATCGTCCAAATGTGGCAAAGGCATTCTTTTCAAAGGCGGTCTTTGCTTCACCGTCGGGAAGAAGGCTATGCCGGCAAAGCACATCACCCACGAGATGCGCAAGACCTTGTTTTGAAGCAAGCTCAAACAGCGCCCTTGCCTCTTCCTCGGTGAGAGGAGAAAGGGATAAAGGAGCTCCGCAAACTTCACTCTTGATCACATCGGTCAACATTTTTAGCGTCGTGTCCATGCTGCGTGCTCCTTTCCTTTTGTTTTTATTATTGTAGCATAAAAAGCGCATACTGTCAAGATAGGAAAAAATAAATCGGTTGGAGTAGGCTTCAAAGCACTTTTTTTCTTCGGTTGTATAAATTCCGTAAAAAAGGCAAAAATAAGGGTACAAAATTGATGCAAAGGAAAGGAACCTCAACTTATGCAAATGAAACCCAAAAACGAAAAACAAGCACGCATTCTGTATCTTGCAGTCATCGGTGTTCTTGTTTTGAGTGCCTTGATCATCGGACTTGTCGCGGCACTCGGCAAGGATAAAACCCCCGACCCCGAACAAACTCCCCCTGTTACCGAGAACCCCACCCCCGAAACACCGGACGACGGTAAAACGGATGCGCCCATCACGGAAGAGCCCGTGAGCACCTATCTCGCTCCCGCCACGGGTGCTGTCAGCAAATCGCATGACGATACACTCCCCGTGTATTCCACCACCATGAACGATTTTCGCGTCCACAACGGCATTGATATCGCAACGGCAGAGGGCGCAGACGTTCTTGCAACGGCACGCGGTGTCGTATCTCTCGTATGGAGCGATCCCCTTATGGGTGAATGTCTTTCCATCGACCACGGAAACGGTGTTCTGAGCATTTATAAAAATCTCTCAAAGGAGCTCGCCGAGGGCATTGCGAAGGATGTTAAGGTCGTCGCGGGACAGAAGCTCGGTACGGTAGGCAACACAGCGCTGATCGAAAGCGCGGAGGAAGCACACCTTCACTTTGAAATGACCTACAACGGCGAAGCGGTCGACCCTCTTTCTTATATCGCAGAGGAAAGCCGCGAGGTGTCGTTTGGTAGCGATACGGCGTACGAATCTTAAAAAAGAAATGCGGTCAAGCCCGATTTGAGCTCGACCGCGTTTTTTATAATTTGTTTACAAAAAGATACGCATACCCGTCAAGCGGCGCCGTAGCATCCTCGTCCTCGGGCATGCCGTTCTCCTGCTTGAGCAGGGAGAGCGGTACGCCGTAACGCTTTCCTACCGACCAAAGGGTGTCGCTGTCGCACGGATAATAAAGCGTTACCGTGGGTGCCTCCTTCGGTAGAATATCTCCTTTTTTGATGAGAGCGGAGGGAAGAGAAAGGGAGAGGGGGCGGGTTGCGGTGACGTCGACCGCAAGCTCGGTGGAAAGACGCACGCCGCCCTCGCTTGCCTGTGCATTGCCGCCAACGGGACAAACGAAAAGCGAGAGCTTCTCATCGTTTTCCATGCCGCCGAGAGCAAGCTCGGTGCGGAAGGGAAGTGCAAGCTCACATCTGCCGACCTCCCCGCTCCCAAAGGAAAGGAGATGTACGGTGAGCGTGCCGACGACGATCGCCTTTTCCCCTACGTGTGACACCGTCGCTTCCTTCAACGCAAAGCTTGGAAAGAGGCAACCGCTCGCGCTAAAATCGGCGGGAAGCGCACACTCCGCGCCGACGGTAAAATTCCCGGATGCACAGCCGATCAAGGCTTCGGTGGTGAGGGGCTTGCGCACAATATCGTGGTGCATGCTGTGGATGTAAAGGTCTTCTAAAACGGATGCCGCCTGATTGTGCGACAAAACACAGGATAGGGAGTATTCCGCATCGATAAGCAGGGTCGTGTTTTCTCCCTCTTCTTCAAGCGTGATGGCAGGCGAGCTCAAAAAGGCGCGGAGCGCAACAGCATCTCCGAAACGCGCCCCTTCTGTCGGGATCTCCTCCTCTACGGGAAGGGTGCAGACCTTTACGAAGGGAAGCTCTCCTTCCTTTTTGAGCAGTAAAGTAAAGATCAGCCTTCCGCGTACCGAAAGATAGCCGTCACGCGCTGTCTTTTCTTCGGGGAGAAAGGCACTTTGCACCGAAAGAAGGGAAAGCGTATCCGCGGGCGCATCCTCTACCGTAAAGCTCCCTTCGGCGTGGAGCAGTCCCGACGCAAAGGCGTTGCGATGAAGGAGCTTGATCTCCTTCTCCATTCTCTCGACAGGCGTTCCCTCTCCCACCAACGAGTTAAGAGGGACGCCGATCTCTTCTTCAACAAGCAGATGCGGGCGCGCGTAGATGCGTGTACGGATGCCGAGCTTTCGAGGGGCTGTCGGACGGGCACCAACCGTTTCGATCCGCTCCTCCGTAAAAAGGGTGAGGGTGCGGGCTTCGGGATTTTGCAATCGGTATCGGTAACGCCCTTCAAGCGGTGCTTCGGTGATATTTCCCTCACCGTCACCGTATAAAAGACGGTACTCGATCTTGCCGGAAAACTCCGTTCCGCCCGTTTCGGGGAAGGGCTCATCGGGCAAAAGCGTGGCACTCACGCGTAAAACGCGTCCAATTTCGGGCATGTAGTCGGGCAGAATAAATTCTTCATTACTTTCTGTAACGATGGCGTCCGTCACAAGATCGCGCTGCATGCGGTTTTCGTAATTTGACATAGCGTTCCTCTCACTTTTTTATTTCTTGACATCCAAGTGTATGCGAAAGGAAAGAAAAAAAGAACCGAGCCTTTTGGCTCGGTTCGTCGCCGCTTATTCCATGGGGATGCCCATCTGCTGCATAAGGCGCGCGTTGAATTCTTCCGCGGTATTGTAGCCCATCTTCTTTTGACGGTGGTTCATTGCCGCGATCTCAAGGACAACGGCAAGGTTACGACCGGGGCATACGGGAATGGTGATCGAGGGGATCTTGATGCCGAGAAGATCGACCGTTTCCTCGTCAAGACCGAGGCGGTCATACATCTTGCCCTGCACCCAATGCTCAAGATTGATCACAAGGTCGATCTTGGCGGTCATACCGACACCGCCCATGCCGAAAAGACGGCGGACGTCCACAATGCCGATGCCGCGCAGCTCTACGTAGTGACGGATGATCTCGGGGGCTTCGCCGACCAGCGTCTTGCTCGATACGCGCTTGATCTCTACCGCGTCGTCGGCAACCAGACGGTGACCTCTCTTGACAAGCTCAATGGCAGTTTCGCTCTTACCGATACCGCTGTCACCGAGCAGAAGCACACCCTCGCCGTACACCTCAACAAGTACACCGTGACGGGTGATGCGGGGAGCAAGCTGTACGTTCAAAAAGGCAATCAGGGCAGCCATAAAGTCGCTGGTGATCTCAGAAGTCGTGAGAAGCGGTACACCGTGCTCCTCTGCCGCCTCCATCGCTTCGGGAAAAATCTCAAGCCCCGAGGTGAAGATAAGACAGGCAGGCTTGTGCGCCATAAAGTCGCGCAGGCGCTCACGGCGTTCCTCCGCGGTGAATTTTTGCAGATACAGATGCTCGGCTCTGCCGATCAGCTCGATGCGGGTCTGCTCAAAATGATCGTAAAAGCCGGTTAAGGAAAGACCGGGACGGTTGACGTGCTTGTTGGAGATCAAAATGTTTTCAGGAAGGTCGGGTAGATATGCGACGCTCAAAGAAAGATCGTTGATGATCTTTTCAAGGGATACGGTGTGAAGCTCTTCCATGTGAAATACCTCCTAAAATTAAAGTATATTGCCGATGCCGACAAGATCGAGAAGCATGCCTGTGAATGCACCGATCATATAAAGCAAAAGCAGAACAAGAAACGCATCGCGCTTTTTGCGGCTGACGCGGAACAAAACAAGAAGCCCGACGCCTGATCCGACGAGAAGCCCCGAAAGCATACAGCCTGCCGAAAGCACCCCTTCGAGATACAGCTTGGTGATCAGAATGCTGGAGGCACAGTTGGGGATCAAGCCGACAAGGGCAGAAAGCAGATGCCCAAGGACGGGAATGCCCGAAAAAACGCCTGCCAGCCGTTCCACACCGAGGAAGAAGATTCCCGTGTTGAGAAGAAGCATGATGAGAAGGAGAAAGAGGCTGATGTGTAGGGTATGATGCAGCGCAGAGCGGAGGATGCCCTTCTCGCAGTGGCAGCCCTCATGCTCGCAAAGCTCGTGAATGTGCCCGTGCTCCTCCTCACGCTTTGCAAGAAAGCGCATACAAAGGTCAATGAGAAATCCTGCGACAGTACCGATTACAAGCTTGATGGCAAGCAGCTTTAAGATCAGCGAAGCTTTTGCGCCCTCCGCGATCATGATAGGAAGCATCTCATCCGAGGTGGAGAGGTAAACGGCGATCAGCGTGCCAAGCGAGATCACGCGCCCCGCATACAGACCCGAAGCGGCGGCAGAGAAGCCGCATTGCGGTACGACACCGAGAAGTCCGCCAAAGAGAGGACCGACGCGCCCCGCGCGGCGAATGGCTTTTTCCATTCCTTCCCCCGCGCGGTGCTCGAGAAATTCCATCAAAAGATAGGTTAAAAATAAAAAGGGTAAAAGCTTTAGAAAATCCAACAGAGAGTCAAGTAAGACCTCTTCTAAAAACGCTTCAAGGGTCATTGGGGGTCCTTTCTTTTTTTCTTGCGCGTGCAGGCGGCACAAAGCCCGTAAAGGGTGGTCTTCAAGGGGCTGACGGTAAAGCCGTGCCGGAGGGCAATGTGATGCATGAATTCTTCCACATGATCGCAAGAGAGGTGGTCGAGAGCACCGCACTCCGTGCAGACAAGATGGTAATGCTCGGAGCAATGCTCGCCGAGCAGGCTGTAGCAGCTTCCTGCGTTTTCGGTGGTCGTCTTACGGGTAAAGCCCTCTTCGGTAAGGCGGGTGAGCTGACGGTACACGGTGGTAAGCCCCACGCGCTCTCCGCGCTCTCTTAAAATATCATAGATCTCATCGGCGCGCAGATGTGCGCCGTCTGCCGAAAGCAGAACGTCCTTGATGAGAAAATATGCGCGCGTCTTATAGTCGCCGCGCCCTTTCTTTTCCGTCATGGCTTGTCCTTTCTCAAAACGAAAACGAAAACCGATTTCAAATTCATAGAAAGTATAGCACAGGAATGAAAAAATGTCAAGTCAAAAAACAAAAAACGCAGACCAATGTCTGCGTTTTTTTAATGCAAAAATTTTGAAATTCTGTCTTGCATCTCCTTTGCCGATTGGATATCGGCTTCGGGAATATCGGCAAAGCGAAAGGGAATGCCCATTTTGTCGTATTTCACCGTGCAAAGCTTGCGGAAGGGAAGCACCTCTACCGTATCGATGCAGGGGTGCGCCTTTACAAGCGACGAGAGAAATTCCTCATGCTCCTTTGTGTCGTTGAGAGAG
>SVTN01000070.1 GCA_015063765.1 Oscillospiraceae bacterium | reverse complement strand
ACGGCGTGAGATGCCGCGAAAGGCGCAAAGTCCCTCGACAATGTCGCGGTCTGAAACACCGAGAGAGGCGCAAAGTGCTGCAGCTCCCAGGGCGTTTTCCACTTGGTAAGCACCGAGCACCGAGAGCTTGACAAGCCCCAAGGCTTCCTTTTGACGGCAAAGAAGAAAGCGTGTTCCCTCCCTTGTTTCAAAACGGCACTCTGCCCTGTAGTCGCCGTCCGTGCCAAAGGTAACATCCGCAGAAAAAAGCCCTTTTGGCGCAACGGCGCACGTGACGCTCTCCAGCCGCAAAAAGCGAGAAAAGGAGCGCATGACCGCGGTCTTATCGGGGAAATAATCGGTGTGCTCCCAAGACGCATCCAGAACGAGCGCGTGGGTGGGAGAAAAGGAGAGAAACGCATCCTTATACTCGCACGCCTCAAAGAGAAGCACATCCCCCTCCCCCGCCTTAAAGCTATCCTCACCGATGCCGAGAGATGCCCCCGAAACAACGGTGGGCGAACGCCCTGCCCGTGTGAGGATCTCGGCACACATCGCGGTTGTACTGCTTTTTCCATGAGAACCGGCAACCGCCGCTCGCACAGGAAAGCATCGCATCAAAAGCCCTAAAAAGGAGGCGCGGTCAATCGCTCGAATCCCTTTTGCCTCTGCTTCTACAAGCCTTGGGTGCGACGGTGGAATGGCAAAGGAATAGACGACGAGGAAGGTGTCCTCGGGAAGGGGGGCGCTCTCAGCAAAGAGCGGAATTTTCATTTTCCGTAGGGTACTGAGATTTTGGCTTTCACGCCCATCGCTTCCCGACACGCGAAATCCGAGGTGCAGGGCAAGACGCGCGCATCCATACATGCCGCTTCCGCCGATCCCCGCAAAATAGATCACGCCTTTCCCCTTTGCGAACCAAGAGGGCAAAGCATTTTCTGTAATGTTCACAAATATCATCCTTTCTCTTTTTTGAAGAAACGCACGGCGGTTGCGCTTTTTCGTGGGATTTTTAGGAAAAAAACCAAAACTCAACGCATAACCGTCACAATGGTTTGTTATACTGTAAACATAAAACAAGCCACACAAAAAACACCAAGACGAAACGTTCGAAGGAGAAACACAAATGCAGATCACAGATATCAAAATCAGAAAATTTTTCGATGAGGGCCCCATGAAGGCGGTGGTTTCCGTCACCTTTGACGATGCACTTGCCGTGCACGACATCAAGGTGATCTATGCACGCGACCGTTATTTCATCGTAATGCCCAGCCGCAAGAATGCCGACGGCACCTACCGCGACATTGTCCATCCGATCAATGCGGATTTCCGCGGTGATCTGGAAAGCGCCGTAATTGATGCGTACCACGTTCAGCTCATTGCCATGCAAAACGAAATGGCAATGGAAGCAGAGCAAGAAGAGCTACCCGTATAAGTACCCGCATCCTCTCTTGGGGCTCCCTCTACATACCGTAGAAGGGAGCCTTGTTTTTTTGAGAATATACCGTATTTGCATGGTCACGGACAGTCTTGACCTTGGCGGTGCCGAAACACACGTTACATCGCTTGCAGGTAAGCTTGCCGCAATGGGGCATGAGGTGACTGTCATATCAGGCGGCGGACGCTTGGTGCACACCCTTTCAGGCGTTCGGCATATCACCCTGCCATATTTCAAAAAGCGTTTTCTGCCGCGCCTTTTCTTCAAGCTTTTGGTGTTTTTCCGCAAAAACAAATTCGACATTATTCACGCGCATACCCGTTTCTCGGCATTTATATGCCGTCCCTTCGCCAAAGGACGGCTGGTCGTCACGGCGCACTGGGTCTTCGACAGCCGCTTTCCTAAAAGGCAATTTACCTATTGGGGAAACCAAACGCTCGCCGTCAGCCGCGATATTGCAGAATACCTGAAAGGCGTTTACGGATGCAAGGAGCAACGCATCACCGTAACCGTCAACGGGATTGACAGCGAACAGTTTGCTCCGCAAAAGGAGCGATCTAAAAAGCGGCGCATCGTTTGCTGCACCCGTATGGACGCCGACCGTGCCGATGCGGCTTTTGCGCTTTTAGAGGCGGCAAGGCAGCTGCCACAGGACGAATTCTCCCTGACCTTGATTGGGGACGGAAATCGGTTTGAGGAACTCACCTTAGCATATGAAAAAATAAAAAAGCAAGATAAAGACTGTGACATCCGTCTTTTGGGCGGTGTTTCCAACGTTGCCACCTGCCTGAGGGACGCAGATATCTTCGTGGGCGTTTCCCGTGCGGCGCTTGAGGGGATGTCGGCGGGATGTGCTGTCATTCTCGCGGGAAACGAGGGGTATCTTTCCGTTTTTCGTCCAAAGGATGCCCACATTGCGGAAGAAAGCAATTTTTGCTGTCGCGGTGCGGAAGAAACGACGGTGGAAAGGCTTGTGCAGGATCTCTCTTACCTGCTCCGTCTTTCACAGGAGGAGCTTCTTAAGATGGGAAAAGCCAACAGAGAGTATATTCTTAGGCACTATACCGTATCCCGTATGGCGCAGGATGCGCTATCGGTCTATCAAAGGATATGCATGACAAAGTGCGTTTTATGCGGATATTACGGCTTTGAAAACGTAGGAGATACACTTCTTTCCAAAGCCCTGACGAAAGAACTCGCGGAACGGGGATACGAACGCGTATTGCTTCTTTCGGCAAAGAAGCTTTCCCTTCGCGCCATTCACGCGCTCCATCGCGGATATGATTTCTTTTTGGGGGGCGGAAACCTGTTGCAGGACGCCACCAGCCGACGCTCACTCTCCTTTTATCTTTTTTGCGCCCTGCGCGCGCGGTATCTTGAGATCTACGGGGGTATCGGTCCCTTATCCTGCGAGGGGAAAAAGCGCGTCATCCCCCTTCTCAAAAAAGCAGAGCTTTTCCACGCGCGCACAAGGAAGGATGCCGCCCTTGCCAAGGCGCTGGGAGCTCCGCGCGTGCGCTTATCCTCGGACACAGTGTTATCTCTCCCCTTTCCGCAAAAAGAAAAGGGAGAGAAAATCCTTCTCTCCCTTCGCGCGCCCGCCCCCGATGAAGAAGCCGCCGCACTTGCTTTTTCTCTTTCAATTTGCCGCCGCTTCGGCAAGGAGCGCTGTTTTATTTTTGTCATGCATCCCGCCGATCGCCGCTTTGCAAAGCGCGTCGCCGGCCTGTGCGGTATCCCGCTGTTCGAAGGCGGCGCCGACCGCTTCCTTTCCCTGCTCGCCAAATGTCAAGCCGTCATTTCCTCACGTCTGCACGCAGGAATATGCGCGCTCGGCATGGAGATCCCTTTTCTCCTTTGGGAGGGGGAAGAAAAATGCCGTTTCTTCATTGAAGACATTAAGGAAACCGCAAAGCAGTCGGATTTTTGTGCCCTCTTCTCCTTTTCCGACCGTCCTTCAGCACTTCCCGCGGATACGGGGATAAAAAAAGCGCGAGCGCTGATGCGCGCTCGCATATAAAAAGAGCCTTGCCAATGGGCAAGGCTCTTTTTGAGAGAATTTATGCTTCTGTTTCTTCCTTGGTAGTCAGGGTGCGGGAAGAAATGAAGATTGCCAAAAGAAGTGCCAAAACACCGCCAACCAATTTTCCCACTACCACGGCGGGCACATAAGCAGGGTCAAAGGCAACGGTAAAGGCAAGGTGACCTGCAAACACAAAGGCACCCGAAACGGCAAACGCCGCATTGAGAACGGCACCTCTTTCGTCCATAGATTTCATCATACCGAAGGTTGCGGAGCTGCTGGCAAGAGAGCTGAGCAGACAAAGCGCCGATGTTTCATTGATACGAAGCGCGCGACCAAGCAATCGCAAGGGACGGTGCAGAAGGCGCGAAACCACAAAAACGAGCGGAAATGCACCTGCCAAAAATACGGCAGCATTGGTACAGACGCGGATACCCTCATCCCAAGCATCACCGATCTCAGGGAAAAGCGCGAAGCCCGTGAGGAAATGCGCCATGCCGAACACAAGACCAACGATGATCAACGCCTTCATGGCGAAGCCGAGAACAGCAAAGATCTTGACGCACACGCCGGGAAATTTCAAGAGCCCGAACGCAATCAGGGCGGAGAGCAAAATGAGCGGCAAAAGGTTTAAGATCAAGGGCAAAAATGCAATGCCGCACACAAGACCGCCCACGAAGCAGCCGGCAGGAATTGTCACAATTCCGCACAAAAGTCCGAGCAGAAGATTTTTGTGTTGTTCTTTTGGAACAAGTCCAAGTGCAAACGGAATGGTGAAGGAAATGGTGCATCCCATCATGGAGGAAACCACAAGGGCATTGAACATACCGATCTTCGGATCGGTCATAATCTCCTTAGCAAGAGGTGCTCCGCCCATATCGTTGGCGAAGAGCGAAGCGGGAATAATAGAGGGATCCATATGAAGCGTGTCGTGCACAAAGCCAAACACAGGCTCAAGGAGATCGGCGAGAAGCGGAGATATGACCAGCATACCTTGCATAGAAAGAAGCATCGTGCCCATCAGCATAATGCCGTTGACGAACTCCTTGCCAATGTCAAAGCGGTTGCCGAGAATATAGTCGAGCGCACCCAGCGCCGCAAAAATTAAAATGACGATCTTAATGACAAGCATAACTTCTCCTTAGTCGAGCGGCATGGGCACAAAGCCCTCTTGCTTTAAGACATAATATTCCTTGAATCCCGCGGCAAGAGCAAGCTGCTCGGCTTCGGGGAAATAGCAATCAAAATAGTTTTTATCGTGGCAATCGGAGGTAAAGAGGATGCCGAAGCCCTGCCGCTTCATCTCCTTTAGGATGGGAAGAATGGGATACGGCACCGAGCGATACCCACGTGCAATGGACCCTGTATTGATCTCCGCAAAGGGGATCTTCCCTTTCAAGGCATCCAAAGCTTCAAAGGCAAGCGAGAGATACTCCTTGGAGCCTTCATCAAACATATGTATGGATTCGTTGAGCTTTGCGTGGATATCAAAGTGACCGACGATATCAAAATCGTTGTGCGAAGGAAGCTCGGCAAGATGCTCGAAGTACATTCTTGCAAAGCCCATGCCGTCGCCGTCAAAATAGTTTTTCACAATGCCCTCGACGGTAGGGACGTCGCGGTCAAAGCCGACGTATTCTTCCCCGATCTTCAAGTAATGGACGCTTCCGATCAAGTAGTCGTAATTCTTTTTATCGACCTTGGAGAACATCTCGACCTCTTCGGCACAGAAGATGGCGATCTGATCGCGGTAAACTTCCTTTAGCCGTGCCGCCTCACAGCGGTAGGCGATATCGTTTTTGGCAGCTTCTTCAGGCGTCCATTTGAAATAGCTCGAGAAGGGCATGTAAGAATGCTTCGAAAAGCCGATGGAATGAAAGCCGCGTGCGAGCGCCTCCTTTACCATCTCCTCTAAGGTATTTTTACCGTCGCAGAAGGTGGAATGGGTGTGCAAATTCTGCAAATATTGCATGGCAGACCTCGTTTTAGTCAAGATTCGGTTCAAAGCAAGGCATCAGCTCAAGCTTAAAGAGATTCATCTTATGCAGTCGGTCAATGCGTGCGCGCTTTTCCTCGTCCTCTAAAACGCCCGTTCTGATATAGCGGTCAAGCTCGGCGTAGGTAAAGCCAAGATTGTCTTCATCCGTTTTGCCGCAAAGACCGTCGATCGGCACCTTATCCACAAGGTGTGCGGGGAGTCCCAGCACGCGACCGATCTCCTTGACCTCGGCTACGGTCAGGCGGGAAAGAGGGCTGAAATCGCCGACCGAATCGCCGTATCTTGTCGAATAGCCGACATAATCCTCGGAGAGATTGCAGGTGTTTGCGACTCTGCCACCGAGCGTTTGCGAAACGGCATACACCACCGTCATACGGATACGGGGCGGAAGGTTGGTCCTTGCCTGCTGTGTGGGGACAAGCGTATCGGGAAATGCCGAAAGCACTCCGTTTAGTGCATCCTTGATATTGATCACGTAATGCTTGATACCGAGGTGGTTGACAAGGTCATAGGAGTAGTCAATGTCGAACTGCTCACCGCAGGGCATCAAAACGCCCACCACGCGATCGGCACCGAGCGCTTCTACACAAAGCGCGGCAACGACTGAGCTGTCCTTACCGCCCGAAATGCCGAGCACCGCAGGGCAACCTTTGCCGTTTTTCTCAAAAAAATCGCGGATCCAAGCCACACATTCGTTTTTTACCTTTAATGCATCAAATGCCATTTTCTCATCCTCCGAGGGAACTTTTTCTTCCCTTGCAGTATACCATTTTTCGGGTATAAAGTCAAGTTCTTTTCAGAACATTTTTTACGCCTTATGAATTGACAAATGCCCCTCTTTATGATATGATGTATTGTATAAAGGCTTTTTGGAAGGGAGAGTGCAAAATGCGTGAATTTACCGTAAAAAAGAACGATGCGGGACAAAGGCTGGATAAGTTTCTTTCCAAGGCACTTCCCTCTCTTCCCCCCGCCCTCCTTTACAAGTCCATCCGACTCAAAAAGATCAAGGTCAACCGCCATCGCGCGGACGGCAAGCAGATGCTTATCGAAGGAGATACCGTACAGCTTTTTCTTGCCGAGGAGTTCTTCCCCGCCGAAGGGGCATCGGGCAAGGGGGCTGCGCTTGGCTCCATCAAGCCGAGTCTTTCCATCCTTTACGAGGACGAAAACATCCTGCTCCTTTGCAAGCGTCCCGGCATCTGCGTGCACGAGGATGCCGAGGGCAATGAAAACAGCTTGATCCTGCACGTGAAGGCGTATCTTTATCAAAAGGGGGAGTATGCTCCCGACGATTCCCTCTCGTTCGCCCCTGCGCTTTGCAACCGCATTGACCGCAACACGGGCGGCATCGTGATTGCCGCGAAGAACGCGGAGGCACTCCGTATCATGAACGAGGCGATCAAAAACCGTGAGATCGATAAGTTTTACCTTTGTGCGGTACACGGCGTTCCAAAGCAAAAGAGTGCTACGCTTTCGGGATATCTGATCAAGGATTCCGAAAGGAATACCGTCCGTGTTTTTGACAAGAATCCACCGAAGGGTGCAAAGGATATCAAAACACGCTACCGCGTGCTTGCCTTTACAAATGATCTTGCCCTGCTTGAGGTCGAGCTTTTGACAGGGCGCACCCATCAGATCCGTGCGCACATGGCACACATCGGTCACCCGTTGCTCGGCGACGGAAAATACGGTGTTAACCGTCTTGACCGCGCTTTGGGCTACAAGCACCAGGCGCTTTGGTCGTACCGACTCCGTTTTTCCTTCCCTGACGGGAGTGATCATCTGCTTTCGTACCTTAGGGGGCGTGAGTTTACCGTTCCGAAGGAAGAGATCTATTTTCTTTCTCCCTTTGAAGGGAGGTACACGCTTTGAAAAAGAACTCCTTTACGGCCTGCCTTTTCTCTCTGCTTGCAGGGCTTTTGGCGGCTTTGCCCCTGCTTTTTGACGGGATTTCCTACCTCTCCTTCGTTTTATTCATCCCGTATCTGCTCTTTCTCTTAACGCGGAAGGAAGACACGCGCTTGCGCTTTTATTATCTCTCGGGGCTTTTCTTCTTTCTTGGATACTACATGGCGTCCTTTTCCTTCTTCACAGCAATGTATCCCCTTGATTTTGCGGGGCTCGGCACGCTTGAATCGATCGTCGTTATTTTCGCCGCCGTCGTGCTTCTCCCCCTGTTTCAAGCGTGGTTTTCCGCCTTTTCGGTTCTTTTGGTTTTTCTGTTAAAGAAAAAAGGCGTTCTCCGCTTCCCTCTTGCATTTTCCTTGGCGTTTTCTGCGCTTTACACCCTCTTCGCCTATGCACAGAATTTCACCTGGGCAGGCGTTCCTTGGGCAAATACGGCTGTTAGCATCGCGTCGTCACCAATCCTCCTACAATCGGCAAGCATTCTTGGCGCGAGCTTTCTCGTGTTTTTCATCATGTTTTGCAACGCAGCACTTGCAGAGGGCTATATTGCTTTCCGTGAATGCAAAGACAAAAGCGCCCTGCTGTGCATCCTTTGTGCTATAGCTCTCTTTGTATCCAACCTATCCTTCGGGGCTTTGCGCCTTGCCACCCGCAAGGAAGAAACGAGAACCGTGACCGTTGCTCTTTTGCAGGGTAACGCCCCTGCGACCGAAGACACTTCCGTGGACGCTCACCTGCGCACCTGTCGTCACGAAGCGCTCAAAGCGGCAGAGGAGGCGGACGTCGATCTCATGCTTTGGGCAGAATCGGTCTTGACCTATGCGGTACAGATCGACGAGTATGCATATAACTTTTTTGCCGATGTCGCAGTCAAAAGCGGCGCGATGCAGTTTGTCGGCACATTTTCGGACGAACCGACACCCGAGGGGGAGGACGGATACTACAACGTTCTCATGCTCTTTCATCCCGACGGCACACAAAAGGATCCGACCTACAAAAAGCGCCGTCCCGTGCCCTTTGGGGAATACG
>SVTN01000069.1 GCA_015063765.1 Oscillospiraceae bacterium | reverse complement strand
TGACCTCGGTCTGCGTGTGCGCGCCGCATATAAGGCAGGGGACAAGGACACCCTTTCCAAGATCGCAAATGAGGATTATCCTCTTGCCATTCGCCGCCTGACCGCCTTTATGGGTGCGGTAGAGAAGCAATGGCTGACTGAAAATAAAAGACAGGGGCTTGACGTTCAGCACATCCGTCTTGGCGGTGTAAAGAC
Source organism: Oscillospiraceae bacterium (assembly GCA_015063765.1). GTDB lineage: Bacteria > Bacillota > Clostridia > Oscillospirales > CAG-272 > UBA1740. The sequence continues at coordinate 8,253 of SVTN01000069.1, read as the reverse complement.
CCGTCTGGAATTCTGCCGCAAGTCGCTCCTTTCCTATCTTGCAGGTGAAATGGAGTCCATTCCCGAGCTTGAGGAGGAGATCCTTCCTTGGGCAACCAAGGAGAAGTCGACCTGCTGGAACTCGGCAATCAAGACAATGACGGTGGGCGCTATTTGGTAATTTTACAGCCGACCGTGGGCGGTTTCGCACACGGTCGGCTTTCGTGTCTTTTTACGGAAAAGGAGAATAAAGATGGCTAAAAATCGTTTTGATACCTTTGGTATCATGCTTGATATGTCGCGCAATTCGGTGATGAAGCTCTCCGCCCTCAAGGAATATATGGTCTACATGAAGAAAATGGGATATAACGCCCTCTTTCTTTATACCGAGGACACCTATGAGGTAGACGGTGAGCCCTATTTCGGCTATATGCGCGGCAGGTACACCAAGGCGGAGATGAAGGAGCTGGATGCATACGGCGCGTCGCTTGGCATTGAGGTCATTCCCTGCATGCAGACGCTTGCACACCTGAATGAATATCTCCGTTGGAACAAGGCACCCATTGATAAGGACGATGTGCTTCTCGTTGGGGAAGAGCGCACCTATGAGCTGATCGACCACATGTTTGCCACTCTCTCGGAATGCTTCCGCACCCGTCGCATCCATATCGGTATGGACGAGGCACACTCACTCGGCAGAGGCGCGTATCTCGACAAGCACGGTTACGAGCCCACCCCCTCCATCATGAAGAAGCACCTTGCCCGCGTGAAGGAGATCGCAGAGAAGTACGGCTATACCCCCATGATCTGGTCGGATATGTTTTTCCGTCCTTGGAACAATCATAAGTATTACACCAAGAAGTGTGAGATGCCAAAGGAGTATATCGATGCGCTCCCCAAGGGTGTCATTCCCGTATATTGGGATTATTATCACTACGATTTTGAGATCTATGACGGCATGATGCACAACCACCGTCAGCTTGACAAAAACTTCTGGTTTGCAGGCGGTGCTTGGACCTGGACGGGCTATATGCCGCACAACGATTTTACCTTAGAAACCATGCTCCCCGCCTTTGAGGCACTCAAAAAATACCGTGTCAAAAACGTGATGATCACCCTGTGGGGCGACGATGGGGGAGAATGCTCACGCTACAGCGTGCTTCCCTCGCTTCTCTATCTTGCCGAGGTGGCAAAGGGCAACACCGACGAAGGGAAGATCAAGGCGAAATTCAAACGCATCTTTGGCGTGGAGTATGACGAGTTTATGCTTCTGGATCAGCTTGACCATATCGTTGGTAGCGGGGAAGGGGCTGAAAAGATGGCAAACCCCTCGAAATATGCCCTTGTTTCGGATACCCTCTACGGCTTTCTCGATCATTCCATCGAGCCGAATGCCGCGCATCGCTATATTCCCTTGACCGAATCGCTTTCGACGGTTGCAAAAAAGACGCGTCGCTTCCGTCCCGTATTTGATACGGCGGCGAAGCTTTCATCCGTTCTTGAGATCAAGTATGATCTTGGTCTTCGTTTGCGTGCCGCCTACAATGCAGGCGACAGGGATGCTCTTTTAAAGCTTGCCAAAGAGGATTATCCCGACGCCATTCGCAGATTGAATGTGTTTGCAAGAACCCTCGAAAAGCAATGGCTGTGGGAAAACAAGCCCGCGGGTCTTGAGATGATGCACCTGCGCCATGCGGCGATCCGTGAACGCTTGGATTATACGAGAAGAACCATCCTCGCTTACCTCGACGGCACGCTTGACACCATCTCGGAGCTGGACGAGGGCATTTTACCCGAACAAGGCTACGGTGTCAGTACCCACTACGGGAACGCATTGACCGAGCTTGTCATCGGAAAGCTAACCAATTAAAGGAGCTTATAATGAAAAATGAAATGATTGAAAGACTAATTTCCGAAATGTCCGACGAGGATCTTTGCGGTCAGCTGCTGAACTTTAATATTGCGCACAAAACACCGCTTGACGTGTTAGAGGAGCGCTTTAAGAAAACGCGCCCGGGTGCCATCTTTTTTAACGGAAACGCTCCTGCCGAGCGCATTCGCGAGGTGACGGCGCTTGCCAACAAGTATACAAAGGTTCCTGTCATTGTGGCGGCTGACATTGAATACGGTCCCGGTTGCTGTATCAAGGACGCGCCTTACATTCCGTTTCCCATGTCTTGGGGTGCTGCTGATGACGAAGCACTTGTCGAGCGTGCGGGTGAGCTGACGGGTGAGATTTGCCGCAAGGCGGGTGTACACTGGTCGTTTGCGCCCTTGGTCGACATCAATTACAACAAGGACAATCCTGTGGTCAATGTACGCGCCATTTCGGACAGCCCGAAGCAGGTCGCCAAAATGGCGGGCGCGTATGTTCGCGGTATGCAAAAAAACGGTATGATGGTGGCGGGCTGTAAGCATTTTCCCGGTGACGGCATGGACGACCGCAACCAGCACTTCTGCACCACCATCAACTCTCTTTCCAAGGAAGAATGGATGGAGAGCTACGGCTACGTATACCGTGAAATGTTCAAAATGGGCGTCGGATCTGTCATGGTTGGTCATATTGCTTTTCCCGCCAACGAGGAAGAGTGCGATCCCGTGCTTGGCTATAAGCCGGGCACGCTCAGCTACAACACCATGACGAGGCTCTTAAAGGGAGAGCTCGGCTATGAAGGATGCCTTGTTTCGGACGCTATGAGCATGGTGGGCACGAGCGTGATGTGTCCCCCCGACCGCCTATCCATCGAGTTTGTCAAAAATGGCGGTGATATGCTCCTCTTCCCCCACGAGCGTGATTTCGGCTACTTAATGGCGGCGATCAAGAGCGGTGAGATCACGAGAGAGCGCCTTCTTGATGCGGTGCGCCGTGTTCTCCGCATGAAGGCACAGGCGCGCCTTTTTGAGAATCAGGAGGCGTACCTCGCTACCCTTCCCACATCGGGTGATATCCGTGAGGTCTCGCAAAAAATCGCCGACAAGTCTATCACTGTCGTGCGCAACACCCAGAACCTTATCCCTCTTTCGTTGCCCGCCGGCTCAAAATTCTTGCTGATCAATCTGCAAAGAAATATGTTTGTGGAGCAGTATCCGCAGTTCATGCAGCACATTGAGGTTTTAAAGGAGGAGCTGGAGGCGCGCGGTTATGTAGCGGATATGGTCAGCGGTTTCAGCATGGATCACAACAAGTTGGAAGAGGATATGAAGAATTACGACTGTATTCTTATTAACTGCCGCATCAATCCCATGGTATACCACGGAGGAACCAACCGCTTGAACTGGGATAACATCGGTTGCTTTTGGAGAGGTGTGGGCGTTGCGCATCCCCGCGTGATCTTTACCTCCTTCGGCGACCCTTATAAGCTCTACGACCTGCCCTTCCTTCGCACCTACGTCAATGCCTATTCCCACGACGATGTTACCTTCCGCGCCTTTGTCAAGGTGCTCCTCGGTGAGATCCCTGCTGTAGGCAAGAGCCCTGTTGCCCTCAAGGGCTTCTTTGAGCGCGAGACCGACTAATATTCCAAAAGCACATATTTTTGCCAAAAAATTCTCTTGAGCTCAGCGTATGGAAAAAACTATAATAAAAGCGGAATTCCATAAAAAGGAGAAAAATTATGACTGCTGAACAAATAGAAAAGCTGTTAGAGGGAATGTCCGACGAGGATCTTTGCGGTCAGCTTCTCAACTACAATATCCCCGGTTCCATGTCTTTGGAAGAAGTAGAAGAAATGTTCAAGACAACCCGTCCCGGCGGTATCTTTTTCGGCGGAAACACAACGCCCGAGCGTATTCGCGAGGTGACGGCACTTGCCAATCAGTACGCAAAGGTGCCCGTCATTGTTTCGGCGGACATCGAGAACGGACCGGGTTGCTGCGTGAAGGACGCGCAATATCTCCCGTTCCCCATGGCTTGGGGTGCGGCGGACGATGAAGCCCTCATTGAGCGCGCGGGTGAGCTGACGGGTGAGATCTGCCGCAAAAACGGCATCCATTGGTCGTTTGCCCCCATCGTTGACATCAACTACAACAAGGACAACCCCGTCACGAATGTGCGCGCCGTTTCGGATAGCCCGAAGCAGGTCGCAAGGATCGCAGGTGCTTACGTGCGCGGTATGCAAAAGAACGGCTATATGGTCGCGGGCTGTAAGCATTTCCCGGGTGACGGCATGGACGACCGCAATCAGCATTTCTGCACCTCGATCAATTCCTCCACGATGGAACAGTGGTGGGCAACCTACGGCTACGTCTACCGTGAAATGTTCAAGGCAGGCACGGGCTCGGTCATGGTCGGTCATATCGCTCTCCCCGCAAACGAGGAGGAGATCGACCCCGTTTTGGGTCCAAAGCCGGGCACGCTCAGCTACAACTCTATGACAAGGCTCTTAAAGGGCGAGCTTGGGTTTGATGGGTGTCTTGTTTCGGATGCTATGAGCATGGTGGGCACGAGCGTGATGTGTCCGCCTGACCGCCTTTCTATTGAGTTTATCAAAAATGGCGGCGATATGCTCCTTTTCCCGCTTCCGCGCGATTACGGCTACCTTATGGGTGCCATCAAGAGCGGTGAGATCACGAGAGAGCGTCTGCTTGACGCCGTGCGCCGCATTCTTCGGATGAAGGATCGGGCACGCCTCTTTGAAGATCAGGAAGCCCTTATGTCGGGCATCGAGATCACGGGCGATATCGGAAATGTCGCACAGGAAATTGCCGACAAGTCCATTACAGTCATTCGCAACACGCAGAATTTAATCCCCCTTTCGCTTCCCAAGGGCGCAAAGTTCCTGCTCATCAACCTGCAACGCAACCGCGATGATATGGGAAATCCCGCCTATATGAAGCATATCGACATTTTGAAGGAAGAGATCGAAAAGCGCGGCTACATCGCTGATGTGATAAGCGGCTACGGCGTCGATCACCACAAGCTTGAAGAAGATATGCAGGGCTATGATTGCGTTCTCTTCAATTGCCGTATCAATCAGGCAAACTACCTTGGCGGAACGCTCCGCATCAACTGGGATAATATTATGGCATTCTGGAGAGGTGTAGGTGTTGCGCATCCCCGTGTGATCTTCACCTCCTTCGGCGACCCTTATAAGCTGTACGAATTGCCCTTTCTTCGCACCTACGTCAACGCCTACTCTCACGACGATATCACCTTCCGCGCCTTTGTCAAGGTGCTCTTCGGAGAGATCCCTGCTGTAGGCAAGAGCCCCGTTGCCCTCAAGGGCTTCTTTGAGCGTAAGACCGACTAATGTTCCAAAAGTACATATTTTTGCCGAAAAATTCTCTTGCGCTCGGCGTATGGAAAAAACTATAATAGAAGCGGAATTCCATAAAAAGGAGAAAAATTATGACTGCTGAACAAATAGAAAAGCTGTTAGAGGGAATGTCCGACGAGGACCTTTGCGGTCAGCTCTTGAACTACAGTATTCCCGCAAGCAAGACCGTGGAAGAGCTGGACGAGATGTTCAGAACGACCCGTCCCGGCGGACTTTTCTTCGGTTGGAACACCACCCCCGAGCGCATTCGTGAGGTGACGGCACTTGCCGAGAAGTATGCGAAGGTGCCCGTCATCGTTTCGGCGGACATCGAAAACGGTCCCGGCTGCTGCTTGGCTTCCGAGCTCTTTCTTCCGCAGATGATGTCGCTGGGCGCGGCAGACGACGAGGCACTTGTCGAAAAGCTCGGCGTTTATACCGCAGAGATCTGCCGTAAGAACGGCATCCATTGGTCGTTTGCCCCTGTCGTTGACATCAACTACAACAGAGATAACCCCGTCACCAACATCCGTGCCATCTCGGATAGCCCCAAGCAGGTTGCCAAGATCGCGCGCGCTTTTGTGCGCGGTATGCAGACGAATGGCATGATGGTGGCAGGCTGTAAGCATTTCCCCGGCGACGGTATCGATGACCGCAACCAGCATTTCTGCACCACCGTCAACTCGCTCTCTAAAGAAGAGTGGATGGAAACCTACGGCTATGTATACCGCGAAATGTTTAAGGAAAACACAAGCTCGGTCATGATCGGTCACATCGCCTTCCCCGCAAACGAGGACCCGAAGGACATCGATCCTATGCTCGGCGCGCTCCCCGGCACGCTCAGCTACGCTACCATGACCAAGCTCCTCAAGGGCGAGCTCGGATACAAGGGATGCCTTGTTTCGGATGCCATGAGCATGGTCGGCACGAGCGTGGTATGTCCCCCCGACCGTCTTTCCATCGAGTTTATCAAAAACGGCGGCGATATGCTCCTGTTCCCGCTTCCGCGCGACTACGGTTACCTGATGGGTGCCATCAAGAGCGGCGAGATCACGAGAGAGCGTCTGCTTGACGCCGTGCGCCGCATTCTCGTCATGAAGGATAAGGCAAGACTTTTTGAAGACAGAGAAGCCTTTGCCGCATCCATCACGACCCACCAAAAGGAGCTTGAGGAGGCGGCAAACGAGCTCGCCGACAAGAGCATCACCCTCATCCGCAACGGGCAGAACATCATTCCTCTTTCGCTCCCCAAGGGATCGAAATTCCTCGTCATCAATATGCAGCGTCCCGGTGAGTTCGTCATGAAGTACATGAACGAGGCAGACGTTCTCCAAAAGGAGCTGGAAGCACGCGGATACGTTTGCGATATGATGAGCGGTGTCCACGTCAACCACAACAGCCTTGAAAAGAAGATGCCCGAATACGATTGCATCATCTTCGCTTGCCGCATCAACCCCATGACCTATCTTGGCGGTACCAACCGCATTAACTGGGATAACATTATGTCCTTCTGGAGAGGTGTGGGTGTTGCGCATCCGAGAGTGGTGTTCGTATCCTTCGGTGACCCCTATAAGCTCTACGAGCTTTCCTTCCTCCGCACCTACGTCAACGCCTATTCGGCAGACCCCGCCACCATGCGCGCCTTCGTCAAGGTGCTTCTCGGCGAGATGCCCGCCATGGGTAAGAGCCCCGTGGCGCTCAAAGGCTTCTTTGAAAGAGAAACGGACTAATATATGCACCCTTCGGGTGCGTGATATTTGCCGCTTTGCGGCAAGTGATATGTTTGCTTCACAAGCGTGATATGTCACCGAAAGGTGACAGTAAGATAAAAACCGCCATCTCCAAGGAGATGGCGGTTTTCCTAATTTTTATAGAAGTTTCGGGGTTAGGGCTGAACAAGCAAAACCTTCTTATTCTTTTTTTGTGCATATTTCAGGGTGTAATTCGTGCCCTTGGATTGACCGTCCCATATAATCAGCACGGCGTCTGCCAAATCCACCATTTGCTCGTTGCGCTTTAGCGGTGCGCCGCGCCCATAAAGGTCATAACGTGGGCGCATAATATATTTTGAAAGACGGTGCTGATCGGCGTATTTTTCTGCCAATGTATCAACACCTCCTGCGCCACCGCTGATGATCGTTTCGACCTCTGCCGTGATGTACGGTGATAAATCAAATTCTGTAATGCTTCTTGAACCGACAACCAATAATTTCAATGGATCGTCCTCCTTTTATATATACCTATATAAGTATATACCCAAATAAAGAAATTGTCAAGTAGGTATATATTCGATAGAATATATAAAAAGGAGGAGATATTCATGGTAAGATTGACGATAGATCGATATTTGGACAAGTGCGGTATTACGCGGTATGAGCTTGCAAAGCGAACCGAGGTCAAATTTCAAACGATAGACCGATACTATAAAAATCGCGTTGTCCGTTATGACAGTTATATTTTGGACCGCATATGCTCTGCTTTGGACTGTAATCTTTGCGATATCATCGAGTACGTAAAGGATTAAAGCATCCACCTAGTATAATATAAACCGCCGTCTTTTAAGACGGCGGTTTTTTGCTGCGGTTTTGCTTTGCTTCGGCAAACGGATAAAGAGTTAGGCGGATTTTGAGCAGAATTTTTCGTTCTCCGACCGAGAGGCGTACTTACGTACGTCGGAGGGAGGAAACGGAAAAAGCAAACAAAAATTGATTCGGGTGGAGAAAACCGCAGGTTTTCAACCTTTCTTGTTACAAGACAAAAGAAAGGACGGAAGATGAACTCCCGTCCTTTGACGATAATATCTTTTTTTGTTTGCGGTTATGCCAAAAGGCGTCAACCCTTTACTTGAAGAACTTAACGGCAGAGCGGAACATACCGATGTCGTAATCACCGGGCACGTTGCGGTATAGACCGTAACCGATACGCTCAGCGTGTCCCATCTTACCGAAGACGCGGCCGTCGGGCGAGGTGATACCCTCAATGGCGGCAACCGAGTCGTTGGGGTTGAAGTGGATATCGT
>SVTN01000068.1 GCA_015063765.1 Oscillospiraceae bacterium | reverse complement strand
TCTCACGAGAGGAACAGGAAGACACGCGCCGCAAGCGCGGGGTTGAGAAAGTTCTTTCCAATACCGCCAAAAAGCTGCTTGACCACCACGATGGCAATAAAGGAACCAACGATGGGAAGCCAAAACGGCACCGTGGAGGGCAAATTCATTGAGATCAAAAGGCCCGTAACAACGGCCGATAAGTCACCGATCGAGCTTTTTCTACGCAGAATCTTGCGCACCGCCCACTCAAAGAAGACGCACGAGACTACGCCGACAAGCAAAAGAATCGCCGCCGACAAACCAAACTGATAAATGCCGAAAAGGCAAGCGGGCATCAGTGCTATGATCACGTCAAGCATTAGCTTCTGCGTGGTCACGCCGCTTTTGATGTGAGGAGAGGGCTGTACTGTCAAAAGCTCGGGGGCTTCACACACACCAACGGGGATTTCATTTTTGATTTTCATTGCCGATCTCCTTTCATTTCGCTTTGGATGCCTCGACCGCTTCCTTGGCGCGAAGCTGCTCGGCACGAATGACTCCCTTGGCAACACGAATGTGCTGCACGATATGAATATTACCGGGGCAATTATACGAGCAGGTACCGCATTCGACGCAGCTCATCACATTGAACTTCTGCACCTCGTCGTACATATGCTTCGAGGTATAAAGTGCCAAATAATTCGGCATCAGATGCATCGGGCAGTTTTTTACGCATCGACCGCAACGGATACACGCCTCCTCGGGATGCGACTGCTTTTCGTCAAACTCCTCGGAAAAGACGAGAATGGCCGACGTCCCCTTGGTAATGGGGCCATCCATATCCCACTGCGCAAAGCCCATCATGGGGCCACCGTTGACCAGCTTCTTTGGTACCTTGACAAGACCGCCGCAATAATTCACGAGATCGCGGTACGAGGTGCCGATATGCGTAAGCACGTTCTTAGGTCTGCCCACGCAGTCGCCGTCCACTGTAACGATACGCTTCACAAGCGGCGTGCCGTCGTAGAAGGCCACGGCCACGGCCGTCGTCGTCTCGGCGTTGAAAAGCACGCAGCCGATGTCGGCAGGCAGCTTGCCAGCGGGCAGCTCCTTGCCAAGAATCGCGAACATGATCTGTCGCTCGTCCCCTTGCGGATACTTGGTCTTCATTACCGCTACCTTCTGTGGAACGCCCTGCTCATCAATGGTTTTTTGAACTGCCTCGATCGCGTCGGGCTTGTTGTCCTCGATCGCGATGATCGCATCCAAAAGACCGAGCGCGTGACGAAGGATTTCGGTTCCCTTTACCAAAAGATCGGGAAGCTCAACCATCAAGCGATGGTTTGCCGTGATAAAAGGTTCACACTCGGCGCAGTTGATGATCAGCGTATCCACCTTACCAACGGCTCCGGCAAGCTTTGCATAGGTCGGGAAGGTCGCACCGCCCATACCCGAAAGACCCGCCGCGCGTATCATCTCCACAAGCTCGTCGGACGTAGTGTCCTCCAGCTTCTTCGGATAGGGCTTAATATCGGGACAGGGCGTATATTTTCCGTCATTTTCGATAATGACCGTCTGAATAACGACGCCCTGCGCATTTTTGATGGGCTCAATCCCGACCACCTTACCCGAAACGCTGGCGTGTACGGGACAACCAAGGCCTGTTTCCACCACACCGATCGTCTGTCCATAAGTAATTTCATCGCCAACCGCCACGATCGGCTTACAGTGCGCTCCAATATGCTGCGACATGGGGATATACACCTTTTGGGGAGCTGGCATTTTTTCAATCTCACAGCCCGCGGTATTTTTGTATTCCCTGACGTGTGCGCCACCCTTGAACGTGTACTTCAAAGCGTTCCTCCTCTTTCTCGGACTTCCTTTCAGAAAATCCGTCGGAATTTGTTGCAAAAGAAAGATTTCTGCATTTTATATCTTTAACATTATACCATAACCTCTCCTTTTTTTCAAGGTGCAAAGCCTATCCATTTGTTCAAAATATTGTCAAAACATCAAAATTCACCGACCAAATCCCACGAAGTTGTTGCTTTTTTAACAAATGAAAAAAAAGAACTTCTTCCGCGCGAAAAAAAGTTCAAAAAAGGCAAAAAAACTCTTGACAAGACGAAAACTTTGTGATATAATATCGAAGCGTTCCAAAATGGCGGGATAGCTCAGTTGGCTAGAGCAATCGGTTCATACCCGATAGGTCATGGGTTCAAGTCCAATTCCCGCTACCAAAATACAAAATGCGGATGTTTCATCCGCATTTTGTGAATATGGCCCGTTGGTCAAGAGGTTAAGACACGGCCCTTTCACGGCTGTAACATGGGTTCGATTCCCGTACGGGTCACCAAACGTAACAAATCCGAACGATTTCGCAAACCGAAATCGGTTTGGATTTGTTTTTTATATCGGATATGAGAAAGTGAGGCGGGTTTTGCAACCTGCCTCTTTTACGTTTATAAGAGGGCGCATTCAAAAAATGCTTTCTGCGAATTCGGAGTTTTATCGATGGCATACGGAAGGGGCAGAATGCCCGTGCCGATACCCGCATCCGCAACCAGCATAAGCGATTCTATAAAAGTTAAGTTCTTTGTTTTTTTATAAAAATCCTTACGATGTGGTTCGTGTTTTTTACTATTAAATATGAAGTTGTCTACCAAAAGAACAGAGCACTCGAAGTGAACCCCGTTTGGTTCACACCTTGTGCTCTGTTCTTTTTTAACGCCTTTTCTTATATCTTCGCCACAGGTGAAATTTCCGCGCTATCCTCTCCATCGGAAAAGCGTCCGAGTTGCAATAGTCTTTTTTCGATGAAACTTAACCAATGCCTTTGAGGAAGCTTTGGAGCAGGGGGCTCTTAGGCGAACCGAAGACCTCCTCGGGTGTACCTTGCTCCTCGATGATTCCGCCCGCCATAAAGATGATGTGGTCAGAGACCTGACGTGCAAAATCCATCTCGTGTGTGACCACGATCATGGTGCGCCCCTCATCACGCAGTTCCTTGATGACCTTAAGTACCTCACCCGTAAGCTCGGGGTCGAGTGCGCTTGTCGGCTCGTCGAAGCAGAGAATGTCGGGCTTCATGGTAAGCGCACGCGCGATCGAAACGCGCTGCTGCTGACCGCCCGAAAGCTGACAGGGATAAGCGTCCTTTTTCTCGGAGAGACCGACGGCCGCAAGAAGCTCCTCAGCGTTTTTCTCAATGTCTGCAAAGCTTTGCTTCAGTTCTGCGTGAGAAAGCTTTTTGAGCTTGGCCTCCTCCTTGGCGCGAAGCTTGGGCGCAAGCGTAAGGTTTTCCATGACCGAATATTGCGGAAAGAGGTTGAAGGATTGGAAAACCAGTCCAAAACGAAGGCGGCTTTCTCGAATTTCGGTACTCGATCGTTGCTTATGCTCGGCGGCGTCAAAAATACTGTTGCCGTCCACCGAGATGATACCCGTGTCGGGTGTTTCAAGGAAGTTTAGACAGCGGAGAAGCGTCGTCTTTCCGCTTCCCGAAGAGCCAATAATGGAAAGCACCTGTCCTTTTTCCAAGGAGAAATCAATACCCTTGAGCACCTCGGTTTTGCCGAAACGCTTGGTTATGTTTTTAACTTCAAGTAATGCCATGTCCGTACCCCCTTACACCTTATAATAGTCGAGCTTTTTCTCGATAAAGCCGAAAAGAAGCGTGAGGATTCCGACGAAGGCAAGATAGAATACTGCCGTGTAGAACATAGGCCAAATGAGAGCGTGTGCAGTATATTCTTCCGCAACCTTCAAGATTTCAACTACCATAATGACTCTTGCCAATGCCGTATCTTTGACCAAGGTGATGATCTCGTTGGACATTGGGGGAATGATGCGCTTGATGACCTGCATAAGAATGACGCGGAAGAAGATCTGCGATTTGGTCATGCCAAGCACCTCGCCCGCCTCGTACTGACCGCGTGGAATGCCTTCAATACCGCCTCGGTAGATTTCCGAAAAATAGCAGGCATAGTTGATAACGAAGGCCACGATGACGGCGTTGAAGCGTGAGAATGCAGGGAGATCCCAGAGCAGACGGGGAACGTAGAATACCACGAAGACCTGAAGCATCAGCGGTACGCCGCGAATGATCCAAACAAAGACCTTTGTGATATATGCAAGTGGCTTGAACTTTGACATGGAGCCAAAGGAGATCACCAAACCCAAAGGAAGCGCTAACACGAGTGTTAGCGCAAAAATCAGGCAGGTGTTCTCAAAGCCCTCCAGCAACCGCAAGGTTACCTTTAAAAATGAAGACCAAGTGATAGCCATATGTATTCCTTTGTTTTGAAAATTACTCGATTACTTCAACAAGCTGAACAACGTTCTCGAAGCCGTACTTGGCAGCAAGTTCAGCGATCTTGCCGTTCTCAAAGAGAGTCTTGATGGCCTCATTTACCTTGGCGGTAAGCTCAGAGCCCTTCTCAAAGCCGATTGCGTAGATCTCGGAGGAAAGCTTGATATCCTCAACGATCATAAGATCGGCGTAGTCACCCTGACCGCAGATATTCTTTGCAAGAACGATATCCATAACGGCGAAATCAACGGCACCCGACTTAACCTCAAGGAATGCCTTGTTCTGCGCGGGATACTTTTCCATGCTTCCGGTTTCACCGATTACGGTTGCAGCGTAGCTTTCTCCGGCGCTTCCGCCCTCAACACCGGCCTTCTTACCGGCAAGGTCAGCCTCACTCTTGATCGCATCCTTGTTGTCAGCCTTGATTACAACGCACTGCTGATTGAGCATGTAGCCGTAAGAGAAGTCAACGAGGTCGGAGCGCTTGGTATCAACGCCGTCGATCTTATCGGTGGAGTTGGCGGTGAAGCCGTTCCAGATGCAGTCGATGGTGCCTGCCTCAAGCTCGGTGTACTTCTGCGTCCAGTCGATCTCCTGGAAATCAACCTTCATGCCGATGAGCTTACCAACTTCCATAGCGAACTCGGACTCAAAGCCGGTCCAGTTGCCGTCAGCATCCTTTCGTTCATCTTTTCGAAAATGGTTACACCACAAACGAGTGTGGGGGTTTCGTCCTTATCGCCGCAAGAAGCGAACATAAAGGTAAGAGAGAGCAGCATAAGAACTGCAAGCGCGAGAGAAAGAATCTTTTTCATTTTGAATGTCTCCTGTTGTTTTTTTATTTTTTGTTTTAACAGTTTACCTTGCTAAAGCGTTATCATGATACCATGATTTTTGCTTTTTGTCAAGCAGATTTGACAAAAAAGATGTGCAAAAGATGTTTTTTGTTTAATTTGACGGATTTAAACAGAGGTATAGTTGTTTTTTAGACATATTATCTTTTAAAATTCATTTTTTTATAAAATAATATACATTGATTATAGGAAAATCGATATGTTATAATATATTGAAATTATAGCATTTGGAGGGCGTATGAAAAAAAGGACAAAAGGAGATACACATTTTGCAGATATTCGAGCAAAATGCCGTCCGCTTCGCATTTTGTATATGGTTTTGGACGTTTTGGTGATTTTTACCTTGATCCGTTCGCTTTTGCGTGGGGAGTATTCCAACGTTTTTTTCTGTCTTTTGACGCTGGCACTTTTTATGCTTCCCACAACGGTGGAGAAGAATCTGGGGCTCAAGCTTCCCACGCTATTTGAGGGGATCGTTCTCGTATTTATCTTCGCGGCGGAGATCCTCGGAGAGATCAACTGTTACTATCAGCTCGTCCCGAATTGGGATACGGTCCTTCACACGATCAACGGTTTTTTGTTTGCAGCCTTTGGCTTTGCCTTGCTTGATATTATCAATCGCAAGCCCAAGATTAAGTTCAATCTCTCGCCGTTTTATTTCGCGCTTGTTGCTTTTTGCTTTTCGATGACCATAGGTGTTTTGTGGGAGTTCTTTGAATTTGGAAGTGATATGCTGATGAATGGGGATATGCAGAAGGATACCTATGTTCGAGGAATTTATACCATGCTTCTGGATGTGCAGAATACAAATACTACCGTTTCGCTTGAAAACATCGAGAAGGTGGTGGTATATTATACGCAGGACGGCATGGCTGTTACCAAAACACTTCCCGCCTATATTGATATCGGTCTGATCGATACCATGAAGGATCTTTTTGTTAACTTTATTGGTGCTGTTGTTTTCAGTATCATTGGCTTCTTTTATCTGAAATCACGGGGAAAGGGAAGGATTGCCAGTCAGTTTATTCCCGTGATCCAAGAGGAACACGAGAAAGAGAAGACGTAAAAAAGGAAAATGGAAAGCCCGAACGCGATTGCGTTCGGGCTTTTGGAGCTGGTAATCAGAATCGAACTGATGACCTCGTCATTACCAATGACGTGCTCTACCGACTGAGCCATACCAGCATATTCAGATGGCGGAGAGAGAGGGATTCGAACCCTCGTAAGGGTATTAGCCTTAACACGATTTCCAGTCGTGCGCCTTAGACCAGCTCAGCCATCTCTCCGTGACTTCAATATCATACCACAAAGAAAAGAAAAAATCAAGCCCTTTTTTGAATTTTTTTTAATTTTTTTTATTTTTCTTCATTTCCGATCTCTTTTTGCTTTTTTCTTGACTTTTTTGCGCTGTTTGTAATATAATAAAGGAGAAAAACAACAAGGAGAACAAAAATGATCAAACATATCGTATGCTTTAAGCTGAAAAATAATACGCCCGCAGAGTGCGAAAAGGCGGCCGAGGTTCTGCGCTCGATGGAGGGAAAGGTTCCCATGCTTCGTGGCATTGAGGTTGGTGTGGATTTTTTGCATTCCGAGCGCTCGTACGACGTGGTGCTTTCGGTTTTGCTGGATGATGAGAAAGCCCTCAATGACTACCAGAATGATCCCTATCACGTGAGTGTGGTCAAGACCCATATGCATGCGGTGCGCGAGTGCAGCGTGGCGATTGACTACTATCTGTAAGCACCTGTACAAAATATTGATGTTTCAATAAATTGATGTTTATCGGGGACTTTATGTGGGGCTCTGCCCCACGCCCCGCCCTCCTTTTGAAAAAGGAGGGGCGAAAACTTTTCTCGCATGGGTAAGCACAAACTTCACGTCATTTTGAGCCGCGTAAAGCGCACGCGCAGAAAAGAAAGCGAGCTTTCTTTGTCTGCCGCGTGGCTCGCGGCGTATATGTTCTTCGCACAAGGTGCGAAGAACCAAAATGACTCGGAAAACTCCTACAATGAAGTTTTCGCAAACTTTGTAGTAAAATTCTTCAGAAAAGTTTTTGGGGGTTTTAGGGGACTTTTTTCAAAAAGTCCCCTAAGTGTTTCTCCACCGATAAATCAAAATTTGAAATTCTGTCTTATAGGGATTATAGGCAAAGGGGCGCAAAGATCAAAACGATCAGAGCGCAAATGAGTGCCTCGGCAAGTCGCGCGCGAAAATAAAAGCGATAGGAGAGGCCGCGTCCGTCGCAAAGGGTTAGGAGCTGACAATGGATCGAAAGTCCCGACCAACCAACTGTCAGTGCCCCGAAGATTGCGGCCGCGAGGGGATTTGAAAGCGAAGCGGCGGCCCTCACCCCCGAGGTCAGCTCAAAAAAGCCGTAAATGAGGGCAAGCAGGGTTTTGGGAACGGCGAGTGGGGAGAGTACGTTCGAAAGACAACCAAGCATGGCTTCAAAAAAAAGAATATAGGCACAGATCGAAAGCATAGCGCTCGTCGCGTTGGCAATGGCCGACGGAAAGACGGAGAAACGGACGGGCGGCGCGATTGCAATGGGAGCATCCGAACGGGAAGCTCCTTTTTTTCGTGTCAAAATTCCAACAAGGCAGGCGCTTGTTAGCGCGGCAAGCCAAAGAAGGATCCCGAAGGAGCGGCTTCCGTAGAGCGAGATGCCGACAGCAGACACCAAAAAGGCAATGCTTGGCAAATTGGAAAAACCGAGAATTCGCTCGCATTCGCTGCGGTCGATCCGCCCTGTATCATAAAGAGCAAGTGCCATGCGCGCACCCACGGGAAAGCCGCAAAGAAAGCCGAGAAAGAGAGCGGCCGAGCTTTCGCGGGAAATGCCAAAAAGCGCGGCGATCGGTCCGCCCAGATGCTTACCAAAAAGCTCGCCGAAGCCGCACGCGATCAAAATCTCGGACAGTACCATAAAAGGAAAGAGGGCAGGGATGATGCTTTTTGCGCAAAGCGAAAGGCCGCGCATGACGCATTCGGCGGCAACGCTTGGATTTTTGAGCAGGAGGAGAATCAAAAAAAGAACGATCATACCAAAGAAGGTTGCCGTGTTCCTCTTGCTCTTACATATCGCTTTTTCGGTCATGCTTTTTTCCCTCCGCGCATAAAGTGTAATATCATTCGGCTCTGTCACAAAATTTTAAATTTTGATTTATCGGGGAGTTACGCTTGGGGAACTTTTTGAAAAAAGTTCCCCAAGACCCCTCAAAAACTTTTCCTGCGGGCAAAATGGGTGTTGCCGATCTGTAAAACGAACGAATTAGCAAAAACGAACGTGAGAGACGAGGACTGAGTCATTTTGAGGCCGTCCGGGGAGACGGCCGAGGGCGCGCAAATGCTACATCGCCGAAAAGAAAGCGAGCTTTCTTTGTCGGCGTGTAAGCTTTGCGCTGACGGACAA
>SVTN01000067.1 GCA_015063765.1 Oscillospiraceae bacterium | reverse complement strand
TACGGCAAGAGCGCGACTCTGATGCCCAAGCCCATCGCGGGCGAGGCGGGAAGCGGTATGCACGTACATATGCTTCTCTTAAAGGACGGCGAGCCCGTCTTCTCGGACGACAACGGCTACTCGCATCTGAGCGAAACCGCCCACTACTTCATCGGCGGACTGCTCGCGCACATCGGCTCGCTCTGCGCCATCACAAACCCCTCTACCAACTCCTTCAAGCGTCTGATTCCCGGCTTTGAAGCACCCGTTACCGTCGGCTACGCGACCTCCAACCGCTCGGCGGTCATCCGTATCCCTGCATACGCAAAGCAGCCGAAGGAGCGCCGCTTCGAGATCCGCAACCCCGACGCGACCTGTAACCCCTACTTCTGCTACGCCGCCCTGCTTATGGCAGGTCTTGACGGCGTGAAGAACAAGATCGACCCCAAGGCGAACGGCTGGGGTCCCTACGACTTCAATCTTTACAACCTTTCCGAGGAAGAAAAGAAGAAGCTCAAGGGTCTTCCTACCTCGCTCGACAGTGCGCTTGACGCGCTCGAAGCCGATCACGACTACCTCACCGCAGGCGGCGTGTTCCCCGAGGAGCTGATCAAGAACTTCATTAAGACCAAGCGTGAGGAATGCCGCGAGATCTCCAAGATCCCTCATCCCGTGGAATTCGAAAAGTATTACAATCTCTGATAAACGAAAGGGGGACGGCCGTCCCCCTTTTTCAAGGAGCCCTCATGGAAATCCAAAGGATCAACGAATACGTCACCCGTCACACCCTCTCTTATAAGGACATCTTTACAACGGTTTATACCGTAAGGACGGAGGACGGCTATCTGCTTTTTGATACGGCGAGCTACAGCGAGGATATCGACGAAGTCATCCTTCCCGCGATAAAGGCGCTCGGCATCACCGAGGGGAATTTAAAATATGTATTCATCTCCCACAAGCATCGCGACCATGCCGGGGGACTTGCGCGGCTTCTCGCACTTTTCCCGAACGTTACCCTCATCTCGCGCTCTCCCATATTAAAGGAGGAGCATCCAGACGTCAAATTTCTGTTTTTCGAGGATATGGAAAGCATCGGCGGATGCCTTCGCGCCGTGACTGTTCCGGGGCATACCGAGGACAGCGCCGCCATCTACGACGAGAGAACGAAAATGCTGATCTCGGGCGATTCTCTCCAGCTTTACGGCATCTTCGGCTCGGGCGAATGGGGCTCTAACATCACCCTTCCCGCCCGTCATCTTGCGGCGGTGGAAAAGCTTGGGGGCATGGATATCGAAAGCATCTACACCGCGCACGATTATCATCCCTTTGGCTACGCCTATCTTGGACGCGAAGCCGTCGAGAACGCCCTTGACGCCTGCCGTCGGCCTCTCCTCACCATCAAACGGATGATGGAAAATCACCCGACACTCTCCGACGACGCCATCCGACAAAAATACCAAAGCTCGGTCAATATCCCCACCGTCAGCGCAAAGGTCATCGCCGCCGTACGCGCGGAGCTGATCTCTGAAAAAGCTTAATTCTCTTAAAATCAATGAAAGGACCACGGCATGAAGCGCGTATTTTCTTATCTTTATCCCTTCCGATACCGTATGGCACTCGGCTTCTTCGTCAAGGTGCTCGGCACAGTAGCAGAGCTTCTTTTGCCCGTGGTACTGACACACATCTTAAAAACCGTCGTCGCAAGCGAGGACCTCACGCAGGTGCTCCTTTGGGGCGCCTTGATGCTCCTCTTCGCGGGACTTGCCTGCCTCTTCAACATCGTCGCCAACCGCATGGCGGCAACCGTCGGAAAGCGCTTTTCCAAGGCGTTACGACGCGATCTGTTTTATAAGACGCTCACCCTCGACACAGCGCAGACCGATGCCTTCACCATCCCCTCGCTCGAATCGCGTATTACCACCGACACCTACCATGTACATAACTTTGTCATGATGATCCAGCGCATGGGCATCCGTGCCCCCATTCTTCTCGTCGGCGGCGTCGTCATCACCCTTTTGATGGACAAAGCGCTTGCCCTCGTGATGATCGCCGTTATGCCCTTGATCTTCGTTTTGGTCTATACCCTTTCCCGTCTTGGCATTCGCCTTTACGGTAGAGTGCAGACCTCGGTCGACAGCTTGGTGCGCGTTTTGCGTGAGGACTATGGCGGCATTCGCGTCATTAAGGCGCTCTCCAAGGAGAAGTATGAGCAGGATCGCTTTGAAATTGCTAACCAACGGTTGTCAAAAAACGAGCAATCCGCCAGCTTTATCATGAGTAGCACCCACCCCATTATGAACCTGCTGATGAACGGCGGCATTGCCGCCGTCACCGCCCTTGCCGCCGTGCGCGTGGCAAAGGATGCGTCCGACCCCGAAACGGTGGTCGCCTTCATGCAGTATTTCACCCTCATCTCGATGGCGCTGATGGCGGTTTCGCGCATGTTCGTCATGTTCAGCAAATGCTCTGCCTCTGCACGCCGCATCTCCGAGGTGCTTTCCACCCCCGCCGAGATCGTGAAGACGGAGGAGGCTACAAGCACTTCCGACGATTTTATCACGGTAAAAAACCTTTCCTTCAGCTATGCGGGCAAGAAGCGCGACTTAGATAACATCAGTATTTCCATTCCCTACGGCTCGTCCTTCGGCATCATCGGCGGTACGGGAAGCGGAAAAAGTACCCTCATAAAGCTTCTTTTGCGCTTTTACGATGCCGACAGCGGAGAGATCCTCTTCCGCGGCAAGAGCATTCGTTCCTATACGCGCGAGGAGATCGCCCCCTTCGTGGGCGTCGCTCACCAAAAGGACTTTCTTTACGCCGCAAGCGTTGAAGAAAACGTCCGCTTCGGACGGAACATTTCGAGAGAAGAGGTTTGGGAAGCGCTCACACTCGCCCAAGCCGAGGACTTCGTCCGCGCACTTCCCGATGGACTTGACACCGTCTTAGCCACGGGCGGCACCAACCTTTCGGGCGGACAAAGACAGCGCCTGCTTATCGCACGCGCCGTTGCGGGCACACCGCCCCTGCTCATTCTCGACGACGCCTCCTCGGCACTCGACTATAAAACGGATGCCGCGCTTCGCGCGGCTTTGCGCAAGATCGGCGATAAAATGACCACCGTCACCGTCGCCCAACGCGCAAGCTCCGTCATGAGCTGTGATAAAATTTTAGTGCTTGACGACGGTCGCGCCGTCGGCTACGGCACCCACGCCGAGCTTTTGGAAAGCTGTCCCATTTACCGCGAGATCAGCGATTCGCAGATGGGAGGTGCGCTCTTTGAATAAAGGTTATGCACCCAAGGGCATCGGGCGCATTCCCGAGCCCGAAACCAAAAAGGACTACAAGGGGCTCTTCAAGCGCCTCGCAGGCTATGTCTTGCACGAGTGGCGGCTCTTCTTCGTCGCGATCTTACTTACCCTTCTTTCCAATCAGCTTGCCCTTATGGGTCCGCTCTACTCGGGCACCGCCATTGATGCCATCGTGGCAGAGGGGGGCGTCGACTTCCCTACCGTGTGGGAAAACGTTTTCAAGATGCTCTCCTGCTACGTGCTCGCCGCCCTGCTCTCGTATCTGCTTGCCCTGCTCATGGTCAAGCTCAGTCAGCGCATCATCCGCACGATGCGCAAGGAGCTGTTTGCAAAGATCACAAAGCTCCCCATTCCCTTCTTTGATAAAAATGCGGTGGGCGACATCGTCAGCCGCATGTCCTACGACATTGATACCATCAACAGCACCCTCTCGCACGACCTCGTGCAGGTCATGACCAGCCTTTATACCGTCATCGGCTCTGCCATCTTTATGTTCCGCATCTCAAAGCCGATGATGCTCATCTTCGTCGTGACCGTCCCTGCCGCCGTCCTCTTCACCCGCTATCGTGCCAAAAAGGTGCGCCCCATGTTTAAGGAGCGGTCGAGAAAGCTCGGCGAGCTGAACGGCTATGCCGAAGAAATGCTGTCGGGGCAACACACCATCCGCACATACGGCAGGGAGAAGACCATCTCCGAGGACTTCAACCGCCACAATGCGGACGCCATGAACGCCACCTACCGCGCTGAGTATTACGGCGGTATCCTCGGTCCCTCCATCAACTTTATCAATAATCTCTCCATCGCCCTCATCACCGTTTTTGGCGGCATTCTCTACATGTATTCCCAAAGCGGCGCGGTCGCGGCGGGCACCCTCTTCTTCATCACCCTTGGCGGTGTGGCACAGTTCGTGCAGTATTCGCGC
The DNA here is from genome assembly GCA_015063765.1 of Oscillospiraceae bacterium. Taxonomy (GTDB): domain Bacteria; phylum Bacillota; class Clostridia; order Oscillospirales; family CAG-272; genus UBA1740. The sequence goes on along the minus strand of SVTN01000067.1, from coordinate 4,436 downwards.
AAGTTTGCAGGACCCATCAACGAGTTTGCCAACATTCTCCACGAGTTTCAATCCGCCTTTTCGGCGGCGGAGCGTGTCTTCCGTGTCCTCGACGAGCCCTGCGAAGCACCCGACGGAGAGGATGCCGTCACCCTCGACGCAGTCAAGGGGGATGTGGAGTTTGAGCACGTCGATTTCTCCTACATTCCCGAAAAGCCCGTCTTAAAGGACTTTGACCTTCATGTGAAGGCGGGGCAGACGGTTGCCATCGTTGGACCGACGGGCGCGGGAAAAACCACCGTTATCAACCTGCTCATGCGCTTCTACGACCCTTCGTCGGGCGAGATCCGCATTGACGGCAAGCCGCTGAAAAGCATCACGCGCGAATCCCTGCGCCGTGCCTTCACCATGGTCCTGCAGGACACATGGCTCTTCTACGGAAGCGTGTACGATAACATCGTCTACGGCAAGGAAAACGCCACCCTTGACGAGGTCAAGGAGGCGGCGCGCCGTGCGCGCATCGACAGCTTTATCGAGGGGCTTCCCGACGGCTACGACACCCTCATCACCGACGACGGTGTCAACATCTCGAAGGGACAGAAGCAGCTCATCACCATCGCGCGCGCCATGCTCTCGGATGCCCCCATGCTCATCTTGGACGAGGCGACCAGCAACGTCGACTCCCGTACCGAAAAGATGATCTCGGCGGCAATGGACGACCTCATGCGGGAGCGCACCTGCTTCGTCGTTGCCCACAGACTGTCCACCATCGAAAACGCCGACCTGATCCTCGTCCTGCGCGACGGTCAGATCACCGAATCGGGCACGCATGCCGAGCTTTTGCGTCTCGGCGGCTTCTACGCAACCCTCTACAATTCACAATTCACCTAAAAAAATGCTCCCGTGTCTTGACACGGGAGCAAACTTGTTATATAATGGTGTCACAAAAAGGAATAAAACGCCGTGCATTGAGGCTTTCGCCTCATTGTCGCATCCGTACACGGGTGCGGGGGTAAGGAAACGCGGGGAGGATCCGCGACAACAGCCATTGCCGTGATCGGGCGCTTGCCCGTCAGTCGGAATGCTTACCGCACGACGCCCGAAGAAGACTCCTTGGGCAAATGGGGGAGATGTGGGAATGAGGGAGAGGATAGCTCCCTTTTTCGCCGTGCACCCCGAAGGAGGGGTGCTTTTTCTTTATCCCTTTTGAAAAAACGGTCAAAAACCGAAAAAGAAAGGAAAAATCATGAAAAGATCCATTCGCGTTTTATCTCTCATCCTCGCCCTCTTTATGCTTACCCTCGCCTTTGTTGCCTGCAACGAAAAGCCAACAGGCCTTTGGGAAAACGCCACCTACACCAAAGACAAGACCTTGGGCGACGGCGCAAACACCCTCTCCATCACGGTGGAAATGGAAGAAAAAAGCATTGTCCTGACCGTCAAGACCGACGCCGCCACCGTCAAGGATGCCCTGGCAGAGCATGACCTCATTGACGGCGAACAGCAAGCCATCGGCTACATGATGTCCACCCTCAACGGCGTGCGCGCCGACTTTACGCTTGACGGTGCCTATTGGGCGTTCTATCAGAACGGTGAATATATGATGACGGGCATCGACACCACCCCCGTGACGGGCGACGCCGCATATGAATTTGTCTACACGCCCGCATCGTAAGGGGCTCTCGGTGCGCGAGCTGGTGATCTTCTCCCTGCTCGGCACGCTGATGTTTTTGTCCGATCTTTTGATGGAGGCGCTCCCCAACATCCACATTCTTGGGCTCTTGATCGCCGCCATCACCCTCACGTACGGTGTGAAGGCACTCTTCCCCATCTACGTCTACGTGGTTTTGATCGGGCTCTCGGGCGGCTTTAATATTTGGTGGCTTCCCTACACCTACATATGGACGGTCCTTTGGGGGCTGATCATGCTCATCCCGAAGCGCCTGCCGCGCAAGCTGCTTTTTCCCATCGTGCATCTGCTCGTCACGCTGCACGGGCTTGCCTTCGGCACACTCTACGCCCCCGCGCAGGCGCTTTTCTTCGGACTCGATTTCCACGGAATGCTCGCTTGGATCGTCGCGGGATTTTCCTTCGACCTCATTCACGCGGTTGGAAATCTCGTTTTCGGCTTTTTCATCTATCCCTTAACGGTGCTGCTTGAAAAGCTCACCTTTGGAAAAAGCCGTTACAAAAAAAGGTAAAAGAAAAGAGCTTTTCTCTCATGGGAAAAGCTCTTTTTGTAAATAAAAGTTTATATTATTCAAGGCAAATAATCGCATATCCCGTAATTTCGGGGAGGGTGACGGTGGTATAGCCGTCCTTCACCGAGATCGGAAGCATCTGTCCGCAGGAGAGACAGGTCGCCGTCGTGTATTCGCCCTTGACAGACACCTCTCTTCCTGCGGGAAGCACGGTATGCTCTTCGACCGAGCCACCCTCACCGCGATTTTCGGGATAGGTGACCTTTAAACAAAGAAGCTTGTAAGCATCTCCCTGCAAGACCGTCGCGCGCGACGTGATGGGCAGGCGGTCGGCGCGGATGAGCTTTTCGGAAAGAAGCACCGAGAGGAGCTTGCCGACGAGTGCGCGGTGCCCACGCGAGAGCGTCTTGCGGAAGGCGCGGAAGACGGGAAACGCCACGTGCGCCACGTTTCCCGCTCTGTTCACGAGTGCGGAAGCGTACCCCGTTTCGTTTCTCGGCGGGGTATAGAAGTACCAATGGCTGCCGTCGTAGTCGCGGTTGAAGTAGGTGGTGATGTGGTCGGCGTACACCGTGTCGCCATCACTCGCCTTCACAAGACCCGCCCTCTCATACGCCTCGTAGCGCATGGGCGCAAGCCCTGCCGTTTCAAAATTCATTCTGTAGTAGTTGACCTCAAGCTTGTCTTCTCCCTCGTAGATGAAATCCCACGCGGGATGGGCAAAGCCGTCCTTTTCGGGCGTAAGCCCCGACGCACCCGACGACAGCACCCTGCCGCCCTTTGAAAGATACGCGGCAAGCTTCGCTTTTAACGTCCCGTCCACCGTGATATTATCGGGGAGAACGACGAGCGGATAGCCCGAAAAATCATCCTCGACCGAAAGAATGTTGTAGGTGTATTTGAGCTCCGAGAGAATGCGTGCCGCCCCCTCGTGGGATGCGCCCGCCGTGCCGTCGTGGGTAAGCAAGGCGATCTCGGCAAGATAATCGGCGTTATCCGTCCATTTTTCGATTCTTTCCATCTCACCGTAGATCTCGGCAATGTCACGGTAAATGCCCGCTTCGCAGATCTCGGCGGGATGCAAATGGTCGCCGAGCGTTGTGCCGCAGCCGTTCATGAGCGCCTCAAAAAAGTCGTTCTCGACCGACGCCCTTCCCTTGTAGCCGCCAAAATCGCCCCAGTCGTAGCCAAAGCGGCCGTTCATGTAAAGACGCCCCCTGTAAAGACCGCGCGCCAAAGCCGCCTGCGCAGGGAAAAAGTCGTAGCCCATGTTCGAAGCAAGACAAGCGATCTCGCCATGGGTGTTAAGGTCGCGCGCCACGCGCAGGGGAAGCCCCTTGAAGTAAAGATACTTGTCTTCGGGCACAAGCGCGCGGATCTTTTCGGCAAAATCGCGTGCCGCCCATGCGGCAAAGGCGGAAATGTCCGCGTCGCTCTCGATGTCCATGCCGCGCTTCTTCATCTCGGCAAGGCAACGGGGGCAGGCACAATCTCTGGGCGAAATGCCGTCAAGGAAAAGTCCGTCCACGCCGAGTGCCAGCACCTCTTTTACTTCCTCTAACACGTGCTCCACGTAAGGACCGAAGAAGCAGGGCTGACGGAACCAGTTGGCGCCCGCGCGGTAATTGTAAACGGTGCCGTCCTTTTCCATGCGCGCATAGTCGAGGCGCAGGCGCAACAGCTCGTGGTGTAACCCTACGTGGATGTACCCGATCACGCCGATGCCGCGCGCGTGGCACGCCCGTACCGTGTCGCCCAGCATGTTGCCCGAAAGCCCGTCGTAAGGAAAGCCCACCTTGGTGGGATAATAGGAAAATCCAACGTTGCAGCGCGCAAACATGTTGATATAGGCAACGTGCGACTCTTGCAAACGCTCGGCAAATTTTTCCGCGTCAAAGCGCGCACCGAAATCGTCGATCCTTGGCATGGTGTGAAAATCAAAATGCACCACGCGCTTCATAGGCTTTAACATATCACTCGTCCTCCGTTTTATGCGTTTGACGGAATTCCTTGGGTGTCACTCCCGTCATCTTCTTGAAAAATCTCGTAAAATAGTGGATGCTCTCAAAATTCATTTCCTCGGCAATTTGCGTGAAGGTCTTGCCCGAGGAGAGGATCTTTTCCTTCGCCTTCTCCACCTTCTTTTGGTTGATAAAAGCAACCAGCGTCTTGCCCGTTTCCCGTTTGAACTCACGGCAAAGGGTCGCCCTGTTGGTCTTGAAAAGGAAGGCAAGCTCGTCAATGGTCATGCGCTCA
>SVTN01000066.1 GCA_015063765.1 Oscillospiraceae bacterium | reverse complement strand
TATGGGTATGTACCCAAGCCCCCTCGTCAATGTCGCAGGTCGCGTGTCCGATGGGCTGTCCGTATTTTATAATGTCGTCACCCGCCCGGAGCTTGCAAAGAGCGTATTTATGACCGCTCGCCACGTCTACGCGCACGTTGTCGTTTTCATGAATTCGCATATTTTTCCACGTCCTCCTTCAAGAAGGAAAGATCCTCTCCCCAAAGTGCCGTGTTCGCGAGGATCTCGCCCACGCTTGACTCTCGCATAAAACGGGTCACCTCGGGGTCGTCGTTCGTCATATCGGTTTTATAGAAGTCGATGAGCTTTGCAAAGGAGAAGAGAAGGGTCTCGGGGTTCTTTCCGTAGCGCTTGATATATTCCAAAACAGAGGGGAGCACGCGCACACGGAACTTGCTCACGCTGTTGAGCGCAATCGAAGAAAGGTAGTGCTTGATGTAGGGGTTGGCAAAGCGCTTTAAAACGTCGTTGGCGTAGGCGACAAGCTCCTCTTTGGGCAGATCAAGGGTGGGAATGATCTCCTCGAACACGCATTTTTCGATGTGCGCGCGCATGCGTGCGTCGTCGGTGCAGGACTTGACGGTGTCAAAGCTCTCAAGAAGCGCATAGGGCACGAGAGAAGTGTGTGCGCCGTTGAGAATACGCACCTTGCGCGTGCGGTAGGGTGTCATATCGTCGGTCAGGATGACGTTCAAGCCGCACGCATCAAAGGGAAGCTCCTCAAAAAGGCGCGCGTATCCCTCAATGACCCAAAGATGGAAATATTCCGAGGTGTTGAGCATCGGGTCGTCGATGCCGAGCGAATCGTATTCATCCCTCGGGAAGCCTGTATTGATGCGGTCAACGAGGGTGTTACAGAAGATGTTTTCTTCTTCGATGAACTTGACAAAATCATCGCCCAAGCCCCAAAGAGCGGCGTAACGGAGCACACAATCCTTCAAGGTCGTGCCGTTCTTTTCGATCAGCTCACAGGGGAGAAAGACAAAGCCGCGAAGCCCAAGATCAAAGCGGCGCTTTAGAAGAAGGGTCAGCTTTGCGGGAAAGCTTTTGGGCGGTGCGTCTGTGGGTCTGTCCTCTTCGGAAAAGACGATGCCGCTTTCGGTGGTGTTAGAAACGATAAAACGGAAATCGGGATTTTCCGCCAAGGCGAGGTAGGCATCAAATTCGTCGTAGGGCTTGACACATCGGGAGATGACGTCGATCTCTCTTTTGTCTACCCCCTCAACGCCGCGGCAAAGATGGGTGTACTTACATCCTTGCGCTGTGAGCGTATCGCAAAGCCCCTCCTTGATGGGTTGCACGACGACAGCCTTGCCGTCAAAATCTGTTTTTTCGTTGATCTCGGCAAGCATCCAATCAAAAAAGCCGCGCAAAAAGCCGCCTTCACCGAACTGTATAATTTTTTCTTTCATTCTTTTCACCCTTTTTTATATCATCATATTTTTCGTAAGCTTGTTGAGTTTCGCCGTCTTCTATCACGCACACATGGGGTCAAGCACGCGCTCACCAGCGGTAGTTCTGCCGTTGAGAATCGCGCTTGGCGTGGGACGGGGGATCTTAAAGTTCCGTATGTGTGGTATGAGACACTAAAAAACGCCGCACAACCGTAAAAAGCTCTTCGGACAGGGGCCGAGGGGTGGCTTTATTCTTCGATGCAATTGGTGTGATTATAGGTCGGGAAAAGCTCACGCCAGACGTCAGTATGCGCCTCGCAATCGAGGTTGTGCGCAAACGCGGCGTTGTCGTACTCGGTGGAGTCGGGGCGTGCGGCATTACAGATGGTGTTCATATAGGACTTCTTTTTGCTCTCACAGAATGCGTGCCAGCCCTCACGCCACTTGCCGTCCGCAAGGGACTTGGAATAGGCGGCGAACTTTGCCATAATTTCGTCGTGCTGGTCGCCCTTGGCAAGTGCGATGCCGTTTTCGCCTTCCGCAATGGGGATAAAGGTCACATCCCCACTCTCGGTATCGTATTCGACGGCGAGTGCGGATTTCCATTCTTCCATGTCAAGAAGCTTTACGAAGTGGAAGTTGCCCTGCCCGTAGAGGATATGTCCTCCCTCGTATGCTTCGTATGCGCCGATGGTGTGACTGTGCTGGAACAAAACGACGTCCGCGCCGCTTCTCACGAGTGCCTGACCGATGCGGCGGATACGGGGAGAGGGATAAGGGCAAAACTCCTTGCCGCCGTGGTACAGAACGATGACGCGCTCGCAGCTTTCCTTTGCACGGCGCACCGCTTCGGGGATTTGGTATTCGTCGTAGCCGCGCGCGCCCATACGGTTTTGCAATGCATAGGAATACTCGTGCTCACAAGCGGCGATCACACAAATGCGTTTGCCGTCCTTCTCGAAGAAAAAGTCGCGCTTGGCATCCTCCTCGTTCTCGCCGACGCCCGTGTAGGCAATGCCGTTTTCGTCCAGCGCGGCGAGCGTGTCGCGCAAACCCTTCGTACCGAAATCGAAAACGTGGTTGTTGGCGAGAGCGCAAACGTCGACACCGATCTCGCGGAGCACCTCGGCGGTTTCCTTGGGGGCTTTGAGGGCGGGACCGAACTTTTTGATCTCCTCGGTCGCCTCAGTCAAGGCGCATTCGAGGTTGGCAACGATAAGATCCTTCCCCTCAAAAAGAGAGAGCGTGTCGGTAAAGAGCGTAGAGATATCCTTTACCTTGAAAAAGGGGGCGCTCGCTGCCGTGGGGCAGATGTCGCCGAGCAGTAAAAGCTTCATAAAATAACCTCCGAAAATTATCTTTCTTGCGCGCGGCGGTACGCGAGGGACGATACGCCGTACGCTTGTTCGCGATCAATGGGTAGTTTTAAACACTTTTCAACGCATTTATCATATGCTCAGATGTTTTTCAGCGTCGGACGGCATGTTTTCAAGGAGTATTTTTCATCCCTTTCTTGATAAATCTCCCATCATTCTATGAACGATCGGCCACGCGGCGTCGGCATAGAAGCGGTGTCCTTCTTCCCCCGTTATGAGCGCGCAGTTTTCGGGAACACCGGCTGCGGTATACAGACGCTTGGTGATTTCAAAGGTTTCGCGTACGCCCTTATCGGGGAAGATAGGGTCTTCCTTACCGTTGACGACAATAAGATTACGGGGCGCAATCAGACCGCTGATATCGCTCATGTCAAAATACTTGACGATACCCGGGATAAAATTGCAAACGCAATGATTGATCGCGGCGATGGAGTCCTTGTAGGTACAAACGGCACAAGAGGGCATCGCAAGGCAGATGCGCTCATCGATCGCCGCTGTGTAGAAGGTGGCGGTGCCGCCCCCCGAATTGCCCATCAGCATGATGCGGTCGGGATCCACAAAATCAAAGTGAGAGAGCAGGGCATCAATCACGCACATGGTGTCAAGCACCCGCTCGCCAATGGTGGTTCTGCCGTTTAAGATCGCGCTCATGCTGGAAATATGACATCGGGGATTTCCCTTTTCAGGGTCGCCGCCGCACTCGCCAAAGTTTCTTTGCTCAATTGCGACACCGATACAGCCCTCCTTCACCGCTCTCACGACAAAGTCGCGGTCACCGCCGGAAATAAGATCCGTATCCCCCGGAAAAACGGGATCACCGAGGGAAATGTGCATACCTGTGGCATGCCCCTGCAAGGTGAGCATTACGGGCATACGTCCTTTTGTGCCACGGGGAACACGCATAACCGCAGGAAAAACGTACCCTTCTTCGCTTTGGAGAGTGAAACGATATTCTGTATACTCCTCGGTTTCCTTTTGATACTCAATAGTAAACTTGTCATCCTCAGCCTTTTTCATGTTGGGAAGACCAAGAAGCTCCGCAAGCTTTGTGCGGGCAGTCCCTTGCCACGTGGCAAAATCCGTGCCACTATCGTAACGCAGGGCGGGCGTTGTTTCTTCTATCAGTTTAAGATTATATGTTTTTGGCAGTACCTTCATCATGGTGAGATCCTCCAAATTTGTTTCAATTATCTTCTGTAGCCGGGAATATCCACAAGATCAAGCACGTTTACGGGAAGACCCGTCGCTATCGATTTGTTGGCGGAAATGCCCGTAAGGATGCTCATTGCACCGTCAATATAGCCTGCCGCTCTCTTATAGGGGTCATCGGTAGGCGCGCCGAAGATATCGTTTAAAAGCACGCTGTCGCCGCCGCCATGACCGCCAACACCCTTTTCGAAATCGACCTTGTAGGGCTCGCCGAACATGGGATAAACGACGATGCTCGTGCCCGCAACCACGCCTTCGCTCGCGGCGTCACCGCCTGCGTTGATATAGACCGCCTCGACGACCTCGACCTCAAGCCTGCCCTTCGTACCCGTGAAGCATACGCGGAAGCCCTCCCACGGCGAATATGCGTTGAGGGAGTAGGACATCTGTGCGCCCGAGGCATAACGAACCAAAACGTTCATCGTGTCCTCAATGCTGATGTTATCACCGAAAACGCTTTGGTCGCGGATGTAGCCGTCATCCTTTTCCGCGTTTAAATAAATCTTTTCAAGCTGTTCGTTTCCTTCCATAACGAGCGCAAAGGGATCGCCCTGTGCATTCTTTTGTCCGTGCACGCGGGAATAGAACTTGGTCACTCCTCTTTCTTCAGCGTTCTCTCTGCCGTAGAACTTCAGGTCGCCAAAAGCAAAGACGGTCTTGGGATAAGTGCCAAGCCAGAAATTGACAAGGTCAAAGTGGTGGGTCGCCTTATGGACGAGAAGACCGCCGCTGTTTCTCTTATCTCTGTGCCAACGGCGGAAATAGTCCGCACCGTGAGAGGTGTTGAGAAGCCATTCAAAATGAACCTGCTTCACGTCACCGATGGTGTCCTTCATGATAAGATCGCGTACCGCTGTGTTGTGGGGTGAATAACGGTAGTTGAAGGTCACGCGCAGATTTTTGCCCGTACGTGCGATGCAATCAATGATCTCCTGACACTTTACCGCATCCACCGTCATAGGCTTTTCGGAGATAACGTCGCATCCCATCTCCATCGCTTTGATGATGTATCTGTGGTGGGTGCGGTCAATCGACGTTACGATCACCGTATCGGGCTTCGTTTCTTCGATCATCCTCTCAAAATCCTCAGCGCCGTACGTAGGGACCTTGTGATAACCAAATTCCTCCTCGAGCACCGAGTTTGCGTAATCCATACGCGTTTGGTTCGTGTCGCAAAAGGCGACGAGCTCTGCCGTTTCATGAAAGGTCTTGGCAATTGCCTTATAGTACATTCTTGCTCGGCCGCCGATACCGACTTGCGCATAACGTTTCTTTTCCATGGATCTATCCCCCTTGTTTTTGGTGCTTTCATTTTATCACAATATTTATGTAAAATCTACCGCTTGTTTGGGTTTTTCACGGATATTTCTACAGAAATATTGCATTTTTTCGCGGCGTATGCTATAATGGGTAACGGAAAGGACGGTGAGAGGTTTGAAGGGCACGCATCCTAGGCTTGATATTTGGATCGAAAAAACGCAATCCGCCTTGGCACTCGATATGCCAAAGGAGCATATCCACTTGGAGTGCGAGCTGTATTTCTTGCTTTCGGGTGAGAGACGGTATTTCATCGACGGAGAGCTCTACAACGTTGCCCCCGGAAACCTTGTCGTCGTTCCGGGAAACGCCATTCATAAAACGCTTGCCTTTAATCAAAAGGGATATGAGCGATACGTTCTGTATTTCACAGAGAAAAGTCTTTCGGAGGTAAGGCGCGACCTTGGGGAAGATGTGTTTTCCCGTTTTTTCTCTCTCGGATGCGTACAATTTCCGCCCGAGCAGGTCGTTCAGATGCGGGAACGCTTTGAAAGGATCTTCGCGGAGGAGACAAAGGCGGATGCTTTCAGCCTTTCGATGAAGCGGAGCTTGCTTGGGGAGATCATCGTCATGGCGCTTCGTTACGGCACGAGAAAGGCGTGTGCCGCAGGTGAGGGCGCAGACAAAATACAGCACGTGGCGCGTTACATCAGCGAAAACTTCACAGAGCCCTTGACGCTTGACGACGCCGCACGCATGGCGTGCATGGAGAAGACCTATTTCTCCAAGCGCTTCAAGGCACTCACGGGCTTTAATTTCAGCAGCTATATCACACAGCTTCGGCTTTCCGCCGCAAGACAGCTGCTTTTGAATACGGAAATGAACATCAGCGAGATCGCCGCGCAGGCAGGCTTTTCGGGCAGCAACTATTTCGGCGACGTCTTTTTGCGTGTCTACGGGATGTCGCCCACCGAATACAGAAAACAAAGGAAAGAGAGATAAAGAGGAAAAATGGCAGTCTATTTATTTGATTTTGACGGAACGCTTGTGGATTCGATGCCCACCTACACCGAGGCATTTTTGCGGATTTTAAGACGGTTTGATATTCCCATTTCCAAGGATTTTGTCAAAATTATCACCCCTTTAGGCTACGCTGGCGCGGCAAAATACGTTTTGACACTCGGCGTGCCGATGACAGAGGAGGAGATCGTCCGCGACGTGGGCGATTTTGCCTTGGAAGCCTATACGCAAAAAATTAAAGCTAAGCCCCACGTAAAGGAAACCTTGGAGGCACTTAAGGCACGCGGAGACGAGCTCCACGTCCTGACGGCAAGCCCCCATATGACGCTTGACCCCTGCCTTGCGCGCAACGGACTGTATTCTCTCTTTACGAACGTATGGTCCTGCGAGGATTTTGCAACCACCAAGGCAGACCCCGCCATCTATCGCATGGCGGCAGAGCGGATCGGCAAGCCCGTGTCCGAGATCATTTTCCTTGACGATAATTACGACGCAGACAAAACGGCAAAATCGGCAGGCATGCGCGTATACGGTGTTTTTGATGAATCCTCCCGCGAATTCGCAGAGGATATCCGTGCCATCACCGACCGCTATATTACCGATTTTTCTGAGCTTTTGGAGGACTAAAAATGCTTCGCTATCAATTCATGCGTTTCCCCGAGGGAAAAGCGCGCGCCTTTACCATGAGCTACGACGACGGATGCGTACAGGATAAGCGACTTTCGGATATCATCACCCCCTACGGACTCAAATGCACCTTTAATCTCAACGCGCTCTCTCTCGGACGCCCCTATGAGCACAGCGTAGAGGATATCGAAAAATATATCTACGCGAGAGGGCACGAGGTCGCCGTTCACGGCGCGCACCATAGAGCGACGGGCAGGCTTCGTCCCATCGAGATCCTAGACGAGGTGCTCTCCTGCCGCCGCGACCTCGAAAAAAGAGTCGGTCGCATCATCCGCGGCATGGCGTATCCCGATTCGGGCATTCGCTCGTATGCCTTTGGCACCGAATACGCCGACGTGAAGGCGGCACTTTCCGCATGCGGCATCACCTATGCCCGAACGCTTGGAGAGGACAACCGCCGTTACGACATTCCCACCGATTTTTATGCGTGGATGCCGACGGCACATCATACGAACCCCGAGCTTCTTTCCATGCTGGATGAGTTCTTGGGCTTCGATTACGAAAAGCTGTACATCTCCTCTCGCCGCGAGCGCCTCTTCTATCTTTGGGGGCACGCGTTTGAGTTTGACGGAGATGATAACTGGTCGCTTCTCGATGAGATCGGCAAGCGCGTTGCAGAATCGAAGGACGTTTGGTGCGCGACGAATACCGAGATCTACGACTACGTGACGGCATACGGGAAATTGGTCTACAGCGCCGACAACACGACGGTGTACAACCCCACGCTCCACACCCTTTGGTTCGAACGCGACGGAATGCTTTATAAAATCGCTCCCGGCGAAACTCTGACGGGTATCAAAAGCTAAGTATATAATGAAAAGAGGCTGAGTCATTAAGAATTCAGTAATACAGGCGTTTTTTGGCTCAAAAAAACGCAAAAACTCCGATTTTTCTGTAAAAATCGGAGTTTTTTACTGAATTCGTGTGTTTTTAAGAAGGGGTTAGATGGATTTTGAGCAGAATTTTCCGTGCACGCCCCGAAGCTGTATAATATACTGCGAGAGGGAGCGCACGGAAAAAGCAAACAAAATTCAATTTTAATGGAGAAAACCGTAGGTTTTCAACCTCTAATATCAAGGGAACCACTTCGTTTCTCGAAAGAGTCGGATATTCGGTGTGCTCTCTTTTTTTGTTTGCGCTTATGCCGAAATACATCAGTCCCCTTCATAGCATTTTTCGAATTTTACCGAGTGCTCCCTTTTCAAGGCGGGAAACCTGTGCTTGGGAAATACCGATCTCCTCGGCGATCTCCATCTGCGTCTTTCCACGATAAAAGCGCATGAGAAGAATATGGCGCTCACGCTCGCCAAGCCGTGCAAGCGCGTCCTTTAGGGCAATGCTTTCTACCCAATCCTCATCCGTTTCGCCACCCTCGATCTGGTCGATCACGTAAACCGAATCCTCCCCCTCGCCGTAGACCGAATCATAGAGCGAAACGGGCTCGACGATGGCTTCTAAGGCACGCTCGACCTCCTTTTTTTCTTCGCCGAGGGCTTTGGCGATCTCGGCGATCTCGGGCTCCTTTCCCGTTTCCCTGGTCAGCGCGTCGCGCGCCTGCAGGGCGCGGTAGGCAAGATCGCGCAGGGAACGGGAAATGCGCAGGGCGGTGTTGTCGCGCAGATATCGCTTGACTTCACCGATGATCATGGGAACGGCGTAGGTGGAAAACTTGACGTCGAGGGTGGTGTTGAAATTGTCGATCGCCTTGATGAGCCCGATGCACCCC
>SVTN01000065.1 GCA_015063765.1 Oscillospiraceae bacterium | reverse complement strand
AAGAGCCGCCTTGGTGCGAAGGTTGACGGTAGTGTCGGTTTCGCCAAAATACTGACGGCGCTCGGAGTGACCGATGATCACGTATTCAGCACCGATCTCCTTGAGCATTGCGCAAGAAACCTCACCGGTGTAAGCGCCCTTCTCCTCGAAGTGAACGTTCTCGGCACCGATCTTGATGTTGGTTCCCTTTGCCGCCTCGACAGCGGTAGCAATGTCTACGTAGGGAACGCAAAGCACGATATCGCATGCGTCCTTACCTGCCACCATGGGAGCGAGCTCCTTGATGAAGGCTGCCGTCTGCGAGGGGGTCATATTCATTTTCCAGTTGCCTGCAATTACAGTTCTTCTCATTTTTCTTCTCCTTATGCGTCCTTGTCCATGAGGCATGCGATACCGGGAAGCTCAAGTCCCTCAAGGAACTCAAGCGATGCGCCGCCGCCCGTGGAGATGTGGGTCATCTTGTCAGCAAAGCCAAGCTTTTCAACGGCTGCTGCGGAGTCGCCGCCACCGATGATGGAGATCGCACCCGAGTTTGCAACTGCCTCAGCAACACCCTCGGTGCCTGCTGCAAAGTTCTTCCACTCGGAAACGCCCATAGGACCGTTCCAAACAACGGTGCCTGCACCCTCGATGGACTTTGCGAAAAGCTCACGGGTCACAGGACCGATATCAAGACCCATCCAGCCGTCGGGGATAGAATCGGAATAGATGCGCATGCAAACAGCATCCTCTGCATATTCTCTTGCAATCACGTTATCTACGGGAATGATGAAGTTAACACCCTTCTCTTTTGCCTTTTCCATCAGCTCAAGAGCGAGGTCGAGCTTATCCTCCTCGCAAAGAGAGGTACCGACAGGGTTACCCTTTGCACGGAAGAAGGTGTATGCCATACCGCCACCGATGATGAGGGTATCTACCTTGTCGATGAGGTTCTTAATTACGCCGATCTTGTCGGAAACCTTTGCGCCGCCGAGAATGGCAACGAAGGGACGGACGGGCTCCTCAAGAGCCTTGCCCATCACCGAGATCTCCTTCTCGATGAGGTAGCCGCAAACTGCGGGCAGATAATCTGCAACACCTGCGGTGGTAGCGTGTGCACGGTGTGCGGTACCGAATGCATCGTTGACATATACGTCAGCATACTCAGCAAGCTCCTTGGCGAAGCCGGCATCGTTCTTTTCCTCGCGTGCATCAAAGCGAACGTTCTCAAGAAGAACTGCCTTTCCTGCCTCAAGAGCGGCGATCTTTGCCTTTGCGTCGGGGCCGACGATGTCCTCAGCAAAGGTCACGGTGCCTTCGCCAAGCAGCTCGTTCAAACGAACGGCAACGGGGCGGAGGGTCAGCTTCTTTTTATCGCCCTCAGCCTTCTTGAGAAGCTCTGCGGTAGCAGCAGCCTGCTCGCTCTCGGGAAGAGCGGCAACCTTCTTCTTTTCCTTCTTGGTTAAGCCGTAGCCCTCGGTGAGGATGTTGTGGGGCTTGCCCATATGAGAGCAAAGGATGACCTTCGCGCCTTTGTCCAAAAGATACTTGATGGTGGGGATCGCACCGACGATACGCTTGTCGCTGGTGATCTCGCCGTCCTTCATGGGAACGTTGAAGTCGCAACGCACGAGAACGCGCTTGCCGGATACTTCGATGTCTTCGACACTTTTCTTGTTGTAAGTAGCCATGTTTCTATCTCCTTGTGTTTTTGTGTTTTTATATCCGTATTATTATACCATTCATTTTTCCTTTAGTCAAGAATTTTTGTTAAAAAAACTACAAATTCACTTTATTTTTTTCGCGATTATGCATTCTCCTTCTAAAATTAACAAAAATTCCACATTTTTCGCATGGCAATCTTTTATACTATTGACATAGAAATCAAAGGCAAAGGCAGAGTGTATTTTGGAACGCAACGACAAACACGGCTTCACCGATTTTTTCCTGCTTTCGTTAGAAAAGAACGGGCTTGAGAGTCTCATTACCCAAGAGCATATCGATAAGTTTTTTCTTTTGACAGAGCACATGCTTACCGTCAACGAGCAGTTCAATTTAACTGCCATTCGCGAGCCCTCTCGCGTGATCCTTTTACATTACATTGACTCCCTCATCGGCGCGCATCTATTCCCCGAGGGTGCGTCCGTCATTGACGTCGGTGCGGGTGCGGGCTTCCCTACTCTGCCGCTTGCGATCGTGCGCCCCGATCTTCGGATCACGGCTCTCGACTCGACTGCCAAACGAGTCAACTATATTGGAGAAACTGCCGCTCTTTTGGAGCTTAAAAACATCACGCCGCTTGTCGGCCGTGCGGAGGAGATCGCCAAGGATGCCGCTTACCGTGAGCAGTTTGACTGTGCTACGGCGAGAGCGGTTGCCGCCCTCCCCGTCCTTTCGGAGCTTTGTCTTCCCTTTGTTACACTTGGCGGTCGTTTTATCGCCATGAAGGGCAGGGGCGGCAAAGAGGAGCTTGCGGCATCGCAAAACGCCATTCAGCTTCTCGGCGGCAAAGAAGCCGCTTTGTTCGACGCCCCCGTTTTAGCCCCCGACGGTGAGACCTTTGCGCATACGACAGTTGTGATCGAAAAGATCGCAAAAACAGCACCCAAATATCCGCGTGCCTACGGCAAGATCGCCAAGGCACCGCTCTGAGGAGAAATACCATGGCACAACAAAACGAGTTTAAAACAACGGGGCAAACCCGCGTGCTTGCCATTCACGATCTGTGCGGCGTCGGGAAATGCTCGCTGACCGCGGCGCTTCCCATTCTTTCCGCGGCAGGCGTTGAGGCTTGCGCAATTCCAACCGCCATTTTCTCCACCCACACCGCCTTTTCCACCTTTATTTCGGAGGATCTGACCCCTTTTCTGCTTCCTATGGCAGAGGCGATCAAAAAGCAGAATTTTCACTTTGACGCCATCTATACGGGGTATCTCGCAAACGGCGAGCAGGCGGGCATCATCTCGGATATCATTACACTTTTGGCGGATGACGACACCCGTATTATCGTCGACCCTGCCATGGCGGACGGCGGCGTGCTTTACACCTGCTTGCCTCCCACATTCCCCGCAGAAATGAAAAAGCTCTGCCGTCGTGCATCGGTCATCACGCCGAACGTCACGGAGGCACTCTTGCTCCTCGGGCGTGACGGACACGCCGTTCCCACCGACAAAGAGGGGTATGAAGAATTGATCCGCGCGCTTTCCGAGGAGATCGGCACGAGCGTTGTTTTAACCAGCGTTGCCTTGGAAGAGGGCGCTATCGACTGCGCGGTGTGCGAAAACGAGGATGTCACCTTTGTTTCCGAGCCCTACGTGGCACACGGCTATCACGGCACGGGCGATGTCTTCTCTTCTGTGCTGACCGCCGCATATCTGCGCGGAAGAAGCCTTGTAGAGGCAACCTCGATTGCCGCCGAGTTTGTGCGCCGCTGCATCCGCAAAACGGACAAAAACAATCCGAATCTTTGGTATGGGGTGAACTTTGAAGGAGAGCTTTCTTCCCTCGCTTCCCTGCTTGCCGACTAGTAAAAAAACTCGATTTCGAAAGAAATCGAGTTTTTTTATTTTCTTAATTTGCGGCAGTATTGCGTACAAAGCTTGTCGGTACATTCACAGCATTGGAGGGCAGCGTTGGACTGCTCCCAAAAGCGCTCGGGGTACATGAGAATGCAAAGCTCCCACGCAAGGAAAGCGGCGACGGCAACAAGAATCAAGCTGACCGAATAGAATCCACCCATAAAGATCATGGGAGACATCATCATAAGATGATCCCAATTGAAGATGCGGCAGGTCGTACAGCAACGGTTTTTCATGATCAAGCGGAAGGGGCACCAAATAAGAACGCAAATGAGATCGCAAACATAAAAGCAAACGCTGATGAGGAAAAGAATTTCTTTACCGATCACACGCGTGTAATACAAAGCGGCAATGACGGCTAAAAGCCCAACCCAAAGGAAAAAAACCTTATACGCCGCGCGCGTTGCGGCAATGATATGATTGCGAAGGGCGGGGTAGTTGACCGTTTCCTTGAAGGGGCGGAAGCGTCCGCGGAAGAGCTTACCCGAGCCAACGGGAAGCTTTTTCCATACAGGAACGAGCTGACAAAGCATATCAAACATCCAAAGCACCCAAAGAAGGTGCAAGGGGCTGATCTCAGTAAAAAAGCGTCCGCCCTCAAGCACCGAGAAAAATTCGGGCTTGAAGATAAACAAAAGCACGAAGGCAACGAAAATGAGCGAGCGCAGCACAAGTCTTACAAGATAATTTTTTCTCATTTTAGACATCGGTTCTCTCATACGCTACCCCCTTTCAAAAAGCAAATTTGATATAGTATAGCATAAAATTTTCTTTTTTGCAATAGAAATGCCGAAATTCGATATAAAAAAGCGGTGCCGAAAGGCACCGCTCGGTGTTATTTACTGCAAATCCAGCTCCGGTGGCAGGTCGATCTCATCCGAAACGTACTTTCCGTTTTTCTTGCGCTGACGGACGCACTCGGTAAGGAGATATTCGATCTGACCGTTGATGGAGCGAAAGTCGTCCTCCGCCCAGGAAGCGATCGCGGCATACAGCTTTGGCGACAAACGGAGAGGGACCTGCTTCTTGCCCTGCTCGTTCATCTTAATACAGGCTACCCGAATTGACCACGGGCTGGGCGTCGCGGTTGCCGCAAAGCACGACGAGAAGATTGGACACCATTGCCGCCTTGCGCTCCTCATCCAAGCTTACCGTTCCGTTGGCATCCAAGCGCTCAAGCGCCATTTCCACCATACCGACGGCGCCGTCAACGATCATTTTGCGTGCATCGATGATGGCAGAAGCCTGCTGTCTTTGCAGCATGACTGCCGCGATCTCGGTGGCATACGCAAGGTAGGTGATGCGTGCCTCGATGATCTCAATGCCCGCTTCGGCAACACGCTCACCGATCTCGTCACGGATACGGGCTGCCACGATCTCGCTGGAGCCGCGCAAGCTGCCGTCGTCTGCCAAGCCGTCACCCGTGGTATCAACACCGGGGGCGACGTCGTAAGGATAGATGCGAACGATGTTACGGAGTGCGGTATCGCATTGTAGGGAGAGATATTCCTTATAGTTGTCAACGTTAAAGACCGCTTTTGCGGTATCCACGATACGCCAGGTGACCGCAATGCCGATCTCGACGGGATTGCCAAGGCAATCGTTGATCTTCTGACGGTTGTTGTTGAGCGTCATGATCTTGAGAGAAAGACGCTTGTCGACCGCAGGAGCCGTCTTCACGCCGGCCACAGCAGCTATGGCAGGGGTCTTCTTTACGTCACCGCTTTGATTTAATTCCGTAGTAGCCGCAGGGTTCACGCTCGCGCAAAACGGATTTACGGCAAAAAAGCCGTCGCCCTTGATGGTACCGATGTACTTACCAAAGAGGGTCAAAACAAGTGCTTCCTGCGGCTTCAGAACGCGAAGACCGAGCAGCGGGATCCAGCCGAGGCAAAGAACGAGCAGGCTGACTACAAAGAGGAGCGGATTGCCCGTGCCGTCATCCCCGATAATGATGCCGCCGAGAATAACACCTGCCAATGCAACAAGCAGAAGCAGGATCGTCAAGAGCAAGACCAGCATACCGTGTTTTTTGTTTTTGAGTACAATTTCTGTCATAAGTAAAGCCTCCTTTTTATGTTTACATTATTATGATATCATAATGATATCAATTTGTCAATAGGAAAGAAGAAATTTTTTCGAGCAATTGACAAAAATATTTAAAAGGAGTATAATCGAAATAGAATTTAGTTTTGGAGGCTTTCATGACGGCGCTATATATTACGCTTGGCGTGATTGGGGGGATTTTGCTCATCGTCCTCATCACTGCCTTCGTATGCTTTTACTTGACCTTTTATTCGAAAACGCGCGATCCCAACGAGCTTGCTGAATACCGTATTCCACCGGGAAAAGCTTATCTGCCCTTCCGCGACGAAATGGCGGCCTGGATCAAGCAAGCGAGAGAGATGCCCTACACAGAGATGGAGATCCGTTCTTATGACGGTCTTACCTTGCGCGGTAGATACTACGAGAAAGAAAAGGGGCTCCCGATCGAGATCCAATTTCACGGCTACAGAGGTGACTCCGACCGCGACTTAAGCGGCGCTGTCTTGCGTGCCTTTGCCGTTGACCGCAATGCGCTGATCATCGACCATAGAGGAAGCGGAAGAAGCGACGGGCACGTCATCACCTTCGGTGTCAAGGAAACACGCGACTGCCTTGCCTGGATCGACCATGCGATCTCCGTGTTTGGCGAGGACGTTCGCCTTCACTTGACGGGTATTTCGATGGGTGCGGCAACCGTGCTCATGGCGTCGGGTGAAAACCTACCGCCG
This sequence comes from Oscillospiraceae bacterium, assembly GCA_015063765.1. Classification (GTDB taxonomy): domain Bacteria; phylum Bacillota; class Clostridia; order Oscillospirales; family CAG-272; genus UBA1740. The sequence goes on along the minus strand of SVTN01000065.1, from coordinate 2,398 downwards.
CAGGTCAAGGGTATTCTTGCCGATTGCCCCTACTCCTCCGCAAAGGAGATCATCAAAAAGGTGATCCGCGGCATGGGGCTTCCCGCTTCTCTTCTCTACCCCTTTGTGCGGCTTGGTGCGCGTCTATACGGCGGCTTTGATCCGAACGACGCAGAGCCGATCAAGGCGGTCAAGCGTGCTACCGTGCCGATCATTCTTTACCACGGCGACGCAGACGGATTTGTGCCTTGTGAGATGAGCGAGCGCTTGTTTGATGCATGCGCATCGGAAAAGAAACGCCTTATCAAGATTAAGGGCGCGGATCACGGGATCGCGTTTTCGGTGGATAAGGAAAATTACTTAAAGACGCTAAATGAATTTATTGATGAAAACCGCATGAGATGAGAAAAACGTCCGCCTTTTGGCGGACGTTTTTTAGTGCTTGCGCACGCGCGCATAGGCACGCTCGTAGATGATCTCGGTAGCAAAGGCGAGCTTTGTCACGACGTTTTGCTTCGAGGGGAAGCAATAGAAGGAATCGTTTTCGGTGGAAATATCCACGCAATCGTAAGGCTTGATATGCGGGAAGTCGTACTCCACATGCAGGGAGTTGTTCTGCAAGGGGGCACGCTCGATGCGATAGTCCCTGCCGCGATAATGCCCCGAAAGGACAAAGCCGTGCTGTTCGTCGTGGGTGAGGGTGGCTTCGCCAAGCGACTCAAAATTCCAACATCTCGGCATAGAATGCACATCCACGGTGTCGGAGAAGGAATAGGTGCCGTTTTCGATCTCGCGCCTTACCTCTTCTCTTTCCCAAAGGAACCAATCGGGGACGTGGGAAAATTCGGTTTCGCCCTCGTTTGCCGTGAGAGTGCCGTCCTCACCAAGCGTCCAACGCTTGCCGCACGCTTCACAATAAAGCTCCGTGCCCTTCGTCGCCATTTTGCTTTCGGTCATGCAATGGGGGCATTTATAGAGGATCTTATGCATCCCTTCGGCGCGATACGGCTCGGTGATGCGGATGCCGTTTTCCCTTTGGTAGCTGTATTCATCATATATGAAGGCTTCTTTCAAGCGGGCATTCAGCTCGTCGACTGAGAGCGTTTGCGTTTCCTCCGCGGTGAAAAGCAGCTTCATGGTCGTGTGAAGCGGAACACGACGCTTCTTGGGCACGTTCCACACGGGTGCGTGCAGATAATTTCCGTGGTGGATGGCAACGACCACGGGAACCTTATTCATTTTGATGAGCTTACCGAGAGAATCGGGCAAAAACGAGGTGATACCGCAGGGCGAATAGCGTGCCTCGGGGTACATACAAAGGATATCGCCCCGCTTTAAAACATGGCGAATGGATTTGACCAAATGAAAATCGGTGGTAAACTTGCGCGTGCAGATCGAGCCGATCCAGGTTAAGAGCCACGGGCGGCGGTAATAGCCGTCGATATTGACGACGTTGTTGACGCGATACGGGCGCGTGCCGAGGGCGATCAGCTCAAAGTCGATAAACGCCATATGGTTGGATAAAAGCATATAAGGGGGCTTGAGTCCTTCCATGCCGATCTTTTCCACCTTATGCTTTTTCCCCATCAGCAGGATCTTGGAGAGGATCCAAATGAGCCATTTGAGATACCACGGCTGACGGATGGGATATTTCGCGGTCTTATACCGCTTTGAGTTTTTGTAATTGACGTCCATAGAGGGCTCCTATATTTTGCAATTAAAGGGTTTGTCCGGGATGTGGCGTGAGTGAAAGAACGGCGATCAGCGCCGCATACTGTTCTTCCGTAACAGGATAGGCGCGATTCGTTTTCAAGTCAATCAGTTTGCCTTCTGCCAAAAAATATTCGCTGTTTTGGTCTGCATGCTCGTCTATAAAAACAAATTGCATAAGATATCCGTCTTCGGTCGGGGTTGCGTTTTCCTCATAATTTTCTTTGAGAATAGCATTCACGGTGCCAAGAATTGCTTGCTTGCGCGTGTTGGTGGTAAAGCTCTTTTCCTCGCCACGGTAAGTGACGCGAATGACGGAGAGCGTCATATCACGGCTAAAAGGATCGCCGCCGATGGGTTGCTCTTCCTCTTCACAAGAGGTAAAGGCAAAAAGCATGAGCAAAGAAAGTAAAAGAATGAATATCTTTTTCATAGCAGCACCGCCCTTCTTCTGTATCCATATTACCATATTAGGATGCCTTTTGTCAAGAGAAGATATGCCCTTGACGAATGCCATACACGCTTCGGGTGATTCCATGCCATTCGCAAAGCGAATGGATAAAAAAGAAGAACCGTTCTTTCGAACGGTTCTTCTTTTTTCAAACGCTCATTGAAAACCGAATAAGGAATGGGAAACGAAGCTCAAAGAGAACTGCTATCGAGCAGTTCAAGCCCTCGGTCTATTAGTACCGCTCAGCTGAATGCATTA
>SVTN01000064.1 GCA_015063765.1 Oscillospiraceae bacterium | reverse complement strand
TGTGCACCTATTGCACTCGCCTGCGCCTTGCCGAGGCCAAGATGACCCGTGTGACCGATGCGGAGCGAAATTTCTATGAAAGTGCCCGTCGTATGCTTGCCATCGAGATTTCGCTTGCCCTTTCTCTGCCCATACCCCAGGTAGAAAAGCAGCTTACCGATGCATTAAGATAAAAAAATTGCGTTTTTTTGCGTTTTTTTTGCAAAAACTACTGTACAAGCGCATTTTTTTGTGATAGAATATCTCTGTAAAAAATTCGCGACAGCGATGATGAAGGAGAACATATGAAAAAGATCTACGAAGGCAAAACCAAAGACGTTTACTCCCTTGACAACGGCAACGTTATGCTCAAGTTCAAGGACGACTGCACCGGAAAAGACGGCGTATTCGATCCCGGCGAAAACACCGTAGGACTGAAGATCGACGGCATCGGCCGCGAGAACCTCAAGACCTCGATCTACTATTTCGAGCTTCTCAAGAAGGCAGGCATCAAGACCCACTATGTTTCTGCTGACATTGAGAACGCTACCATGGAGGTGCTTCCCGGCAAGGTATTCGGTCACGGTCTTGAGGTCATTTGCCGCCTTGTAGCTACGGGTAGCTTCATCCGCAGATACGGCGAATACATCGCTGACGGTACTCCCCTTGCAGGCGGATACGTAGAGTGCACCTTCAAGAACGACGAGAAGGGCGATCCTCTGGTAACGAGCGAGGGTCTTGCCGCACTCGGTGTTATGTCCGAGGAAATGTTTGCTTCCATGAAGGAGCAGACCTTGAAGATCACCAAGATCGTTGCTGACGACTTGAAGTCCATCGGTCTTGACCTTTGGGATATCAAGTTTGAGTTTGGCTACAACGGCGATGAGGTCATCCTGATTGACGAGATCGCATCGGGCAACATGCGCGTTTACAAGGGTAAGGACATCGTTCCTCCTGTTGAGCTGACGAAGCTTATTCTCAATCGCTGATTTCAAAAATTATAGGAAAAGGCAGATCGCATTTTGCGATCTGCCTTGTTTTATTTGCTCAAATATTCATCAATTGCCCGAGCGGCAGTCTTCCCCGCACCCATGGCGGAAATGACGGTGGCGGCACCTGTGACGGCGTCACCGCCCGCGTAGACGGCATGCCTTGTGGTCAGCCCCGCTTCGTTGACGATAATACCGCCGCGCTCATTGGTTTCGAGCCCCTCGGTGGTGGATTTGATGAGGGGGTTGGGCGACGTACCGATGGACATGACAACGGTGTTGAGCTCCATCTCAAACTCGCTCCCCTCAATCGCGATGGGGCGGCGACGCCCCTTTGCATCGGGCTCGCCAAGCTCCATTTTGACGCAACGCATGCCACGAACGGAACCGCATCGCGCGTCGCGCGGATCGTCGGGATTTTCAAAGCCCAAGATCTCCACGGGGTTTGAGAGCAAGCAAAACTCAATGCCCTCCTCCATCGCGTGCTCGACCTCTTCTCTTCTTGCGGGAAGCTCGTCAAGCGAGCGTCGGTAGACGATGTATACCTTTTCGGCACCGAGGCGAAGCGCGGTGCGTGCCGCATCCATTGCGACGTTACCGCCCCCCACGACGGCAACTCTGCCGCCCTTCATGATGGGGGTTTGCGCGTCCGTGCGGTATGCCTTCATCAGATTGCTTCGGGTCAAGAACTCGTTAGCGGAATACACACCCTTAAGGGACTCTCCCGGGATGCCCATAAAGCTCGGAAGTCCTGCACCCGAGCCAATGAACACCGCTTCAAAGCCCATGTCAAACAGCTCGTCGACGGTGAGGGTCTTGCCGATGACGACATTGGTTTCGATCTTGACGCCGAGCGCCTCCAAGGTTTCGACCTCCTTGGCGACGATGCGCTTGGGAAGACGGAATTCGGGAATGCCGTACACAAGCACGCCGCCTGCCACGTGAAGTGCCTCATAGACGGTGACGGCATAGCCGCGCTTTGCAAGATCCCCCGCACAGGTGAGCCCCGAAGGACCTGCACCCACAACGGCGACCTTGTGTCCGTTCGGCGTAGGCTTTACGGGCGGCAGGGTTGCAAAGGTGTTATGATAATCGGCGACAAAGCGTTCAAGACGCCCGATACCCACGCTTTCTCCCTTGATGCCGCGCACGCACCTTGCTTCGCATTGCGTTTCCTGCGGACAGACGCGTCCGCAAACGGCGGGCAAGGAGGAGGATTCTGTGATGATCTGATACGCGCCCTCAAAATCCCCTTCCCTGATCTTTGCAATAAAGGCGGGAATGTGGATCTTTACAGGACAGCCGTCGACACAGGGCATGGTTTTACAGCCAAGACAGCGCGCCGCCTCGTCGATTGCCATTTCCTCGGTGTAGCCGAGGGCAACCTCATCAAAATTACGGGAACGCACCTTTGCATCCTGTGCAGGCATGGGATTTCTCTTTAACGACATGTTTGGCATCTTAGCGCACCTCCTTGTTTAAGAGGTTGCAGATGCTTTCATACGCATGGCGTTCAAAGTCCTGATAGGCTCTTCCGCGCGACATTGCCTCATCAAAGTCGATCTCGTAGGCGTTGAAATCGGGACCGTCCACACAGGCGAACTTGGTGACGCGCTTGCCGTTCACGTTCAAGGTGAGGCGGCATCCGCCGCACATCCCCGTGCCGTCGATCATGATGGGGTTCATGGAAGCGGTGACGGGAACGCCGTAGGGCTTTGCCGTCAGGGTTACAAACTTCATCATAATAAGCGGACCGATGGTGATGATCTCGTCAAACGGCTCACCCGCGTCTAGGAGTGCCTTGAGCGGCACCGTGACGTTGCCCTTTTCTCCGTAGGAGCCGTCGTCGGTCATAACGCAAAGCTTGCTCGATACCGCGCGAAATTCGTTCTCTAAGATCAAAAGATCGCGGTTGCGGAAGCCGATAATGCTTGTGACCTCAGCACCCATTTCATGGAGTGCTTCGGCAATGGGAAGCGCGATCGCACACCCCACGCCACCGCCCACGATACAAACGCGGCGAAGCCCGTCAAGCGCGGTCGGCTTTCCGAGCGGACCGACGAAATCGCGGATGGCGTCGCCCGCCTGTTTATGGGACAACAAAGTCGTGGTTGCACCCACGATCTGAAAAATGATCTTCACCGTGCCCGCGTCGCGATCCACACCTGCGACGGTCAAGGGGATGCGCTCCCCCTCCTCATCCACGCGGAGAATGATAAACTGCCCTGCCTTTGCCTTGCGTGCTACGAGCGGCGCTTCGATCTCCATCTGAACGACGGTGGGATTGAGGTTTTTTCTTGTTACGATCTTATACATGGTTGCTCCAAAAAATTATTTGCGGCCTGCCTTTTCGGCATCCCCGATCATGGCAACGCGCATTTCGTGTCTACCACCCTTTTCAAAGGATGCGCCGAGGAAGGCATCCACGATATCCTTCATCAGCCCGGGGCCGATGACACGTGCGCCCATGCAAAGGACGTTGGCGTTGTTATGCTCTCTCGTCATTCTGGCACTAAAGGTATCGGAGCAGAGGGCGGCGCGAACGCCGTCGTACTTGTTGGCGACCATGCTCATGCCGATGCCCGTACCGCAAACGAGGATACCGATCGTATTTTCGGGGTCTTGTTGTACTTTAGATGCCACCTTCATGGCGTATTCGGGATAATGCGTGCCGGAGTTTCCGTGGTCCGCTCCCTCATCCACCACGGTATAGCCGAGGGTGGCAAGATAGGTTTTCAGTTCTTCCTTATAGAGATAGCCTGCAGAGTCAGCGCCGATGTGAATGGTCTTCATGCCGGTTTCCTTCTTTCTTAATTTTGTTTTGCAAGACGGTCCCGCTCCGCCTGTGGAAGGCGCAGATAGGTGGGGGAAATGCAGGACGGTGGGACCGCTTCGCCACGCGACAGCGCCCGTTCCGCACACCGTGCGACGGCTGCCGCTCTTTGAAAGCGGAGTGCCACGGGGGTTGCGGCGGTGGGAAGCATGGGGGCAAGTGCCGCCATGGCAACGTCGTATCCGTCGCCCGCAAAGCGCACCGTTTCGTTCGGGTAAAGCGTTTTCAACTCCTCGCCTAGTGCCGCAAGAGAGATGGCACGGTCGGGGGTGAGGCGTATTAAAGTGCCGTTTTCCATCCGAAACAGGGCGTTATACACCTCGTTTCGACGGGCATCCATGACAGGCGCGTAGATGCCGTCTAGGGGCATGAGCCCCTCGGCAATCGCTTCAAGCGTTGAAACGGGGACACAGTTTTCCCTTTCCGAAAGAGAAAAGGCAAGTCCCTTTACCGTAGCCGTTCCGATGCGTACCCCCGTAAAGGAGCCGGGACCTACCGTGACGGCGTAATAATCAATTTCATCCAAGGTCATATGGGCACGGGCTAGGACATCCTCCGCCATAGGGAGAAGGATCTCGCTATGTGTTTTTCCGCTGTCCACGAAGAATTCAGCCACCGTCCGTCCGTCGCGTACAAGCGCCACGGATGCGGTCTTCGCCGTGCTGTCAAAGGCAAGTATATTCAAGATGCTGTCCTTTCTATCTTGATTTCCCGACCGCTACCGCCATCTGTGCGCGAGATGGTGACGGTAATGGCGTCGTCGGGAATAAAGGGCGTAATATTTTCGCTCCATTCGCAGATGGAATATCCGTCGCGCGCGAGATAATCGTCAAAGCCGATGGAAAGAAGATCATCTTCCCGCGTGATACGGTACATATCAAAATGGAACACAGGATATGCGCCGTCCTCGTATGCGTTAACGACGGTATAGGTCGGGCTGTGGACACCGTGAATACCGAGCGCACGGCAAAAGCCGCGTGTGAAGGCGGTCTTCCCTACTCCCATCTCGCCGAAGAGGGCAATAAAGGCGTAGGGGACACGGTCACCGTAAAGCCGCTTGGCAAGCATCTCACCGACGCTTTCTGTATCCGTTTCGGATGCGGATGTATAGATCTCTTTCATGACAGCTTCCTTTGATCAAAATTCGGGATAATCGGTTTTATCAGCACCGAACACAAAGCGGAGCGCGGCAAGGTACTCCTCCTTCGCCTTCTTTGCCGCCGCTCCATCGGGATCGAAGGTGGGGCGCAAGAGGGCGCGCAAAAGGGTGTTTTTCGGCGTGTCGTCGGGGTCGGTCAGCTCGAGCGCCGTCGTTTCATACCCAAGGGTGCGAAGCCGCGCAAGACGAAGCGCATCGGTCAAAGCCTCCGCAAGCTTGCCCGAGAGCTTAGGGTAATCGGTAACAAAGCCAAGTGCGGGCAGCTCCATTTTTCCAAGCAGATCGTGCTGGCAGCAGGGGGTCGAAAGGATCACGCCTGCCTTTACGGATGCGGCAAAATGCAATACAATATCGGTTGCGATGTCGCACGCATGCAGGGATAAAACGAGATGCGGCGCGCGGTCCTTGGGCAAGGTACGGATGTCGCCCGTTCGGAAGGTCATGCCGTCAAAGGTAAGCTCCCTCGCAACATCCGCGCAAAAGCGCATACAGTCGTCCTTGAGATCCATGCCGAGCATTTCAACCTCACGGCCGCGAATGTTTTTGAAATAGTGATAAACGGCAAAGCTCAAATAGCTCTTTCCGCAACAAAGGTCATAGATCAAAAGCGTGCCATCCTTGGGAAGCGCGCTTTCTATATCGCGGATGTGCTCCAAAAAGCGGTTGATCTGGCGGAACTTTGCCTGCTTTTTATCATGCACCCTTCCGCGCGCATCGCTGATGCCGAGGGCGCACAGAAAGGGCTCGTTACCGGAAAGAATATAGTTTTTCTTGCGGTCAAGCGACTCGGTAAGGGCATCCGCAAAGGACGGCGCTTCGGTTTTGAGGGCGCGCTTCAGCTTGTCCCCACCGATGATGATCTCCTTGCCCTTAGCGCTCCGCTTATACTCAGCGTCACCGAGGGCGGTGTTTATATTGATCTGCATATAGGGGGCGGCAAGAGTGTAAAGCGCCTCTTCGGCGCTTTCCAAGGAAAGGTTTTTGTGATAGACCTTGCCGTCCGCGGTGCTTTTCTCGGTGGCGATCAAGGCTTCCCCCTTGTGGGTGCAAGCACGCAGGGTCACGCGGCTTCCGTCCCCATTTTCGGGTCTGGAAAAGGTTGCGCGCCGCAGAGCACCTGCGGCGGCGGTATCAAAAAGCAAAGAGATTGCTTGCTTCAGCATAATACGTCCTCGCGATCACTTCTTTTTGCGGAAATAAAAACGGTTTTCTCTTCTTTCCTTGAGGCGAACGATGTTCTCTCTGTGACAATAGAAGATCAAAAGACCGATCAATACCGTCAAAAGGATGATAAGCCCACCCGAAACGATGCCAAAGAGTGCCATGATGCGGTTGAGAGCAAAGGGATAAAGCAGACCTACCGTGATGGAGGACAGCGAAACGTAGTGCGTTACGACCAAAAGCAGCAGAAACACGGCAAAGAGAACGGCAAAGACAATAGGGCTGAGGATCAAAACCATCGTTGCCGTGCAAAGCACACCCTTGCCCCCCTTGAATTTAAAATACGCGGGGAAAATGTGACCGATGATGCAAAAGGTTCCCGCCACGTAAAGGAGCGAGTTGCAGGCAAAGGCGAATTTGCCGTACTGAAAGCCGTAAAAAATTGCAACGAAGAGCAAGGAAAGTGCGGTCTTTAACATATCGCCGAGAAGGACGAAGAGTGCCGCCTTTTTGCCGTAAACGCGGAGCATATTGGTCAAGCCGCCGTTGCCGCTTCCCTGCGTGCGGATATCCGCACCGTAGAAAAGGCGGGAGATCAAAACGGCGCTGTTGATGCTGCCGAGCAGATAAGGAACCACAAGAGAGATCAAAACAGCAAGTACCGCCGCCAGGGTGACGGACGGAAAGACTACACCGGATAAAACTCCGTTTTGAAGTATGTTCAGCATATCATAGCTCCTTTTCGAGAAAACTTTAATAATATACAGTAATTATACCATACTCTATGCGTAAAATCAAGGTTTTCAGGTTAAAAACTTCCCGTCATGTCTTGCTTTCAAAAGGGTTTTGCAGTATAATAGGTGTAAAGAGGTGGGAAACTCATGTTAAATCAAGCAACCAAAGAACTGTTTTTCGAGGAGCATATTTCCAAAGTCGCCGTGCTTCCCTTTTCCGCGTGCCATGTGACAAATGCGCGTCTTTACGAAAGAGAGAATTTCAAGCCACAGAGCGTTCTTGTCTTTTTGATCCCCTATTACGCCGTCACGCCCGATAATTTTTCCGTGTATGCCGCGGCTGAAGATTATCATTTCTACGCCAAGGGGCTTTATGCGAGAATGGGAAAACGCTTAAAGTGTGCCTTTCCCGAAGGGGATTTTCTCGGCTTTGCCGACCATTCCCCCATCGACGAGCGGGACGCCGCCATCCGTGCAGGGCTTGGCATTTACGGAAAAAACCGCCTTTTGATCTCAGGGGAATACGGTACGTATCAGTTCATCGGCGAATTTCTTTCCACCCTTCCTGCGGAAGCGTTTGGAGAAGTGACACTCTCGCCGTTTACCCTTTGCATCGGCTGTGGCGCATGCCTTTCTGCCTGCCCTACAGGCATTTTGCGTAACGAGAGCACCGAATGTCTTTCTGCCATCACGCAGAAAAAAGGGACACTCACCGACGAGGAAAAGGCGCTCATGCGTGAGGTTGGGACGGCTTGGGGTTGTGATGAGTGCCAAAAGGTCTGTCCCTACGTCAAGGAAGCGGCGCATCTCGGCACGCTTACAACGGAAATTCCTTTTTTCAAGGAAAACCTGATCACGCATCTTGATACGGAAACGGTGGAAAATATGAGCGACGAGGTCTTTTCCCGCCGTGCCTTTGCCTGGCGCGGACGGGATACGGTGCTTCGTAATACCCGTATTCTTGAAGAAAAATAATTTTTCCAAAAGCCTTGATTTTGCTCTGCCTTTGTGCTACAATAATGAAGCATCTACCCGTGGCACAGCTGGATAGCGCGTCAGACTCCGACTCTGAAGGTCGAAGGTTCAAATCCTTTCGGGTAGGCCAAAAAATCCAAGTCTTACGACTTGGATTTTTTCATTTGTGCCGCAGGCACAACATCATTTGCCCCTAGGGCAAACAAAGACACCTTTGCGGTGATTAAACCGACGCAAAAACACATTGACAACCTTCTGCCGTTATGTTATAATCGAATCGGTGAACCGTTATTACGAACGGAAAAAGGAGAAGGACAAAATGTATTGGTACGATTTCGACAGAAGCGACGTGTACGTGGGAACGGGCGGCGCGTTCAAATGGAAGCACTGCAAAACGGCATCCTCCGAGGAGAAGGCAAAGATCGCAAAGCTTTTTTCGGAGCATCTGTTAAAGATCTACTACACCGATCGAAGCAGCTACGATAACAGCGATGACGAGCGTGCCGGCGATTCGTATTACTCGCACAGCTCTTACGTTTACCGTTCGGTGAATTTGGAGCAGGATCTATACGGCATCGTCGTGCATGACGGCGAGGTCACCGGCGTCGTATTCTACGTGAAGAACGATAGAGGGGACGCCTGTGCAGAGGTGTTCAATTTTAACGGACAGCCCAAGAACTCTATGACGTTGGGATATTCCGCGTCACATAGCTCAAGTTATACAACGGTCATCCGAGTCGAGCTGGTCAAGAAGGGCGAGAACGGTGTGCCCGAGGAAGCCAAGCACGCATCCTTCATACAGCACCACAGATACCCTGAAATTTGACTGTGCCCATGCGCGCACGGTGTGAAACGAACAATCCCAAAAGAGGCGGTCCTATAGGGACGTCCCCTAAAGGACAGTTTTTACCTACCGACACGTTACTCTTAACAAAAATCCGAAAATACAGAAACCGCAGATTGATTTTCTGCGGTTTTTGTGCTA
>SVTN01000063.1 GCA_015063765.1 Oscillospiraceae bacterium | reverse complement strand
CAACCCACCAAGCCCCCAAGGGGGCTTTTGGTTTGCCTTGGCAAACAGCCTACCACGCTCCTACTCATGTCAAGAGTCTTTCGCGGCATAAAACGCCGTCGGTATCATTACAGAAAAACTCACAAAAAAACAAAAAACCCAAACTGAACACATGGTTCAATTTAGGTTTTAAGTGGTGCACCAAGAAGAAAAGCAGATTCAAAAGAATCTGCTTTTCTTTTTGTAGTTATCAGATCTCAGAAAGATCGTCGAGATCCTCTTCGATCGTCACGGCGGGATCTTCGTCGTCGGGAATCGTGCACTTGTTACGGAAATCATTAAAAACTTCCTTGCCCTTAGTCACGACGTTTGCACCCTTTTGCGTAAGGGCATCTGCTGCGTCTGCGATGGCTTCCATTCCTACGGCAACAGCACCAACCGTAAAATAAAGGGCGTCTGCCATTGTTTTGCGAAAACTCATAATTTACCCCCTTATGTATCTTTCTATTAACAGTATATATGAAAAGTGCTGTTTTTTCAAGACGATACCATGAAACTTTTGTGTATTTTTTGTGATGAAGGGTGTCGTTTTTTTGCCGTTTTCTATTGCATTTTTCGCGCGTATCGTGTATAATGTAATTGGTGTTTTATTCGATATTTGCTTTATATAGTGCATTGCATTTTATGGGAGGTGTTTCTATGCAGCTTGCTTTATTGCTTTTCGCTCTGTTATTTATCGCTTGGGATTTGTTCATGGGATTTCGCCGTGGCTTTTTCCCTGCGCTTCTTCGCTTCGGCTTTATCGTAATTTGCTTTATCGGAGCCTACCTGTTGGCGATCCCGCTTTCCGGCGCTCTGATGGAAATGCCGATGCCGTTCCTTGGAGGCCAAACCTTCCACGCGGCGTATGAAGGATATCTTTCGGGACAGGAAGGTCTTTCTGCAGCACTATCCCTTGCGGAAGCCATCGAGCAGCTCGTTTTGCATCTTCCTGACGTTCTTCTTTCCGAGGTTAACTTTCTCGTCATATTTATGCTTTTGCGTCTTTTGACCTTGCCGCTTTCCTTCTTCCTTTCGCGCTTGCTGTTTGGTAAGCCCGTAAAGAAGCGCAAGGCAAAAAAAGAGGTTGAAGCCGCTCACTCGCCCGTGGCGGAAGCTGAGGCTGCAGCCGCTGTAAAAAATGTCGAAAAACCGGCAAAGACTGTTCGTACGGGACGCTTCCGCAGCGGCGGTATGGTGATTGGTCTTTTGCAGGCGGTCGTTTGCTTCGCTGTCCTGCTTGTTCCCATCTTTGGTGTTGTAGAGTTCGGCGAGCGGTTTTATACCGCCTTCTCGGATTCCGAAGAGGTTGTTCTTGCTGATATTTCAGAGGATATTAAGACGGCACTTGTCGATCCTGCAAACGAAAGCTTTGTAACCAAGACGTGTGATACGGTAGGAATTCGCACTATGTGCGTGCGTATATTCCACGGTCTTTCCAATACGACCTTGGTTCTTTCGAACGGTGAGCGTCAAATAGACTATTTCGATTACCTTGAATCCGCTTTCCCCGCCGTCTCTGCACTTTTAAAGCTGGCAGACGTTGACCCCACACACATGACGGATAAGGATTATGACAACCTTGCGATAGTCCTTCAGACGGCGCAGGAGCATGAGGATCTTGCGCCCGCGATCCAAAACAGCGTAACGAGCGTTGTGGAGGAGTTTGTTGAGGAAAGCTACCGTGCAAGCGCCAATGTCATTGTGGTAGGATTCTCAAACAAGGTCGTAAGCGCAAAGGACGGCTTAACTGCTGAGCAACTGAAAAAAGAGGTCGATTCCATCAAAAAGACCATGAAGGTGATCCAGAGCGCAACAAACGAGTCTGCAAACGGTGCTTTTGGAGAGGTCAGTGCGAGCGAGCTTGTAGATGATATCATTCACACAAATATGTTGTATGAAACGATTGTTGAAGCGGCAAACGACGTCGAGCAGCGTGTCACCTTATCGAAAGACTTTTCTTCGAGTGAAGAGGAAAAGGCAGATATGAAGGCGGAGATCGATGCCTACCGTGCCGAGAGCATGCAAAACCGTACCCCCGAGGAGGCTGCAAAAATTCTTGAAATTACGGATGCGCTTGCCTTGATTTTGTACCTCGATCTTGAACCTGTTTCTTAATTTTGTTTTATATATTTCATTATCGAACGATAGAAAGTGATTTTTTCCATGCAAGTAAAAGTACTTAAATTCGGCGGATCTTCCTTGGCAGATGCCGAGCAAATGAAAAAAGTTGCGGCAATCGTAAATGCCGACCCCGCCTGCCGCTATGTGATCCCTTCGGCGCCCGGCAAGCGCTTTTCGGGCGACGATAAGGTGACCGACCTTCTGTACCGTTGCTATGAGCTTTCGAGAAACGAGGAGGACATCAGCGAAGCTTTCGAAATCATCAAGGAGCGTTACCGTGATATCATCCGCGGACTTGGTATCGATTTCTCCTTGGAAGAGGAGTTCAAGACGATTGAGATGTCTATCCTCAATCACGCAGGGCGTGATTATATCGCCAGCCGCGGCGAATATTTAAACGGTCTTATTCTCGCGAACTACCTCGGCTTTAAATTCTTGGATGCCGCAAAATGCATTTTCTTCAAGGAAAACGGAAGCTTTGATGCCGAGCTTACCAACGAGAAGCTTGCTGCTCGCCTTGCAAAATATGAGCGCGCTGTCATTCCCGGCTTCTACGGCTCTATGCCCAACGGCACCATTAAGACCTTCTCTCGCGGTGGCTCGGATATTACGGGTGCGATCGTAGCACGTGCCGCGGAAGCGGATATCTATGAAAACTGGACAGACGTTTCCGGCTTCTTGATGGCAGATCCTCGCATTGTAGAAAATCCGAAGTCCATCGATGTCATTACCTACCGTGAGCTTCGTGAGCTTGCTTACATGGGCGCGACGGTGCTTCACGATGAGTCGATTTTCCCCGTGCGTTATGCAGGTATTCCGATCAACATTCGCAACACCAACGACCCCTCCGCAAAGGGAACGATGATCGTTTCGAGCATCAAGGATGCAACCGATAAATCGGTCATTACGGGTATCGCAGGTAAGACGGGTATCTCCATCATCTTTATGGAAAAGGATATGATGAATGCCGAGCTTGGCTTTGGCAGACGCGTCCTTCAGGTCATTGAGGATAACGGGATCTCCTTTGAGCATCTTCCTTCGGGCGTGGATACGCTCTCCATTGTCGTCCATACGGCGGCTCTCGAAGGAAAGCGCGAAAAGGTGCTTGCCGAGCTGCGCCAAGCGGTTTGCCCCGATACGCTTAACATCGAGGACGGATATGCCTTGATTGCCGTTGTTGGCCGCCGTATGGTCGCCGCAAAGGGTACGGCACAGCGTGTCTTCCGCGCCGTTGCGGATGCCGACGTCAATATCAAGATGATCGACCAGGGCTCTTCCGAGATGGACATCATCATTGGTGTGCATAAATCCGATTACAAGACCGCCATCAATGCTATTTATCACGAGTTTGAAAAATAAGTTTCGCAAAAAAGGCACGGCTGAGCCGTGCCTTTTCTATTATTTCTTAGGGCGTTTGTTTTTTTTGAAAATGACCGAAAGACCGAGAAGCGTCAGTGCATCATCTTTTATAATTTCGTGATCTAAATAGGGAAGGATGGCGTCTGCCTCATCTCCCAAAGCGATCACGGTCGCCACTCCGTATTCCTTTTCAATGCGTGCGAGCATTCCGTCCACCATGGACGCGGTTGCAAGGAGTGTGCCTGCCCGCAGGCTTTCCGCCGTGTTCTTTCCAAGAACGGCGCGAGGGGCGGTGTACGCAACCTCGGGTAGGAGTCCCGCCGCACTTGAAAGTGCTCTTGCGGACAGGGAAAGCCCGGGGGCGATGGCGCAGCCGAGAAATCTGCCCGAAGGATCAAGATAAGAAAAGGTGATTGCAGTTCCGCATTCGATCAAAACAAGTGGCGGCGCGTATTTCGCAAGCGCGCCGACAGCGGTAGCAACGAGGTCTGCCCCAAGCTCCGCAGGATTTTCTGTTTGAATGGTGAGCCCTGTTTTGATGCCGCTTCCGATGATGTGTGACCGAACGCCAAGAACGGATTTTACCGCTGCGCGGAGTATTTCGGTCAAGCAGGGAACGACGGAAGCACAGATCGCACCTTCGAAATCTTGGGTTGAAATCCCTTTAAAATCGAGGATATTTTTGAGCAGGATCGCATATTCGTCCGCAGTCTTTTGCACGTCCGTGCCGATGGAAGCGGAGCTTGTGAGCGAGCCGTTTTCAACCAAGCCGAAGGTGATCTTGTCATTTCGAATGATGTAGGCGAGCAGCATCAGATCTTTCTCACCTTCGTATTGAAGTAGTCTACCACGCGCGTCAAAACGGTGCCGAAGATCAGATTGGATACAAATTCAACGATGAAATTGATGCCGATCCAGGACAGGAAGAGCATACCGATAGGGCTTTCGCCTTCAGGGGCGCTTCCTGAAAGGAAGCCGTAAAAGATGGTCATCATGCCAAGCGCGAAAATACCCGTGTTGACGATGGGGGTTGCGGCACTCGTAGCAATGGAGGCAAGCGTTTTGTTGCCCTTTGCGAGAAGCTTGAAGAGAAGACCTGCCACGAAGCCTGCGGCTGTGCCCTTGAGAAGGCAAAGAAGCGTCGTGCCAAATGCGCTGTATTCCATCATCATAAGGATGAAGCCGCCATCCATACCGGTAAGTCCGGTGATGTAGACGACAACGCTGAAGATGAAGCCCAAAAAAGCGCCCGTCAACGGCCCGTAAATGGCGGCACCGATGATGATGGGGGTCAGGGCAAGGGTAATAGAAAAAGGCCCAAACTTAATCACCGTGCAGATCAGCTGTAGCACGATCACAAGCGCCGTCAGAATGGCGAGTGTGGTAAGCTTTAGGGTCTTGTCATGAAGGGATTTGCGCGTATTCATTTTTTTCTCCTTACTGTCGCTCCCGCTTGGCGAGATACGGCGTAAACGTATTCCGAGATGTCCTCGGTAGATCAAGTATAGCACAAAAGGGGCGAAAAATCAAGATTTTTTCGCAAATACTTGCTTTTTCCGCATACAAGTGATAAAATAAGTATACATGAAAAACATTGGGAGGAAAAGAAAAATGCCGTTTACGGTCAAAGAGATCGCCTATGCGCAAACCGATTTCGATACCAAGTTTGGCGTTCCGCGCCAGAGCGGTCGCGTCGATGCGCTCGAAGCACGCATTGTTTTCCTTCCCAAGTACCGCAATCCAGATGCTTTGCGCGGAATTGAGGGCTTTTCTCATCTTTGGTTGCTTTGGCACTTTTCGGAGAACAGAGAAGACGACGAATTCCGCCCCACCGTCCGTCCGCCCCGTCTTGGCGGCAACCGCATGGAAGGGGTCTTTGCCACCCGTTCCCCGTATCGTCCAAATCCCATTGGACTTTCCTGCGTCAAGCTGATCCGCGTGGAGCATACCGAAAAGGATGGCGACGTTCTCGTCGTCAGCGGTGCGGATCTTGTCAACGGTACCCCTATTTTGGATATTAAGCCGTATCTTCCCTTTACGGACGCGCACCCCGATGCCAAGGGGGGCTTTGCCGCTTCCTTTGAAGACTATGCCCTTGATGTCGTTTGCGAAGACGGTCTTTTGTCGCGCTTGCCGGAAGAGAAAAGAGAAGCCCTTGTGGCGGTTTTGCGCGAAGACCCGCGCCCTGCGTATCAAAACGATCCCGAACGCGTTTACGGCTTTCCGTTTGCGGGCTTTGAGGTCAAATTCACGGTGGACGGAACAACACTTACCGTCCTTGATATTATGCCTGACAGCAAAAATACACTATAAGGAGTCGTTATGGCTTTTGATGCCGGCATGCTGTATGCCGTTTTGGAAGAAATAAAAAAGGAATGCCTTGGACTTCGCGTTGAGAAGGTGCATCAGCCGACGAAGGATGAAATTCTCCTTCTTTTGCGTGGAAAAAGGCTTTCTGTAAATCTTGGCTCGGTTTGTCCGCGCATATCCCTCACTCAGCTCGTAAAGGACAATCCGCAAAAGCCCCCCATGCTTTGCCTTCTGCTCCGCAAGCATCTTTTAGGGGCAATTCTCGACGGCGTTTCGCTGATCGGCTTTGACCGCGTCGCCCGTCTTTCCTTTTCGGGCACGGATGAAATGGGCTTTCCCGCCAAAAGGCTTCTTTACGCCGAGCTGATGGGAAAATACAGCAACCTCATTTTAACCGATGAAAAGAATAAGATCATAGCAGTTGCAAAGCCCATTGACTTTGCCGATAGCGATATCCGCCAGCTTTTGCCGGGGCTTGTGTATGAAGCACCGCCCGTTGCAAGCAAGGCAGATCCGCTGGCACTGAATAAAGAAGCATTCCTTTCCTCTTTTGCCTCTTATCCTCAAGAGAAAACTGCCGTTCGCTTTTTGACCGATACGCTTGCGGGCACGGCGACAGTCGTTGCACGTGAGCTCGTTTTTCGCACGACGGGGGGTGTCGATACCCTTTTGTCATCCGTGGCTCCCGATGTGCTGTTTTCGATCGTTTCTGCGCATTTCTTGGCGTTAAAGGACGGTGAAACACACCCCACCGTCATGAGAGATGCTAAGGGTACCCCCGTTGCCTACGGCTATACCGAATACCGTCACAGGGAAGACTGTACCAAAGAGTCGTTCGAGAGCTTTTCCGCTCTTTTTGATGCCTATTTTGGAGAGCGTGACCGTATTGAGCGCATCCATTCTCGCGGCGCGGATCTTGTTCGACTTGTTTCCCATGCGGAAAGCCGTCTTGTGAAAAAGTTGGCTCTTTTGCGTGATGAGCTTGCAAGCTCGGAAAAGAGCGAGGAATACCGTCAAATGGGAGATCTGATCACGGCGGAGATCTATCGCTTGAAGCGCGGTACGGCTTCCTTTGTCGCCACCGATTATTCGGTTGATCCGCCCGCTCCCGTCACCGTACCGCTAGATACCCGTCTATCTCCTGCCGCCAATGCGCAGAGGTATTATAAGCTTTATGCCAAGGCAAAGACTGCCAAGGAAATGGTTGCAAAGCAGATCGCGCTTGCCGAAGAGGAGCTTGCATACATTGCAAGCGTTTCCGCGTTTCTTACCCGTGCGGAAACTGAGGCGGATCTCGGAGAGATCAGGGATGAGCTGTACCGCGCAGGCTATGGCTCCCGTATGAAGAAATACACCCCGATGAAGGCGGTCAAGGCAAGACCTTATACCTTCGTATCTCCGAACGGATATCGCGTCCTTTGCGGAAAAAACAATCTGCAAAACGAGCTTCTCACCTTCCGCACCGCTGAAAAGGGAGATCTCTGGTTTCACGCCAAGGGTGTCCCCGGCTCGCATGTCATTCTCGTATGCGGCGGAGAAGAGCCGCCCGAAGAGGATTACACCTTTGCTGCGGCGGTTGCCGCACATCACTCTGCGGCAACCGGTGACCTTGTCGCGGTAGATTACACGCGTGTGAAAAACGTGAAAAAGCCCCCCGCATCCCGTCCCGGCTATGTCACCTATAAAACAAATTACACAGCCTTTGTCCGTCCCTTGGCGGCAGAGGAAACGAAAGGAAACGAAACGTGGTAGACCTTTTATCTTTGCAAAAATATTTTATGCTGGAGCATATCCGCGAGGGAGATACCGTTGTTGACTTCACCATGGGCAACGGAAACGATACCCTCTTTTTGAGCGAAACGGTGGGGAATACGGGAAAGGTGTATGCTTTTGATATCCAAGAAGAGGCGCTCGACTCCACCCGTGCGCACTTAGAAGAGTCTGGCGCCCCCGAAAATTATACCTTGATCTGTGCATCCCATCATCTTGTAAAGGATTACGTCAAGGAGCCGATCAAGGCAGGCATGTTCAATCTTGGATATCTTCCGAGAAGCGGTCGCAAAATGGTGACCACCATGCGAGAAACGACCATGCCCGCCGTTAGGGCGGCGCTCGATCTCTTATCGGACGACGGCATTCTTCTCGTCGCAGTTTATCCGGGCCACGAGGAAGGCAATCTCGAAGGGCAAATGCTTGCCGAGTATTTTGCGACACTCGACCGCAGGAAGATCTGCGTTTCCCGCTTCCAGATCATCAATTCTCCCGCGTCCCCCTACTTCTTCATTGCGGAAAAGAAATAAGAAAAAGGCTGTTGCGATTGCAACAGCCTTTTAAATTAGCAGGGATTATTCTGCGGCAGGTGCCTTTTTCTTCTGATAAAAGCGGATGCCGAAGAGAACGGCGACGGTCAAAACCGCACCGACAGGCAGGCAGATCCAAGCGGAAGGAACAAAGCCTGCAAGGATGTAGCAAACGAAGGAGATCGCAGCTACGGTAAACGCGTAGGGAAGCTGGGTCGATACGTGATCCACGTGATTGCAGTTCGCACCTGCCGATGCCATGATGGTGGTATCCGAGATGGGAGAGCAGTGGTCGCCGCATACAGCGCCTGCAAGGCAAGCGGAGATGCCGACGAAAAGCAGGGGATCTTCGACGGTAAACATGCTGGTGACGATGGGGATGAGGATGCCGAAGGTGCCCCACGAGGTGCCCGTCGCGAACGCAAGCACGCAAGCAACCAGGAAGATAACAGCAGGGAGGAACTTAGCGGCAGTCTCAGGGAAGGAAGCCATCATGCCCTCAACGTATACGTCTGCACCGAGAAGACCGGTTACGTTCTTCAAGGAGGTAGCAAAGGTGAGGATGAGGATAGCAGGAACCATGGCGATGAAGCCCTTTGCAATCGAATCCATTGCGCCCTTGAAGTCGATCAAGCGACGGCAGATCAGGTAAACGATGGTCAGAATGAATGCAAGCAGAGCGCCCCAAGGCAGACCGATGGTTGCGTCCGTATTACCGAATGCGCCAACGAAATCGCCCTTATAATCGGTGCCGCCCCAAGCATCGGTGCCGAAGAAGCC
>SVTN01000062.1 GCA_015063765.1 Oscillospiraceae bacterium | reverse complement strand
CATATCACTTCACAAGGTTGGGGTTTGCCCCACAGCACATTTTATACTTCTTACCGCTGCCGCAGGGGCAGGGGTCGTTTCTGCCGACCTTTTTGTCTGCCTTTGCAGGGGCGCGCTTGGCAGGCGCACTCTCCGAGCCGCCGCTTGTGCCCGTCGCCTTAGCGACCTCAACACGCTTGGTGGCATCGGCGCGCGGTACGACCGTCAGGATCGCCTTTACCGTATTCTCGCGGATGGTGTCCACCATACCGTCAAAGAGCTCAGCACCCTGAATGCGGTATTCGGTGATGGGGTTTCTCTGTGCATATCCGTTAAGACCGACCGAGTCCTTGATGTCGTCCATCATGTCAAGATGCTCCATCCAAGCAGAGTCCACGTTGCGGAGCAGCACAACGCGCTCCACCTCGCGGAAGGTTTCTTCACCAAAGAGGGCTTCCTTTTCCGCATAGATGGTCTGCATCTCGGAAAGCAAAAGCTCCTCTGCTTCCTTTGCCGAGAGGGCATCGAGAGCTTCGGGGGAGAAGCGTGCGTCATCGGACGCAAACAGCCAGCCGAGATAGTACGCGCGGAGTCCCTCGGCGTTCTTGTCGCCGCCCTCCTCGGGCGCATAGAAGGAAAGCACCGTTGAATGCACCGAGTCATACAGCATTTTCTTAATCGTATCGCGAAGATCGTCGCCGTCAAGCACCTCTCTTCGTTGCTCGTAAATGATCTTTCTTTGCTGGTTCATAACGTCGTCGTATTCGAGGACGCTCTTACGGCGTGCAAAGTTGTTGCCCTCGATGCGCTTCTGCGCCATCTCGATCGTACCCGAAAGAATGCCCGCAGAAATGGGGGTATCTTCAGAAAGCCCCATGCGCTTGATGGCACCCAGCATGCGCTCGTTGCCAAACAGACGCATCAGATCGTCGTCAAGGGAAAGGAAGAAGCAGGATGCGCCGGGGTCGCCCTGACGTCCGCTTCGACCGCGGAGCTGGTTGTCGATACGGCGCGACTCGTGTCTTTCCGTACCGAGGATATAAAGACCGCCTGCTGCCTTGACACGCTCTGCCTCGGGCGCGATCTCTTCCTTGTATTTTGCATAAAGCTCGCGGAAACGCGCACGTGCGGCAAGGATCTCTTCATCGGCGGTGTCTGCCGTGCCGACCGCTGCGGCGATCAGCTCATCCGAAACGCCCTCGCGGCGCATCTCGGACTTCGCCATATATTCTGCGTTACCGCCAAGCATGATGTCCGTACCGCGTCCTGCCATGTTGGTGGAAATGGTGACAGCACCCTCTTTGCCCGCCTGCGCAATGATCTCAGCCTCGCGCTCGTGATACTTTGCATTGAGGACGGTGTGCGGGATCTTCGCCGCCTTTAAGAGGGTAGAGAGCTCCTCCGACTTGTCGATGGAAACCGTACCCACAAGAACCGGCTGTCCCTTTTGATGACATTCGATGATCTGCGCGATAATAGCCTTGTATTTGCCGCGCATGGTGGTGTAAACGCGGTCGTTTTCGTCCAAACGGATCATCGGACGGTTGGTGGGTACCTCAACCACGTCAAGCGCGTAGATCTCGCGGAACTCGTCTTCCTCCGTCAGAGCAGTACCCGTCATGCCCGAGATCTTCTCGTACATACGGAAATAGTTTTGGAAGGTGATGGTCGCTAAGGTACGGCTCTCCTTCTGAACACCGATCTTTTCCTTTGCTTCAATGGCTTGATGCAAGCCGTTGTTGAAGCGGCGACCCGGCATCAGTCGTCCCGTAAATGCGTCAACGATGATGGCTTTTCCGTCCTTGACCACGTAATCCACGTCACGCTTCATCACGCCGTGGGCGCGGATGGCTTGGTTGATATGGTGATAAATGGTGTTGTTTTCGGGGTCGGCAAGGTTTTCTACATGGAAGAACGCCTCTGCCTTCGCAACGCCCGAGGCGGTGATCATGGTCGTGTTTGCCACCTCGTCCACAATGTAGTCCGCGTCGACGTTATCTAAGTCCTCCTTGCTGTCCGTTTCCTTGATCACAAGCTTTTTGAGCGTGCGTGCGAAACGGTCGGCAAGGGTATAAAGCTCCGAGGAGTTTGCCCCCGAGCCCGAAATGATCAAGGGCGTTCTCGCCTCATCCACGAGGATGGAGTCCACCTCGTCGACGATGGCAAAATGATGTCCTCTTTGCACCATGCGCTCACGGTAGATGACCATGTTGTCGCGCAAGTAGTCAAAGCCAAACTCATTGTTGGTTCCGTAGGTGATGTCGGCGGCGTACGCGGCTTGCTTCTCGTCGGGCGTCTGTCCGTGAACGATCAAGCCCGTCGTAAGACCGAGAAAGGCGTATACTTTTCCCATCTCCTCGCTGTCACGGCGTGCAAGATAGTCGTTGACGGTGACAATATGCACACCCTTGCCCGAAAGTGCGTTAAGATAAGCGGGAAGCGTCGCTACCAGCGTCTTACCTTCACCCGTCTTCATCTCGGCAATACGCCCCTGATGGAGAAGGATACCGCCGAGCAGCTGTACGTAGAAGGGACGCTTGCCCAAGACGCGCTCGTCCGCCTCTCGGACGGTGGCAAACGCGTCGACAAGGATGCCGTCCTCCGTTTCGCCGCCCGCAAGCCTCTCGCGCAAAAGTGCAGTCTGTGCGCGAAGCTCCTCATCCGACATGTTATGATATTTTTCAGCAAGCGCTTCGATGGCATCCGCCAAGGGGCGGATCCTTTTGATCTGACGCTCGCTGTAGGTACCGAAAAGCTTTTGGAGTAATCCCATTTCGTTTCCTCTTTGGTTTATAATTATTTAATGTTATAATTATAGCATACATTTAGATAAAATACTATAGCTAATTGTAAAAAAAGTGCTTTTTTTCAAAAAAAGGAAAAAGAGACTTGACAAAAAAGGGGTTTCCTGTAAAATAGAAGTATCAAAACGAGGAAAAGAGAAGCATGAAACAGATCAACATTGTTCTTCATCAGCCAGAGATCCCGCAAAATACGGGCAATATCGCACGCACCTGTGCCGCAACGGGCGCAGCCCTCCATCTGATCAAGCCGCTTGGCTTTGAGATCGATGATAAAAAGCTCAAAAGGGCAGGACTTGATTATTGGCATCTGCTCGATATTACCTATTACGAGAGCGAAGAAAAATTCTTTGAAAAAAACGCAGGGGAAGCGATCTATTATTTCAGCACCAAGGCACCGCGTAAGCATACCGACGTTACCTACCCCGAGCGTGTCTTTTTGATGTTCGGTAAGGAAACGGCAGGACTTCCCGAAGCGCTTTTAGCCAAGAATCCCGACACCTCGGTCCGCATTCCCATGCTCCCCAATCTCCGTAGCCTCAACCTCTCCAATTCTGCCGCCGTCGCCGTCTACGAGGTGCTGCGCCAAAGAAATTTTGAAGGACTCTGCGAGGAAGGGACACCGCGCACCTTCGCATGGGGAGATGCCACCAATGGAAAATGATGTGATCGTTTTGCTGCTCGGCGCAGGTGACGGGGCGTATGCTCTCGCTTCCGCCTTTGCGGGCGATTACGGCATTCCCGTATGTGTGATGGATGAGGAGATCCCCACCGCCTTTTCTTCCTCTCGAAGGATCAAGGAGGTGCGCACCGTTTCGGGCATGGCATACCGTGGACTTTTTCTGCGTGCCCTTTCTGATTTCTATGAAGCATATGCAGGGAAGAGTATTCTCCTGATCCCCACCACCGAGGCGTATACCGCACGCGTGCTTGAAGAACGGGAGGAACTAGAGCGCATGTTTCTTCTGCCGCAAAAGAAATGCCTAAAAGCTGCTGATTTGACCTTCTCGCCGAGCGCCTTGCTCCTTCTTTATGTCGGTCGAGAGGGAAGTGTTCACACGGCGTACGGCGAAGTCGCCGCAAGCTCTGGGACGGGTGCTCCGCTTGCCCTCATCACAAAGCCGACCCCGAAAGAGCTGCTAAACGATCTTCCGACCGATGCGCCCCACTTCGCCCTGTACGCTGTCAGCGAGAATGGTGAGTGCGTCGCAGCCCCCGAAGCGTATGCTCCATTCCTTGCCTTTCCCTCCGCCGCCGACCTTTCGCTTGCCGAATGGATGCTAAACGATTACGTTCTCTGTACCCCTACGGAAGAGCAAGAAAGCACCCCCACAGGGCTCTTTACGCTCTTCTCCTACGCGCGGACAAAAAGGTATCTCATTCCTTCCCAAAAGACATGTGCAAAAGCCCTTCGCCGCAAGCGGCTTCTCGTGAAGCTGTATGCGGAAAGTCGCCCCTGTTTGCGCAGATTTTATCGGGAAAAATGGGAAAAACGGACAAAAGCAAAAAAATAAAAATTTTTTTCAAAAACCCCTTGACAAATCGCCTCTTCTCGTGTATAATACCTTATGTTCGTGCGAGAGTGGCGGAACTGGCAGACGCGCACGTTTGAGGGGCGTGTGGTTTATCCGTACGGGTTCAAGTCCCGTCTCTCGCACCATGCAAAAAAGCAGACTCGCAAGAGTCTGCTTTTTTGCATGGTGCGAATGAAGCGCGCTTCGCGCATGAAGACGCTACGCTTATGAAGTAGCCTTCGGCTATGAAGTGTGGCTTCGCCACGATAGAAGTTAGCGCGCTTCGCTTCATGGCGGCTTTGCCGCCGCTTCATGCAAGCCGAAAGGCTTGCGCTTCATGTCGCATAGCGACACTTCATGACTCGCGTTTTTAACCTTCAAGAAAGGACAATTCCATGCGTAACGATAAGCTTTCCGTACAATCCATGGACTTTGCGGTGCAAATTATCAACCTTGTAAAAGCATTGAAAGCACAGCACGAATCCATTATTTCTAATCAAATTGGCAGAAGCGGCACTTCCATTGGCGCAAATATTCGAGAAGCACAGTATGCTCACGGCAAAGCCGATTTTGTTGCTCGCTTGCAAATTGCTTTGAAGGAAGCAAACGAAACGGGATATTGGCTTGATCTTCTCGCTAAAACCAATTACATCACCGAGGACGAATACAAAACCCTTGACTCCGCGTGTACAAGCATCCGCGTTATGCTTGTCGCCTCGCTCAACACGGCAAAAGAAACAAAATAAAACTATTTCGATTGAAAAAAGCGAGCCGTGAGGCTCGCTTTTTCGTTGTTCGGTTCTTTGTACGGCGTGTGGTTGCTCACGAGCCGAAACCAAGCTTACTTGCGGAGAGCGTGGCAAACGCTACACGCTATGCAAAAAGCATAAGCCAAACTTTACAGTTTAACCTGCGCCTTTTTCAATGCACAAAAGCCATAACTTCGGCTGTGCCTTTTTACTTTTGTTCTTGATTGGTTTCGCCTTTAAACCAAGCTTTAAATTTTTCGTCGTAGCATCCGAAGATACAAAAAAGTAGACCGATCGGGGCACAGACGATGAATAAAACGTATCCGAAATCGCTATACAGAATAGCCCCCATAAGTGCGATCAACAAAAAGGCAAAGCCAAGCAGCATTTTTTTGATGGAGTTCATTCCTATCACCTCCTTCCGCAAAATAAAAAAGTTGCCCAACACGGGCAACTCACGAAAGATGTATCCTATCCCTACGTTGGCATTACCCAAATCAGGTGAACGGTCGAAGGTCGCACCTTCCTCTCAGCCTGTTTACAAGCTCCCGTGTGCTTTTTATATCATTATACAACGGGTTCACCCTCTTGTCAAGTGGCTTGACCGCTTTACAGGCCTAAAATCCGCAAAAATCCTAAAAAATGCTTTCCAAGCGCCCGCAAGGGCGCTTTTTGTTCCACCCCCTATGATATAATTAGAGCAGAGGAAGGCGAAAGCCCAAATCAAAAACATTTTAAGAGAGGTTTTTCGATGCTCGCCCTATTAAAGCTTACGCAAATTTTACCCACCCTTTTGATCGGCATGATCCTTGTGGGTGCCGTCACGGGGGAATCCGCCGTTTGGGGAACAGGACTCATTCTTTTGATTTTGGATGCTGTCGTGGGCATCACGCTTCAAATGCTTTGTGACCGCGCGGCACAAAAGCAAAACGAAAGGATGGAAGAAAGTCTGAGGATCTTAGACAGTATGTTGGATGAAAACCAAAAGGAAGACCTTGAGAAGATGGCTTCCCCAAAAGAAAAGCCTGTCCGCGAAGAAAAGGAAAAGCGTCGTTTGCCCCCTTTTGGTGCAATCGGAGAGAATATGACTAAGGAGAGCTTTTTTGAAGCGCAAGCCCTTTTCCCCGGCTTTTGCGTGGACTTTTCCTATAATGAGGAGCAGTATCGGCAGCTACTGCAAAGAGAGAAGAATGGGGAACACTTGACATGTGACGAAAAAGCCAAGCTGATCTTTCCGCTGATTTTCGGAAACTTCGGTGTCGTGTCCGATCTTGAAAAGGCAACCGACGAGATCATGAGGCTTTTTGGGGGAAATGAGGACATCGAAACACCCGAAAGCGGAAGTCCCGAAGAAGACCTTGCACTTCATGAGTTTGCCGTTTTAAACGCCTTAATAGGGACTGTGTATGCGTATAAGGAGCAGCCCGTGGTTGCGGCATATCATTTCATGTGGGCGCTCAAGACCGAGATGATAGAGCTCAGCCTGCCGTGGTGCGACTTTATCAAGTGCGTTTTGCGTGAATTGCCTCCCCTCGTGACAGAAGAATACGTCGGGGAGGGCTGCGGATTTTCGGCAGATGACCCGATGGGCTCGGTTGGCGGAACTGTTTTGAGTGCAAGAAACTCCTTGCACTTGATCTCCGATATGGTCGGTCGCAACGGAGAGATCGTCGTTGTAAAGCTTGGAAGAACAGGACTTTTCGGACATTGTGTGCGTCTTGGCTCCACAGACAGCCGTGCAACAAACAACATGATAGACATTTATGAAACCTATGTCATCGAAAGAAACTATAAGATCAAAAAAATAAAGCTTTACGTCAACGGATATTTTCCGAGAAGCTTGCCTTGTGAAGTCAAACGTCCGAACGGCTTCCGTTATTTCACACTTGCAAGGCATGAGAAAGAAAAAGCATAAGAAAAAGGGGCGTCAGCCCCTTTTTCTTCGTATATAATAGCGGTCAAGCACAGAACGCAGCCGCTTGGCAAGCGCCCGCGTATCTATCCCCTCGCGTTCATTCGTTTGGATAAGCTCCATAATAAAATCAATTTCCGCACGGGAAAACGCTTTTCCATCCATATAAAACCCCTTGGGGGTCTTCACAATGGGGTAGCCGAGCGCCACAAGATCGCGGATGTTCCGTCCCACCGTTTTGCGGTCGCAGGGGTATTCTGCCGCCGAGATCATATCCGCGATCTTGATCTGCGAGAGCGGATGGTTGATATCGCTGTGTGTTTCAAGGATACGTAGGATCAAAACGATCAAATGCTTTTTCATTGCCATAATTTTCACCCTCCACTACTATTTTAGCACAGTCGGTGTACCAAAAATCGCCCACAGAAATCATTATAACAAAGCTTTTTTCCTTTGTCAAGAGAATGGCAGAGCACCGATTTTCGTTTTTCTCTTGCTTTTTTGTGAGGATTACTGTATAATGGTTAGAGTAAAAATCCGAAAGGACATTCTTATGAAAAAATCTAACCCCTGGGCACTTTTGCCCGTGCTCGTCTTTGCCGTTTTGTATCTTACGCTCGGCATTGTTTTTGAGTACGTCTTGAAAATCCAGATGGGCTTTTATAATGTTCCCATCATCGTCGTCTTTTTGATCGCCATCCTCG
Source organism: Oscillospiraceae bacterium (assembly GCA_015063765.1). Lineage (GTDB taxonomy): Bacteria > Bacillota > Clostridia > Oscillospirales > CAG-272 > UBA1740. Next base: position 1,334 of record SVTN01000062.1, on the reverse strand, counting down.
TTGCCATTTTGCAGACCAAGGGCAAAACCCTTGATGAAAAGTTTGCCATCATGGGGCGCGGCGTTGGAGATAAGAATATCGTCACCATGCTCTTTATCTTCCTGCTTGCGGGCATCTTTGTCGGTGTCGTTGGCAGAAGCTCTGCGGAAAGTGTCGCCTACTTCGTGCTTTCCATCGTTCCTCCCAAGCTTGCGGTGCTCGTTTTGTTTCTTGTCAGCTGCTTTGTTTCGACCGCTATGGGAACCTCGGTCGGCACCATCACCCTTTTAACGCCCATCGCCGTTGCGGTATCCACCGCCTCGGGCTTTGCGCTTCCGCTTTGCGTCGGTACTGTCGTCGGCGGTGCTATGTTCGGTGATAACCTTTCCTTCGTTTCCGATACCACCATTGCCGCCTGCCAAGGGCAGGGATGCGCTATGAAGGATAAGTTCCGTGCGAACTTTGCCATTGTCCTTCCTGCCGCAATCGTTACGGCAATTTTGATCCTCCTGCTCTCCCTTTCCACCGAGATCGCTCCCTTCGAGATCAAGCCCTACCGCCTTATCGAGATCATCCCCTACATCCTCGTTCTGATCGGCGGTATCGCAGGCGTCAACGTCTTTTTGACCCTTTTGATCGGCATTCTTTCGGGCTCGGTCATCATGCTTGCAACGGGTGCCGTGGATGTTCCGAATCTCCTTTCCGGCATGGGTAAGGGCGCGGCAGGCATGTTTGAAACGGCTATGGTCGCCGTGCTTGTGTCGGCACTTTGTGAGCTGATCCGCGAAAACGGCGGCTTTGAAGCACTTTTAGCAGGCATCCGCCGTGTGTTCCGCGGCAAGCGTGCAGGTCAGCTCGGCATTGGACTTCTCGTGGGGGCTATGGATATCGCTACGGCAAACAATACCGTCGCCATCGTCATGGCAAACCCTATCGCATCCGAGATCGCCGAGGAATACGGCATCACCAAGAAGAAAACGGCGTCCATTCTCGACACCTTCTCTTGCATCTTCCAGGGCTTCCTGCCGTACGGTGCACAGCTCCTCGTTGCCATTTCCGCCGTCGGTACGATGGGCTACTCCATTAGTGCCTTCAACATCATCGGCAATCTGTTTTACCCCATGATGCTGCTCCTCTCCTCGCTCGTGTTCATCTTCCTTATTCCCGAGCGCAAGGAACAATAAAAACAAAACAGCCCGACCGCAAGGTCGGGCTGTTCTATTATTTCCGGTGAATTATACTATCAAGTGCAACACTTTTAAGAAATAAAAACACTCATATTGAATCCTGTGTTATAATGAAGTTACCACACAAACATTAAACAGAAGGAGAATTCAATATGAGCTACCACCATT
>SVTN01000061.1 GCA_015063765.1 Oscillospiraceae bacterium | reverse complement strand
CGCCTCCTCCGCAGGGAACTCGGCGATCTTCCGCTTGAAGACGTCGGGCTTGAAAATATCAAAGGCATTGCCGCCGCTCAAAAAGTGCCAGCTGAAATGCGATTTTGCCGCACTCTCGCAAAAGAGGGGCTCGGATGCAAACTGCTTCAAAACGCGGTACTGCGCATGGGACACGTGAAAGTCAAAGGGCTCATTGGTACCCTCGGAGCCGTCAAAATAAACGAACTCAAAGCCTGCGTTATAGACAGCGGCAATCTTCTTGGCAATCTCATCCTGCAGGTCGGTATCCTGGTCGATATGGAGGCTGACTGCACAATGCTCGCTGACATCGAGAATTCCGCCGACACAGCCCGCCTTATGGGCGGTCACTGTGGTATTATAGTGACCTCTCTTGCAGCCAAGGAATCGATAGGGCGGCTCGGTGGTATAGCTTTCGTAGAAAATGGCCTCTCCGTCAAAGCAGAGAACGCGGCACTTTTCAACCATGACCGTATCCTCGGGGTTTTGCAGAACGAAGATCTCGGTGTCCTCTTCGCCAACATCCTTGGCGAGGGTGAAAAGGCGGGACTTATGAATGCGCGCGTCCACAACGGGGGTCACATAGCGGCTTTCGATGCCGATATGCGTCTGCAAGAAGTGAAAGCCGGGGATGATGCCCTCAGCCTTCAGCTTATCGAGCATCTCCTTCACATCCTTCACGCCGTTCGGATATTCCTCTCTGAAATCATAGTCGCCGCACTTGCGGTAGCTGTATGCCTTAAAGATGGAGGGAAAATACACAAGAATATGACGGAAACCGCCCATCTTGGCGTAAGAGATATACTCGTCTACCGTTTGGGGGGTCATGTCGGTTACCCAAAGGGCGGAACGGTTGATGTGCTCGCTTCTGCGGCTCTTAACGCCGCGCGGCAGATCATAGTCCTCTTCCAAGGTGTCGATCGCATCCATCAAGGCACCCGTGGGAGAAACGATGAGGGCGGCTTCGCATCCCTTCAGGCGTACCCCCTTCACGGCATCCGCAGTCATCAAGCGATAGCCGTCACGTCGCTCGGAATCAATGCGAGGATAGGGGTTGTTTGCAATGACGTTGATGGCCGTTTTATCGTCAAAAAAGACATTAAGCCATTCGCCAAAATTGGCTCTGTTGCGGATGGGGAGCTGCAAAATACGGAACTCGGCAACGGGAGGCGTCGCCATCGACAGCCCCTTGTAATCATTTTCGTGTACGATGAAATCGGAAAGTGTGAAGACCATATAGCTGTTTGTGATCGTCACAGTCACAATAGCTTCAAAGGGGGTGATCTCAAAGCCGACGATCAGCTTATCGCCCTCGCGGCGCAGTCGGTTGCCCTGAAAGGTGGTTCTCTTATTGGGGTGCGCAAGCTTTACCTCGTTATTGAAAGGACGGGGCTGGGTGACGGAAAAGACGGAAATGTTCTTTCCCTGCATCAAGCATTCCTCGCCCGTTGACTTACAGATAAGGCTTTTGGCAATACAGTCTTCGCCAATCGTTAAAGCAAAGGCTTCGTTTTCCAGAACGATGCTCTTGTTCTCCATTGCGCGTTTCTCCTTTGTTATAGCTTTGTTATTATAGTAACACAAAAAAATGCAAAATGCAACGCCTAAAGCCCAAAAAGAATATCATCCGCTTCCATGGTAAGGCAAAAAGAAGAGCGACTCTCGTCGCTCTTCTTCGCGTATATAAGCTAAAATTACTTGAAATATCTGTGAAGCAGTCCCTCGAACGCCTTGCCGTGGCGCGCTTCGTCGCGTGCCATCTCGTGTACGGTGTCGTGGATCGCGTCGAGGCCAAGCTCCTTTGCGCGCTTTGCAAGCTCGGTCTTACCTGCGGTAGCACCGTTCTCAGCCTCAACACGCATCTCAAGATTCTTCTTGGTGGAGTCGGTCACGACCTCGCCGAGAAGCTCAGCAAACTTAGCGGCATGCTCTGCTTCCTCGTAAGCAGCCTTTTCCCAATAAAGGCCGATCTCGGGATAGCCCTCTCTGTGGGCAACACGTGCCATAGCGAGATACATACCAACCTCGGTGCATTCGCCCATGAAGTTCATGCGAAGACCCTCGATGATCTCAGCGTCAACGCCCTGTGCAACGCCGACAACGTGCTCAGCAGCCCAAGCCATGCCTTCCTTCTGCTCGGTGAACTTGGAAGCGGGAGCCTTGCACTGGGGGCAAGCGTCGGGAGCAGCATCTCCCTCGTGTACGTAACCGCAAATGGTGCAAACAAACTTTTTCATAGTAATATCTCCATTTCTTTTTAAAATCAATTTCAACCTCTTCGGTTTACGGCTCTATTGTAGCATATAGATTTTGAAAAGTATGTGACTAAGTTACATAGGAATTGGAAATTTTATCCTTTTTTACAAAATTTGATATTTTACGGATAAGACTTGCATTTTTCTTCTTTTTCCCGTATAATGGATATATCAATTTGCCCCGAAAGGATTTTCTATGAAAATTTTTCGTTCTGTCCTCGCGCTGGCTTTAACGCTCTCTCTCCTTTGCTCCGTCGTCGGATGCGGCTATCCCGCCGTCCGATCCTCAAAGGAGGAAAAGGCAACCGTCCTGACCCTCGACGGCACATACGACGTCCCCTATGAGCTTTACCGCTTCTATTTTCTCTCCGAGCTTGCACTCTCGGAAAAGGATCCTGCTACGCTTGCGGACGGGGAAAAAACGGCACTTTTTGCCGAAATTCACGGAAAGGCGCTGTCTGAGATCGCCAACGTCTATGCCGTCTTAAAGCTGTGTGACGACCGCGACATTGACGTTGAGAGCCGCGATTTTGACAAATACGTCAAGGAAAACGTGATCGCCGCCATTGAGGGCGACGAAACCTACGTCGGCTATGGCGACAGAGATACCTACCTCGCCGAGATCAAAAAGGCGTACATGAACGACAGCGTCTTCCGCTTCCTGCTTCGCTATCGCTACGCGGAGCAAGTCTTGGGCGCAAAGCTGCGCGATACGGGTGCGCTCAAGAGTGACCCCGAGCACGTCCTTGCCTATATGAACAGCGACGAATGCGTGCGCGTTTCGTGGATCTATATCCCGTATACCGTTCTCCCCGGCTACACCGACGCGAAGCTTGCCGAAATGGAAGCCGAAGCCAAGAGTGCGACCGACGCGGAGTTTCTTGCCATGACCCATAAGGGACTTCCCGATCTTTATACCGATGAGGAGCTGGATCGCGGCTTCTATATCGGAAAATATCAATTAGACCCCTATTATGAAGCCTTGACCGAAACGGCGTTCTCTCTCAAGCTGGGCGAAACCTCCTCCTTCATTGATTCGGGTGACGGAAAATACCTTGTCCGCCGTCTTCCCAAGGACGAAACGTACCTTTCCGACGAGAAGAACCTCGCCGATTTCACCGAATATTATCTTCTCAACGAGTTCTACGGTCTTTTGGCAGAGGAGGGGGCGCGTCTTGCCGCCACCGCCACCACGACCGATCTGTTTACGACCCTTTCCCTGGATGGGATCCAAATGCCCGAATGATGCTGAAAACCAACACCTTGACACCGCCCATGGCGGCACGGCGTCCGCACGAGGTCATCTCTCTTTTGCGCGGCATGCACCGCGCCGTGAAAAATTTGCTGGATCCCCGTGCGACCCTCCCCGAAACGGAAGAGATGTATGCCGTTTTTGAAGAAAAGAGCGCCGTTTGCGCGCTTACCGCTCTTTTTGTGGGATTTGCGCGTTACGCCTCCATCAACACCCTGACGGCGGAGGAACAGCCGCGCAAGATCTTTCTGCACTTAAAGGGCGATCGCCGTACGGGTGGCAACGCGCTCGATTACCGCGACCTGCTTCCTAAGGAGAAAGCGCACAAGGCGATGCTTGACCGCTGGCTCGATAAAAACGTTATCTCATACGAGCTTACGGATTACGAAGGCGCGCTCACGCTCACCGTCGCGCTTCCGCGCTTTTTGACCGACACCTACGACGTGTGTGCCGTTGATGCAGACGATGTCCGCGACACGTTTTATGACGTCATGCTTCTTCTTTCGGGCGATACGCCTAAGCATGTGCTTCCTTGAATAAAAAACGAGGCTTTGAAGCCTCGTTTTTTATTTTTCGAATAACGGTTCTTCTTCATAATCTCCCTCCGCAAGGGAAAGGGCGATGGAGTAGAAGAATGCGGGATAGAAGTGGAAGAAGTGCTCATCCGTAATGCTGAAAAGGGCGAGCGCAACGGGCACGAGCAAGAGGGAAAGGCAAAGCAGGCTCCGTCTTTTTTGCAGGAGCAGCCGCACCGTTTCATAGCGGTGAAAGGCATACAGCAGAAATCCGACCGCCCCTGCCGAGCCAAGCATTTGGAGAGGAGTGTTGTGGTACATATAGGGCAGGATCTGGGGGAAGCCCTCAAGCACGATGTCGGTGTTGAAAAAGCCGCGCCCGAAGATGGGAGCTGCAAGGAAGGAGCGGACCGCCGTTTTCCAAATATCAAAGCGCCCGTTGTCGCCCACACCAAACTGCACGAAGGCAGAAAGGAAGGCTAAGATCTTCGGCAAGAGAAGCACGACACCCACAACGCCTACGAGCATCAAAACGAAAAGACCGATGCGAAACGCCCGTCTGTGGCTGCCGCCAAGACAGAGAAGCGTGAGTGCAGAGAGCAGGATAACACCGCCGTAAAGCCAGGAAGCGCGGCTCGCGGAAAGGAGAAGTGTCACCGTCATCACAGCACCCGAAAGCAGATAGAGAAGATATCCGCGCTTTGCCGTGCGTGCAAAGTAGAAGGGGGCGGGCAGGCACATACCAATCATCACGCCGACCGTCGTCCAAGAGCCCCAACCGATGAGAATGCTGTTCTTGACGGGAAGCCCGTTTTCAAATTCAACCGAACGGAAATAGAGCACCAAAAGCTCTAGAGAAATGAGCAGTCCGATGGCGAGAAGGGTGAACAGAAAATGCTGTGCGTTTTCCTTCGTTTTCGGATGAAAAAGCCCGAAAAGCAGATAGACCGCGAGAAAGACAGCACCGATCCCCGCTCCGTAAGCGAAATTCTTAAGGGCATTTTCTTGGAAAAGCCCCGAGAAGAGCATTGCCGCAAAAAAGCCGAGAAATCCCCATCTTAAGCGCAAGGACGAAAGGGGGGCGGCTGCGTGGCGGCGGCGCAGGATAAAAACGGTAAGCCCCACGGCGAACAAAAGCGAGATCCCGATGATCACGGGAATGGCATCGGTCACAAAATAATCGCTCTGCGTGGGAAGAAAGGGGGTATGCTTGACCGAAACGACACATATGCCCCCAAGAAGCACGGGCAATAAAAACCGTAGATCCTCGGCAGAGAAGAAGCCGAAAGAGAGTGTAGCGAAGAGAAGAATGGCAACGGGAGCCTCCCACGCCATCACATGCCCGACGAAAATGGCGAGCATGACATAAAAAATGTAAAGCTTGCTTGCAAAAAAGCGCCTTGCGTAATAGCCGAAGCCGTCTTTTAAGGGAAAAGCGGATGCTTTCATAAAAACTCCTGAAAAAAGGGCGTCCCGGGGGACGCCCTCGTCGTTTATTCGTCGGACTTTTGGTCTTCGCGCTTGTCCGAGGGCATATCCTTCGGGCCCTTTTCGTGCTTGTTAAATGCCTTGAAGGGGGTGAGAAGAATGATCTTCAGATCGTAAAGCCAGGTCCAATGCTCGATATAATAGATGTCTTCCTCAATGCGTCGCTCGATCGAGGTATCGCCGCGCAGTCCGTCGATCTGTGCAAGCCCCGTGATGCCGGGACGCACAGAGTGCTTTAACATGTAAAGGGGCACCGTTTTGCGGAACTGCTCCACGTAGTGCACCATTTCGGGACGGGGCCCGACGATGCTCATATCGCCCTTTAATACGTTGAAGAACTGGGGAAGCTCATCAATGGAGTACTTGCGGATAAAATTGCCGAATTTCGTTTTGCGCGGGTCGTAGTCGGTCGTCCATCCGGACGCTTCCTCGTCGTTGACACGCATGGAACGGAATTTGTAGATGGTAAAAATGCGGTTGTTCTGCCCGACACGCTCCTGACGGAAAAGAATAGGACCGGGAGAAGAGAGCTTCACACCGATGGCGGCAAAGAGCATGATGGGAGAAGAAAGAATGATAAGGAGCAGCGAAAGCACAATGTCCGTCGCACGCTTCAAAAAACGGGCGGACATGTAATCGAGAGGGGTAGAGCGAATATCGATCACGGGAAGCATGCCTAACTGCTTGATCTGTCTTTGCGATTTGAAAATACCGCAGATCGCAGGCACAGCAAGCACCTTGATGCCGTTGTCGTCGCAAACGGACACGTATTTTGTGATGTTGGCACGGCGCACCGTTTCAAATGCCATGACCACCTCATCGGGCTGCAGCTTGCGGAGCAGAGCGTCAAGCTCTCCCGTCGTGCCGAGATGCTTGAGCCCCTCAATGGCGGTGTTTCCCACGTATCCGATCACATCATAGCCGAAATTGGGGTTGAGATGGATCTCACGCATATATTCGTCCGCCATCTCTTGGCTGTCGGTCAAAAGCAACACGTGCTTGATGTTGCGTTGGCTGGAGCGGACACGGTGTAAGATCGACATCATGGCTGTCTTCTTGATGACGAGAAGGATCGAGCTCAACAGAAACGTGGTCAGCGCCCAGAAGAGATAGAAGCGGTAATGCGAGAAAACGATGGCGGAAATGGTGAGGAAAAAGCAAAGAACGGTAAAGTTTACGGTAAGGATGCGTCCAACGTAAAACGCGGCACGCTCCGAACGCATGGGGCGGTATACGCCTGCATAGCTGTATGCAAACACGGAGAAGAGGGCAAGGAAGATCGAAACGGAAAGGAGCCCCTTAACGTTCGCCATGAAAAGCTCGGTATATTGCAGCCCTGCCGCTAAAAATCCTAAATACATGGTGGCGGAAATGATCAAAAGGTCTACGATCTTTTCCGACAGCCTTAAAAGAGAATGATACGGTTTCATTTTATCACCTTTGCATCGCGTAAAGCGGTGTTGTTTTTTTGGCTGTTTGACTCTTTTGAGCCTCGTATAAAGCCGCGCTTCGCGGGAAAAATGAACGAAAGAGATGTATTATCTTATGCATTATATCACAAAAAAACAAAAAAGTCAATGCCCTGCCGTGAAAGCGCCCAAAGGGGGAGAGAGGAGTGCCATTTGAAAACGGATCATACTGCATTTAAGGATAATATCCCCACACAGCCCGTCTTGGATATCCCCTATTTCAGCGGCACGCTGGAGGGTGCGGTAAACCTTTCGTTGCCTTTTCTTGAAAACCGCATCCCCTTTGCCGTTTTTACGCCGGGGGCTACCGTCGCCGCCCGTGCCGCACGGAATACAGACTTAAGCAAACTCTTGAAGCACGGCGACCTTGTTTTGCCCGACGGATGCGGATGCGTGCTTGCCGCGCGCCTCTCGGGTGTGCGCCTTCCTGCAAGAATTGCAGGCATTGATTTTGCCGAGGCGCTCTTTTCCGAGGCACCGCCCTTCTCTCGTGTGTTCCTCTACGGCGCAAAGCCGGGGGTCGCAGAGCGCGCCGCGGCGCGCCTAAGAGAAAGGCATCCCGACTTGATCTTTGCCGCCGCCGACGGGTACGGTGATGACCCCGCACGACGCATCTCGGCATTTTGCCCCCATATCGTTTGCGTTTGTCTTGGGGCAGAAAAGCAGGAACGCTGGATCGAGCAGCATAAAGGCGAGCTTGGCGGCGTTCTGATCGGACTTGGCGGCAGCATTGACGTCTGGGCGGGGAGCGTCAAGCGTGCACCTCGCTTCTTGCAGCGCACAGGGCTCGAATGGGCATACCGCACCCTCCGCCAGCCGCGAAGGCTTCCGCGCCTTGCGCCGCTTCCCGCGTATTTTTGGAAATGCCTTTTGTCGCGCCGTTGTTCAAAACGCCAAAAAAAAGAAGAAAAAGGGAAGAGCAGTGTCAAAATGTAACAAAATTGATAAAAAAATCGCAAGCCCTCTTGCAAAGTAAAGAAGAGTGTGCTATAATACTAAATTGGTAAAAGAGGCAATCTTTTCCATAACACCGTTTTTCAAAAAATTATATAAAATTCGGAGGAAGAAATCATGTCAGTAAAAGTTGCTATCAACGGCTTTGGCCGTATCGGCCGTCTTGCATTCAGACAGATGTTTGGTGCAGAAGGCTACGAGGTTGTTGCCATCAACGACCTTACCAGCCCCAAGATGCTCGCTCACCTTCTCAAGTACGATACCGCTCAGGGTAACTACGTTGCTATGGGTCACACCGTATCTGCAGACGACGAGGCAGGCACCATCACCGTAGACGGTAAGACCCTCAAGATCTACGCAGAGAAGAACGCAGCTGACTGCCCTTGGGGTGAGCTCGGCGTTGACGTTGTTCTCGAGTGCACCGGCTTCTACTGCTCCAAGGAGAAGTCCATGGCTCACATCCAGGCTGGCGCAAAGAAGGTTGTTATCTCTGCTCCCGCAGGCAACGACCTCAAGACCATCGTTTACAGCGTAAACAACAACACCCTTACCGCAGATGACCAGATCATCTCTGCTGCATCCTGCACCACCAACTGCCTCGCTCCCATGGCAAAGGCTCTCAACGAGTATGCTCCCATCCAGTCCGGTATCATGACCACCGTTCATGCTTACACCGGTGACCAGATGGTTCTCGATGGCCCCCACAGAAAGGGTGACCTCCGCCGCGCTCGCGCTGCTGCTCAGAACATCGTTCCTAACTCCACCGGTGCTGCAAAGGCAATCGGTCTTGTTATCCCCGAGCTGAACGGCAAGCTCATCGGCTCCGCTCAGCGCGTTCCTACCTGCACCGGCTCCACCACCATCCTCGTGGCTGTCGTTAAGGGCAAGGACGTTACCAAGGAAGGCATCAACGCTGCAATGAAGGCTGCTGCTTCCGATTCCTTCGGTTACAACGAGGACGAGATCGTTTCCTCCGACGTTATCGGTATGCGCTTCGGCTCTCTCTTCGATGCTACCCAGACCATGGTTGCAAAGATCGACGACGACACCTACCAGGTACAGGTTGTTTCTTGGTACGACAACGAGAACTCCTACACCTCTCAGATGGTTCGTACGATCAAGTACTTCGCAGAACTTTAATCTCTGGGGATTGTCGAATTTCGGCATAAACGAAAAAAGGACGGGTTTTCCCGTCCTTTTTTCTCGCTCCGTCCGCGCCCGCTCGCAGTATAAAATACAGCTTCGGGTCGTGCACGAAGCGTTCCGCACAAAATTCGCCGAATCCCCGCTTGGGTTGTAAGCCAAGCACAGCAAAAAAACGGCACAGGA
>SVTN01000060.1 GCA_015063765.1 Oscillospiraceae bacterium | reverse complement strand
TGCTTTTCGTGTTCGCAGTTATTGAAACGGGTGGAAAGCAGTACAAAGTCAGCGAAGGCGACGTGATCTTCGTTGAGAAGCTTGGTGTCGAGGACGGTGCAGAGTATACCTTTGATAAGGTTCTTGCAATCGGTGGCGATACCTTTACCGTTGGTGCTCCCTATATCGAGGGTGCTACCGTTGCCGCAAAGGTCGTAAAGTCCGGCCGCGGTAAGAAGATCTACGTCTTCAAGTACAAGGCAAAGAAGAACGAGAAGAAGAAGATCGGTCACAGACAGGACTATACCAAGGTCGAGATCACTAAGATCGTAGGTTGATCATGACACGCATTACGTTTTATAAGTCAAACGGTGTTTTTTACGGCTTCGAGGAGCAGGGACACACAGGCTACGAGGAAGCGGGAAGAGATATTCTTTGTTCCGCCATTTCGGCTATGACCATGCTCATCATCAATGCCATCGAGGTTTCCTACGGATCCGATGCGGATTACATCATTGATGAAGAAACGACCGATATCAAGCTGATCGCACGCGGTGCGCTCGCACGCTTTGAGTCGGACGAAAAGAAGCGATATGCCATCGCAGGACTTATTCTCGCTTATTACGAGCAGCTGAAGGAGCTCATGGAAGAGTATTACGAATATCTTTCCGTGGATGCCGTAGAACGTGAGCTTCTCGAATAAGCAACCAAAATTTTATGGAGGTAACTACCATGCTTAAGCTGAGTTTACAGTTTTTTGCTCATAAAAAGGGTGTAGGTTCTACCAAGAACGGTCGTGACAGTGAATCCAAGCGCCTTGGCGTGAAGAAGGCTGACGGTTCTAACGTAACCGCAGGCAACATCATCGTCAGACAGCGCGGCACTAAGATCCGCCCCGGTAAAAACGTTGGTCGCGGTACCGACGATACCCTTTATGCACTTGTCGACGGAAAGGTCAAGTTCGAGTTCGTCGAGAAGGGCAAGAAGTGCGTTAGCGTATACGCAGATTAATGACGTCAAAAAAGAGTGGATTATTTCTACTCTTTTTTGTCTATTTTAAGCTAATTTTTTAAAAAAATATAAGGAGATTTACGAAATGACACTTGTGGTTCTGGCGGCAGGTATGGGTTCTCGTTACGGCGGTCTTAAGCAGATCGATCCTCTGGGTCCCAACGGCGAATTTATCATTGACTATTCCGTTTACGACGCAGTTCGTGCGGGCTTTGATAAGGTTGTATTTATCATTAAGAGAGAAAATTACGAGGTGTTCCGTTCGACCATCGGTGCACGCATTGAAAATGCTATCAAGGTTGAATATGCCTTCCAGGAATTGACCGAGGAGCAGGCAGCTTTCTTGCCTTCCGACCGTGTTAAGCCTCTTGGAACGACACATGCACTTCTTTGCGCTCGTCCTTATATTCAAGGCAACTTTGCGATCCTGAATGCAGACGATTATTATGGCGTTGAGGCGTTCCGCCTTGCCGCTGAATACCTGAATTCTGCCAACAAGGATGAAGACAATCATTTCTGCATGGTCGGCTACGGTCTTGCAGCAACTCTTACTGAGAACGGTACCGTTTCCCGCGGTATCTGCACCGCAACCGAGGACGGCTTCCTTTCCTCTATCGTAGAAAGAACAAAGATCCGTACCTGCGGTAAGGATGCAGAGGTTCTTATCGATGACGAGTGGAAATTCCTCTCGGGCGATTCCATCGCATCCATGAACTTCTTTGGCTTCACCGAGCGTATCTTTGATTATGCGGAAAAGGAGCTTGACAGATTCCTTCACGATCCCGCAACCGATCTTTTGAAGGGCGAGTGCTACCTTCCTACCGTTGCAGGCGTTTCCATCAAGGACGGCGAATGCGACCTGAAGGTGCTCGTTACTCCCGACAATTGGTTTGGCGTTACATATCAGGAAGATCGTCCTGTGGTTGTTGAGAACATCAAGAAACTCACCGAAGCGGGCGTTTATCCTGCGGCAGGACTCTGGAAATAAGCGAGGAAGAGAAGAATGGCAATTCTTGTTACCGGCGGAACCGGCTTTATCGGTTCTCACACCACCGTTGAACTTTTGAACAAGGGCGAGGACGTTATCATCGTCGACAACCTTAAGAACAGCAAAAAGTGCGTGCTTGACCGCATCGAAACCATTACGGGTCGCCGTCCCGAATTTATCAAGGTGGATCTCCTTGATGCAGAGGGACTGGATGCTGTGTTTGCCGCACACCCCGAGATTGACTCCGTCATTCATTTTGCGGGCTTGAAGGCGGTCGGTGAATCGGTACAGCTTCCGATCCTTTACTATCACAATAACCTGACGGCAACCTTCAACCTTTTGAATTCCATGGAGAAGCACGGCGTGAACCGCATCGTGTTCAGCTCCTCTGCAACCGTTTACGGTATGCCGAAGAGTGTGCCGATCTCCGAGGATTTTCCGCTTTCCACCACCAACCCTTACGGTGAAACCAAGCTCATGATCGAGCGCATCTTGAAGGATGCCTGCGTTGCACGTCCCGCGCTCTCCGTTTGCGTTTTGCGTTACTTTAACCCCGTGGGAGCACATGAGAGCGGACTGATCGGTGAAGATCCTCGCGGAATCCCGAACAATCTGCTTCCTTACGTCGCAAAGGTTGCGGCAGGCAAGCTGGATTATCTCCGCGTTTTCGGTAACGATTATCCCACGCGTGACGGCACAGGTGTTCGTGACTATATTCACGTCGTTGACCTGGCGCTTGCTCATCTGTGCGCGCTAACCCGCACCGAAAAGGTAACGGGCATTGAGTATTACAACGTTGGTACGGGTACAGGTTACTCTGTGCTTGAGATGGTTGACGCCTTCTCGAAAGCATGGGGCGGTGAGATTCCTTATAAGATCACCGAGCGCCGTAGCGGCGATATTGCAGAGTGTTATGCCAATCCTGCACGTGCTTACGAGCTTCTCGGCTGGCGCGCAGAGCGTGACCTTGCTAAAATGTGTGAGGATGCCGCACGCTGGCAGCGCATGAATCCCGACGGATATCCTGAGGATTAAAACGCATATTTTTCCTGCTTTTTCAAACAATAATGGAAAAGCACTCACGGCTTTATCTTGCCGCGCAGGGTTTTGCTTGCGCGGCATTTCTTTTTGGAGGGAAAATGGCAAAAACAGCGATTCAAAGCATAAGGGCGACGGAGGTGCTCGATTCGAGAGGTAATCCTACGGTTGCTGTCGAGGTAAAAACGGAGGGGGGCGCCTGTGGGCGCGCCATGGTGCCCTCGGGGGCGTCGACGGGGAAATACGAGGCGTACGAGAAGCGTGACGGAGATAGCGGACGCTATTTGGGCAAAGGACGGATATCGGAGGTCAAAGCCGTAGAGGGGGAAATCGCCACAGCGCTTCTCGGAATGCCTGCAGAAAATCAAAAAGAAATTGACAGCCTTTTATGTGCTCTCGACGGAACACCCAACAAATCGCGCCTTGGTGCGGGTGCCATTCTTGGTGTTTCTATGGCGGTAGCACGCGCGGCAGCGGCTGCAAACGGTGTAGAACTCTGGGAATATCTTTCGGCAGATGCAAAAAAGCGCCTGCCCGTTCCTATGATGAACATTTTAAACGGCGGCGCGCATGCGGACAATCCCTTGGATGTGCAGGAATTCATGATCGTGCCGAGCGGCGCCGCGAGCTTTTCTGAGGGACTTCGTATCGGTACGGAGATCTATCACACATTAAAGACGCTTTTGCGGGAGCGCGGTCTTTCTACAGGCGTTGGAGATGAAGGCGGCTTTGCGCCCGAGATCTCTTCCTCGGAAGAAGCGCTTGACCTCCTAGTGGAAGCGATCCACGCGGCAGGGTATTCTGAGCAAACGGTGAAAATCTCTCTCGATATCGCGGCTTCCGAATGGGTGACAGAGGACGGTTATCGTTTACCCAAGCGCGGAACGCATTTTACAAGCGAAGCGCTTGCAAAGCGCATTGAGGGGCTATGTCAGGCATATCCCATTCTGTCGGTAGAAGATCCGCTCGGCGAGGATGATTTCAAGGGATTTCGTATGATAACAGCCGCGCTTGACGGTAAGCTTGTCGTGGGTGACGATCTTTTTGTCACCAATACCGAGCGCTTGAAGGAGGGAATTAAGGCATGCGCCGCAAACGCCATTCTGATCAAGCTCAATCAGATCGGTACTGTCAGTGAAACACAGCGGGTAATGGAGCTTGCTTCAAAAAACGGGTATGCTTATATTGTTTCGCACCGTTCGGGTGAAACGGAGGATACCTTTATTGCGGATTTTGCCGTCGCGATGGGAGCACCGCTCATCAAAGCAGGCGCTCCGTGCCGTTCGGAGCGTGTGGCAAAATATAATCGTTTGCTTTTGATTGAAAAAGCGCTTGGCACAGGTGCCCTTTACGGACTTTGATCCTGCGGCTCTCTCGGTGAAATAATTTCAAAAAAATCCCTATTACTACTTGACAAATGGGGAAATATGTGGTAATATAATCTAGTATCAAGAGAGAGCCGATAAGCCCCTGTAGCTCAGTTGGCAGAGCACTTGACTTTTAATCAAGGTGTCCGGAGTTCGAATCTCCGCAGGAGCACCAAAGCACCTCATTTGAGGTGCTTTTTTCTTAAGATTTTACGTAAGGAGGGCAACAGAAATGTCTTTGATTCAATTCTTAGAGAAGGGAATCGATGTTTACCATACGGTGGCGGCGCTTGAACAGCTCCTGCTGGAGGAAGGCTTTGTAAAGCTCCGTGAGGACGCCCCCTACGCGATTTCCGCAGAAGGAAAATATTTTGTTACGCGCGCCGATGCTTCCTTGATTGCATTTGCACTGCCTAAGACGGCGCCCCGTGGGTTTCAGATCGCCGCAGCGCACGGAGATTCCCCCGCTTTTTATATCACGGGAGAGAAGCATGACGGACATTATGTCCGCCTTACGGTAGAAAGATACGGCGGTCCTCATTCTGCGACTTGGTTTGACCGTCCTCTTAAAATATCGGGACGGGTTTTTGTCAAGGATGAAAACGGTGCACGCTCGGTGCTTTACGAGAGCGAAGTCCCCGTCTATATCCCAACAGTTGCACCGCATCAAAACAGAGAGGCGGAAACACGCGTTCTTTCCAATCCTGCCGTAGATCTTCTTCCTGTTTTTTGCAAAGACAACGGTGAAAAGGATGTGCTGAAACGCTCTGTTGCCGACCGTATCGGCGTAGCATTAGAGGATATTTTGTCCTTTGATCTGTATCTTTCCGCGTTTGAGAAGCCCGTCGTTTGGGGCGACGGTTTTGTCAGCGCGCCTCATCTTGACGATCTTGCTTGCGTTTACGGCTTGCTTGAAGGTTTCAAGGAAGCAAAGCCCCACGGTTCTGTTTCCGTTTTAGCCGTTTTCCACGGAGAAGAGGTTGGAAGTGCGCTTTCCGAGGGCGCGAATTCCACCTTCCTTTCCGATACGCTTTCGCGCATTGCAGATGCCGTCGGCGTTTCCTATACCGAAATGCTCGCACGCAGCTTTATGATCTCTGCGGACAATGCGCATGCCGTCCATCCTGCACACCCCGAGCTTTATAACGCACAGGCGGCGTGCCATATCGGCGGCGGTATCGTGATCAAGCACGCGTGCTCCCGCCGTTACACGACGGATGCCTTTACCGACGCGATGACGCGCTTGCTGTGCCGCGATGCGGGCGTTCCCGTGCAGGAATTCAGAAACCGTGCCGATCTGCCCGGCGGAGGCACGCTTGGCAGTATTTCCGCAAAGCACGTATCCATACCGTCGGTCGATATCGGACTTGCCCAGCTTGCCATGCATTCCGCATGTGAAACGGGCGGTGTTTCGGACATTGCCTATTTAAGCAAAATGGCAAAGCATTATTACTCCGTTTCCTTGGAATACACCGATACGGGGGCGTCTTGGGTGTCCGGAGAGGAGAACGCATGAAAATCGCAATTTTAGATGCGGGTACGCTTGGCAGCGACGTTTCCTTAGAGGAGTTTTATTCCTTTGGAGAGGTTGCCGTTTATGAAAAGACCGCTCCCGATGAAATGGCATCGCGTGTTGCCAATGCAGACGTTCTTGTGCTCAATAAGATCCGCTGCAATGCTGAAACGCTGAAGGATGCGAAGCAGCTGCGTCTTATTTGCGTTGCGGCAACGGGATATGATAACATCGACCTTGCTTTTTGCCGTTCCCATGGCATCGCGGTCTGCAATGTGGTGGGATATTCTACCGAGAGTGTAGCACAGCTCACGCTTTCGATGGTGTTAGCCCTTTCTACCAATCTCCCCGTTTTTCATAAGTATGTTACCGACGGCAGCTACACCCGAAGCGGTGCGGCAAACAAGGTGATGCCCGTGTTTCATGAGTTGGCTGGAAAAACATGGGGTATTTTCGGCTACGGCAATATCGGAAAAAAGGTCGCCCGCGTTGCAGAGGCAATTGGTTGCCGAGTGATCGTTTGCAAGCGCACACAAACAAAAGAGGATTTTCCCGTGGTGGACACCGACACGCTTTGCCGTGAAGCTGATATCATCACCCTTCATACCCCCCTCAATGACCAAACGCGCGGTGCAATTGATTCGCGTCGCCTCGCCCTCATGAAAAAGGACGCCATACTTGTGAATGTTGCACGCGGTGCTGTCCTCGACGAAGCGGCGGTCGCGAATGCCGTTTTAAACGGTGATATCGGCGGATTTGGATGCGACGTGTATACGAATGAGCCCTTTCCCGAAAATCACCCCTATACGGCTATTTTAAAGCATCCTGCCGTGATTTTAACGCCGCATATGGCTTGGGGCTCCTATGAAGCGAGAAGCCTTTGCTTGGCGGAGATCTGCAGGAACATTCGTGCATTTTTAAAGGGAGAAAAACGCAACCGCGTTGACCTTATTTGAGAAAAGAAAGGAGTTATGCAATGCTTGTTAAGGACTTGCGTTCCATCGTGCTTCATAAGCCGATGCTAAGAGAAATGGAATTTATCCTCGCCACAGAGCGTTGCTATGGCGAAAAGCTGATCAAATTTATCACACGTTCGGAAACCGCCGCGCTCCTTTTACGCCGCTCCTTGCGCAAGCTGAAGGAGGAGGGAAGGATATGCTTCTTTGTTTCGGGCGAGGATTTTCATATCAACAATCAAACAACGCAATATCTTTTGAACATCTTTCCAAAGGTTGAAATGGATGAGGATCTCGGCAAGAACAACACCGATATTACCATCGTTTGTTTGTATTTACACTAAAAAACGGAGTCAATCGACTCCGTTTTTTCTTTCATATAATTGTCGTAATGCCTGCGCGTATTTGTGCGGTGTCGTGGCGAGAAAGCTACGAAAGAGGCGGTTTACCGTGCTTTGACTGACACCGTACCGCTCTGCAAGCTCGGTGGCGCTTGGCTCATCGGGAGCAGATTCCTCGATATAGGCGAGAGCACGCCGTAAAACCTTTGGAAGCGGAACTTCAAACGAAGCTTCCGTTTCTGAAAGCGCCTCGTTTTCTAAAATGCAGAAGATGGCGGGAAGCGCGTAAACGGGTGCCGTTTCCTTTCTAAAAAGCGCAGAAGCCGTATCAAGCAAACGGTGGGCGGTTTGGGGCGGAAAAGACAGCGCACAAACATCCAAGGCGCGGTTTAAATACAAATCTCCGCACAAGGTATGAAGGAGCTCTTTGGGAAAGGTGATCGCGTATCCGTAAAACGGGTTCTTTTCTCTCAGGCTGCGCAAATAGGAATAGGGAAGCGCTAACAGTGCATCACCCCGCGAGAGGGTGTAAACACGGCGAGAAAGGATGACCTCTGTTTTTTCTTCCGCAATCAGCAAGACGGCATCCTTTTGCGTGTCGAAGAGCGGCTCGTTATGCGAAACGGTGAGCGAAAAGGCTTCCATTTTCGGAAACAACAAATCCTTCTTCATAACAGCATCTCTCCTTTTCTTTACTACGTCAATTTTAACAGTCGCCACATCAAATGTCAATAGGAAAAGTTTTCTTCAAATATGAATTTATTTTTAACTTTTTGAATAGCATATTGTTTTAAAGTTTCCATTGTGCTACAATGGCGGTGGAGGGGATACCGCTTTGCGGTTCCCTCAAATACGTAGAAATTAAGGAGAGAAAAATGAAAAAGATCATTTGCTTTGTGCTCGCACTCATCACCGTTTGCCTGTCTTTGGTTGCTTGCGGCCCCGGCGGAGACACCAATATGCACAAGATCATGCACGCGATCGAAAAGGAAAATGCGATTCTTGCCTCTACATATTCCAAGGAAGCAGACTGCTATGAGGATACCTCGCTTTCCGAGATGCCATACGATAATGGCTGGGAGAACGTAGATTATGAAAGCACCAAGGCTTGGGCAGATAATGTTTACTACGGAAGACACATTCTCTTCAATGCAAATCGCGTTGAGCTCAAGAAAGACAGCTACGCAAAGGATTTTGATACGAAAATTTATTGGAATGCGAAGGAAAATACCATTTCCATCAGTCTTCGCGAGAAATACGAATACAACGTTTGGAACAACAAAGCTAAGGATCCCGAGTATCACGGCTTTAAGAGTGACGACGGATTCGAGGTCTCCTCTTACGATTCTGACAACGCAAAGCTTGTCTTCGATATGAATGATTATTATGAGAACGGAAAATTCGAGGTTAGCGAAGCAACCTATGATATCAATGAGTTTTCTGTAAGAAACCCCGGTGAGATCGCGGGCTGTGAGGACATCTTTGTTGCCGATATGGTAGAGCTTCTCAACGATGCTTTGAACGGATTAAACGGCATTTACAAGGAAAAGGGCTACCCCATCAAGTAATTTTATAAGCAAATGAAAAGAGAGAACGAAGCGGATCACCCTGCCAAGTTCTCTCTTTTTGTTTATTCGGGAATATGCCAATCGATCGGCGCTCTTCCGTTTCTCTCAAGAAACTGATTGATTTTTGAGAAAGGACGGCTACCGAAAAAGCCACGGTATGCCGAGAGGGGAGAAGGGTGCGCCGATTCAATGATAAAGTGCTTTTTGTTGGTGATAAGCTCCTTTTTTCTTCTTGCATTGGCACCCCAAAGCAAAAAAGCGATGGGAGATGGACTTTCATTTAAAAGGGAGATCACACGGTCGGTAAAGATCTGCCATCCGATCCCTGCGTGGCTGTTTGCTTCGTGCGCACGCACGGTAAGGGTCGCATTGAGTAGCAATACCCCTTGCTTCGCCCAAGTGACGAGATTGCCGTGGGAGGGCGGCTTAATTCCAAGGTCGTCTTCCAGCTCCTTGTATATGTTCACAAGCGAAGGAGGGATCTCTACACCCTTTTGGACGGAAAAGGAAAGTCCGTGCGCTTGGTTGGGCTCGTGATAGGGGTCCTGCCCGATAATAACTGCCTTAACCTCAGAAAAAGGGGTGTATTTCAACGCATTGAAAATGTCATACATATCAGGATAAACGGTGCGATTTCGGTACTCGTTTGCTAAAAATTTGCGGATCTTAAGATAGTAATCCTTTTCAAATTCGTCCTTTAGAATATCATCCCATTCGTTATGTAGTTCTACCATTCCGTCACCGCCTTGTTGGTCTCTTTTTCACTATTGTAGCACGGTTTTTCAAAAAAAGCAAGTGCTAAAAGACGGTTTCAATGCACTTTTGTGATCCTTCTGGCGAGTAACGCCAAAAGTCGATATGGCGCGGCGTTTCGTCGGGCTGAAACCGATTTTTTTGAAATTCACTACCCGCACGGTGCGAATCAATAATAATAAGTTTGACCTTCATCCGTTCAGGCAGAATGCTTTTGATATAAACGGATGCCGTTTCATTTTCCTTGACCCCTTCCTTATATTCCGCAAGCCCCGTTAAATTGGGGGTTAGTTCCACAAAAATACCGTAGGGCTCAATGCTTCGCACCGCTCCCGCCACCGTCTGACCGGGGGAGAAGAGGGAAGCATTCTCCTCCCATGTGCCGAGCAATTCCTTGCGAGA
>SVTN01000059.1 GCA_015063765.1 Oscillospiraceae bacterium | reverse complement strand
TTACCCCCAGAAGTGCTTCGACCTCCGAGATATCAATATATCCTTTTTCTTTAGCAGAAGCTTCACCTTTGGCAAGCTCGCTCATCAGCTTGAGCGTTGCCTGAGTCTTTTCAAATTCTTCCATATCAACGATGGCGTATCTGCCGCGACCGTTTTTGGTGAGGAATACGGGTTCGCCAACGGCGATATCGCGCAAAACCTCGTTATAGTTGCGCAGATCTGATACGGGCTTAATGTTTGGCATCATAAATTCCTCCTTTTTTGTTTCTGCTGTATTTATTATACACTAATTCTTCGTAAAATTCAACAGCAAAATCAAAACTTTCATAAAAAATTTATAAAAGCAAGGGATGCTCCGCTTGGGAACACCCCTTGCTTTCGATTTATGCGAGTATCAGTTCACGCATTACGGTTTCTTCAGCAGAGTTGCGAACGTTGTTCATCATCTGCACCCACCGCATTTGGTCGGTCGTCTTGAGCTGTTCGTCGATGCCTTGGCTCTTGGCAAGCTCTACCGTCAGAGAGGTCAGCATTTCGTGTGCCTGTTCGTCGATCTCGGAGAGGTAGGCGTTGAGCCGTCCTTCACCGAGCAGGGCGGAGTACCTTCCGCGACGGTGTTGCTTGAGATAGTCGAGGTGCATCCGTCCGTATTTTCCGATTGGCTTCTGTTCGGGAAGCTTCGCGTCGGGAATGAGGTTGCCGTTTTCCTCACGGTATGTACCTCCAAGTTGTTCGTAAATGGTCTTTGCTTCTTTCATTTTGTTTGTTCCTCCGTACGTTTTATTTCATCAAAGCCTTATACCGTAAGGGAAAACGCGTACTTGACGGTTATCTTGTGTCCTTGCGATATGCGGTTATGACGTTCAAATCTCATAGTTCGTACGGGGTTCATATTGTTCACCATCTGACCGCCGACAGAACCTGCCTGACGGGAGGTGAGCTCGCCGTTGTAACCGTCTTTCAGGTTAACACCGACTTCAGATGCAGCCTGCATCTTAAAGTTCTTCATAGCCTCTTTGGCTTCGGGAACGATGACACTATTTCTTGCCATTTTGATTACTCCTCTTTTTGCTTTGGCGGAACCTCTTCACACACAAAAGCACATCTATATCATCGAGGCAAGCGGGAAAAGTCTTGCCTCGAATACTCTTGGCACTCGTGTGAAAAGGACTTTCCCATCGGGGACTTAGCAACCCATCCCCATTTAAAAGCGAACTTAGCAACCCATCCGCTTCTTAAAGCGGACTTAGCAACCCATCCGCTTCTCTTTCCTTTTGCTTCGCGATTTTCTTTTCTCGCTTCCTCTGGTCATATTGTTTGCAATTCGTCATCATTCATTCATCAAAATTCACTATTTATTTTTTCCTTGCGCGGATAAAAACGGAAAAAGCAGTTTAAATCATAAAAAGCCCCGCGCAACGGCGAGGCTTTTTGTCAGAGCTTTTTGGTTTTTTCGAATGCGGCGGTGACGGCGGAAGCCGTGGCGGCGCGGAAGCCTGCGTTTTCGAGTGCTTCAACGCCTGCGATGGTAGTGCCGCCGGGAGAGCAGACGGCGTCCTTGAGGACGGCGGGGTGCATGCCCGATTCAATGAGGTATCTTGCCGTGCCGAGGATGGTCTTCTCGGCGTAAAGCTGTGCCTTTTCGCGCGGAACACCGCATGCGACAGCGCCGTCGGCGAGGGCTTCCGCAAAGAGGGCAACAAATGCGGGACCGCAGCCAGAAAGGGCGGCGGCGGCATCCATCATGCCTTCGGGGATCTCGTCAAGCGTGCCCACCTCGCGGAAGGCAGAGCGGAAGAACTGCTCACAGGAGGAGCAGGTGTTTTTGAGGGTGTAGAGGATCATGCCCTCGCCGATGGCGGCGGGAAGGTTGGGCATGATACGGACGGTGGGATAGGAAGCGCCAACGTATCCGGCAATGCGGTCGATGGGCGTGCCTGCCGCCATGCTGACAAAGAAGAATTTGTCTTTTCTTTCGGCAAGAAGCGCCGTTAAGGGGACGAGCGTTTTTTCAAGCGCCTGCGGTTTGACACCAAGCACGATGGCATAGGCGGTTTTTGCGATCTCCTCGGCAGAAGAGATCTTCGCATCAAGCTCCTTGGCAAGCGACGCACACTTTTCGGCATCGAGATCGGCAAGGAGAATGGCAGCGCCGTCTACCGTTTTACGGACGGCGCGCGCAAGTGCGGCACCCATATTGCCGCAACCGATAAAACCAATTGTTTTTTCCATATTTTCCTCTCAATCAGCGAATATGACCTTCGCCCTTGATGACGTATTTGTAGGTACAAAGCTCGGAGAGCCCCATCGGGCCTCTTGCGTGAAGCTTTTGGGTCGAGATGCCCATTTCGCATCCAAGCCCAAATTCACCGCCGTCGGTGAAGCGGGTCGAGGCGTTGACGTAGACAGCCGCAGAGTCAACCGCTGCCGTGAAGCGTGCGGCGGTGGCGGCGTTTTCGGTCACGATCGCTTCGCTGTGGTGGGTCGAATGACGGGCGATATGCGCAATCGCGGCATCGACGCCGTCGACAATCCTAACGGCGAGAATATAATCAAGAAATTCGGTATCGAAGTCCTCGTCCTTTGCCGCTGTGCCTGTGATATACTTCCCTGCCTCCTCGTCAAGACGAAGCTCAACGGGCTTTTTGCCCATGTCGGCTCGCCCGTCACAAAGACGGCTTTTGAGAAGCGGCAAAAAGGCGGGAGCGACCGTCTGATCCACGAGGCAGACCTCAGCGGCGTTACAGACGGAGGGACGGGAGGTTTTTGCGTTTTCGACGATTGCGAGGGCGCGGTCAAGATCCGCGTCGCGGTCGACATAAATATGGCAGATGCCCGTTCCCGTTTCGATACAGGGGACGGTGGCGTTTTCGGTGCAAGCGCGGATCAGCCCCTTTCCGCCGCGGGGGATCAGAAGATCGACCTTGCCGACGGCGTGCATCAGTTCGTTTGCGCTCTCGCGCGTTACGTCCTCAATGAGGGAAACAAGATCTTCGGGAAGGGCTGCTGTGCGAAGCCCTGTACGGAGCGCCTTTACGATGGCGGCGGCGGTAGCATGCGCTTCCTTGCCTGCGCGCAGAACGCAAACGTTTCCGCTTTTGAAGGCGAGAGCGGCGGCATCCGAGGTGACGTTCGGGCGGCTCTCATAGATGATGGCGACAACGCCGATGGGAACGGTGATCTTTTCAATCAAAAGCCCGTCTGCGCGTGTGTGGGATGCGAGTGTCTTGCCGACGGGATCGGGGAGCTTGGCAACGGCACGGACGCCCTCTGCCATCGCGTGCACGCGTCCTGCGTCAAGATACAGGCGGTCAAGCATGACTTCACTGAGGGTCGCCTTTGCCTTTTCTGTATCCAAGATATTGGCGGCGAGGATCTCCTCGGTTGCCGCTTCCAGAGCATCTGCCATGGCAGAAAGAGCGGCGTTTTTCTTATCCTCCGTCAAGAGAACGAGAGCGGATCTTGCCGCGACTGCGCGATCTAAAATTTCCTGTGTCGTCATTGGTTTATCCTTTTTTCGCAAAAAATCTCGTGCCCACGCGCTTTCCTTCTACAATATCGTAGAGAGAAGCAGGGTTCGCACCGTTGGCGATGACCATATCACAGCCGTTTTCTACACACATTTTTGCGGCGGTGAGCTTGGTCGCCATACCGCCCGTACCGAGTGCGCCGTCGCTCTCTCCGCCGAGTGCCATGATCTCGGGCGTGATCTCTTCGACCTCTGCCAGCAGAACGGCATTTTTATCCTTGTGGGGATCTGCGGTATACAGTCCGTCAATGTCCGAAAGAAGGATAAGAAGGTCCGCTTCCACGCTGGTTGCCACGAGTGCCGAAAGGGTGTCGTTATCGCCCACCTTGATCTCCTCGGTGGCGACGGTATCGTTTTCGTTGATGATGGGGAGCGCACCAAGCTCCAAAAGACGAAGAAGGGTGTTGCGGAAGTTGATATGACGCTCCTCGTTTTTAAAGTCGCTTCCCGTCAAAAGAAGCTGTGCGACGGTGTGACGGTATTCAGAAAAGAGCTTGTCGTAGGTATACATCAGCTCGCACTGGCCGACGGCGGCAGCCGCCTGCTTGGTGGGGATATCGGTGGGGCGTTTTGCAAGCGAGAGCTTTCCCATTCCCATACCGATTGCGCCTGAGGACACCAGAATGACCTCATGCTCGGCATTTTTGAGATCGGAAAGGATCTTGCACAGCTCCTCCGTGTGACGAATATTAAGACGACCGCCCTCGTGTGCGAGGGTGGAGGTTCCGACTTTAACGACAATACGCATGTTTTCTTCCTTACTTAAATAATAGGGATTTATTTGGCTTTATTCTAACACAAGCAAGGCTTAAAGTCAAGGTTTCCTTTTAAAAAAAGAAAAAAGCAAGGCTTTTTGCCTTGCTTTTTAATCGAAGAAGGAGGAAAAGAGCTCAAGCGTCCGAAAGCGGACGGCATAGCCGTTTGTCACAAGCTCATAGGCGGCGTCCTCATAGGCGTCCTCGGCGGTGATCTCTTCTCCAAGTGCAGGTGCGACACAAAGGGCGGGATACAGCATGCACCAAAAATTCTGTCCCTTTCCCTCCCCGAGGGTGATCTTAAGCGCGGTGTAATTTCCCGCGGGCAGAGTGACCGCTTCGTACGTGCGCGTATCAAAATATTCATCTGTGAGGGTGACCGTAAAAGAGTACGCCAAGCCGTTTTCCGCAAGGGTGTTCTCTACCGTTTTTTCTATCGAAGAAAGGTGCAAAGAGAGATATTCTTCCGCATCCTCCTTGGTGGCGCAGGCGAGGAAGGCTTCTCCGTGATCTTCCAACACCGCATCTCTGACGAGGAGCTTTGCGGTTTGGTCTTCTGTTGCATCCGATGCGGCAAGAACGTGCAGGCGCAGGGTGTTTTCATAGACGGCTTCCTCTCCCGATGTGGGAAGCGCGAAAACGACAAAGAGGGCAAGCGTGGCGGTAATCAGGGCAGCAACCAGGTTTTTCATATGTATTCTCCTTTTTTCTTTGTGCAGATTATGGACACGCTTTGCCGTTTTTATACATAAGAAAATTATTTTTTCAAAAAAGGCAAAAAAATTTGAAAAAAGGCTTGCTATTTTAAAAAACGTATGTTATAATACTTGAGTATGAAAAGATTTCAGTCTGCACACCCTCTCAGTTGCAGCTGACATATCACAATTAGAAAGAGGAGGTTATCGAAATGGCAAACATCAAGTCCGCTAAGAAGCGCATTAAAGTCATCCAGACCAAGACTCTCCAGAATCAGATGGTCAAGACTCAGCTTCGCACTGTGATCAAGAAGTTCAACGCCGCAGTTGCTTCCGGCGATAAGGCTGCTGCAACCGAGGCTTACAAGCTTGTTGTGAAGAAGGTTGACCAGGCTGCCGCACGCGGTATCATGCACAAGAACGCTGCCGCACACAGAAAGAGCGCCTTCACCCTGAAGCTCAACGCAATGGCATAAAAACCCTTACGGTTTCGCGACTAACCCACGCAGAGCCGTTCAAAAAAACCGTGTCCTCTCACCGACACGGTTTTTTTGTTTTTGACGAAAAAACATTTTCTTCGCTATTGACAAACGAAATGTTTTGTGCTAAAATCATACTACTTGCAGATGTAGCTCAATGGCAGAGCGCTCGCTTCCCAAGCCAGATACGCGGGTTCGATTCCCGTCATCTGCTCCAAAGAAAAAACACCCTCACGGGTGTTTTTTCTTTGGCACAAGTGATGGATTGAAGCAAACACGGCAACGAAGTTGCGCTGGTGCGAAGGGATGCCGTAGAGCGACGCCTGCTTGCAGAGCGGCGGCAAGGCATTCCGCCCCCGAAGGGGATCTCCGTCATCTGCTCCAAAGTTATGAAAAAAATCCCGTTTTTACAAACGGGATTTTTTTGTTTTCTTGCACAAACTAAATAAAAACATGTGGAGTTGAAGATGCGGCGAATTGGATTGCTTTTTGCCTTGATTTTGATCCTTTGGCAGATGCCGACGGGGGCGGTTGCTGAAGCGAATGTCGAGCGTTTCTTTCCTTCATATATATATGAAGGGATATTAAAACAGGATGCAGAGGGACTTGCTTCGGGGACGCGCGTGCGGCTTTTTGAGGCGGAGTCGGAAAAGTATTATCTGGTCGGTGGCAGTAAGGGCATACGCGTGCGTGTGCCGTGGGACTCCGTCGAGCCGATTTCAAAGAGCGAGCCTGTGCTTCCATCGGTGGACGGGGATATGATCGCACTTTATGCAGGTGAACATTTGTCAAGCAAAACGGATTATATTTTATGGGTGGATCTTTCGCGCATTCGGCTTTACGTTTTGGAATATGCCGACGAAGGGTGGCAGGTCATTCGCTCTCTTCCCTGCACCGTGGGAGATGCGGCACATCCCACGCCCTCGGGGCGGTTTGAGATCTCCTACAAATGCGCGTCGATTGGAAAGGAGTCACTTTACCTTTGCCGATACGCCTTGTGCTTTTACGGCGGATATATGTTTCATTCGGTGCTGTTTGACTGGGGTGGGAGTGAAATCATCGACGGACGCATGGGAATGCGCATCTCCCACGGGTGTGTGCGGTTAAGGCAGGAGGATAGCCGATGGCTATACGAAAGCATCCCGATCGGAAGTACTGTTTTTATCCGTTAATTTCTGTCAACACCTCGAATACCGAGGTATCGACAAATGTGCCTTACCCTGCTCATGCGCTGAGGCGAAAGGTTCTTAGAGATGTGGAAACGTTTTCGGAAGCGCGGCTTCGATACCTCGAATACCGAGGTATTGACAAATGTGCCTTGCCCTGCTCATGCGCTGAGGCGAAAGGTTCTTAGAGATGTGGAAACGTTTTTGGAAGTGGGGCTTTCAATACCTCGAATACCGAGGTATCGATTAAAATGCAAGCCAGAGTTGTGGCGCAAGGGAGATTTATAGAGGAACGGATAGCTTTCGTATATTTATAGGGGAGCGGATAGGCTTGCGGAAGCGCGACTTCGATACCTCGGATACCGAGGTATCGATTGAAGTGTGAGCATCGTATTTGTCCGTACAAATGCTTTAAGGGCTAAGCCCAAACCCATATTACAAACAGAAAAAGAGAACAAATCGGGAAATCCGAAATGTTCTCTCTTTTTTGTGGTTTAAAGTGATATTCTTTGCTGACGCAAAGAGTGATATTTCCCTTACGGGAAGTGATATTGCAAGGCTTTGCCTTGCAGTGATATTCTATTCGCCTATAAACTCGGTTTTAACGCAAATATGCGTCAAAACCGCAATATCACTCGGCGTAAGCCGAATACAACTGCGCAGCAATATCACTCGCCGTAGGCGAATAGAGTTGCGTGATACTCTTAACGGAGTATCACGCATGCTCTGCCGTTTTGAGTTTTTGCGATTATTTGAGGAAGCTATTGATGAGAGAGTCGATCCAGGTCTTCTGGGTATTCGTCATGAAGGGTCTTGCCTTCGCGAAGGTTTCCTTGACCGTGTGGTTTGCGGCGGGGTTATACTCGCCGTAAAGGGTAAGGTCGGTCGTGAGATCTCCATCCACATCAATGTCCACATAGCCAATTGCAGCAAATGCAGGGTTATTTTCTCTCGTTGCTTCGGAGAAGCGGTACAAGCTTCCTGCAATGGTCATAGTGGTCGCATCGGTGGAGTAGAAGCCATTGGGCGAAGGAATGTTAACGAATGCAGGTGCGCCCTCCACGTCGCTCTCGTCATCTACCATGGCGCGGAGCGCTTCACGGGTGAAGACACCGTTTGCCATCTCGACATACTTTGCGGGTGTGATAAGGATACCGACCGTCAGCTTTTCTCTGCCGTAGGCTTCTGCAATCGCTTCAAAATCGGAGCGAGAGATGGAAGCGGTAAAGCGCATTGCAAGATCGTCCGCTACGGCGGAGGTCTTTACGCTGACAGAGGTGCTCGTCTTGGGAGAATCCACAACGACGGCATCTGCGGTCATATCACCGTCCACAGATACGGATGTGCCGGGAAGCACGGCGTCGCCGCCGTTGATCTTCCATGCGATGACCTTCTTTTCGCCGATCTCTTCGGGAAGCTCGTAGGAGCCGTCCGAGAGAATGATATCGGTCTTCAGCGTTTCGCCGCCTACCGTAACGGTAACCTTCTTGGAAACCTCGGCAATGGCAGCTTCGAGGGCTGCCTTATTGGCTGCCTTTGCAGCTGCATCCTCGGAGATCGAAATGCTCTTTACACTAGCGTTGTTTGCAACGGCGAGGAGAGCGTCCTTATCCTGCGCGAAGTTTTCGGGAATATTCACGTCATGGTAGTAAAGCAGGTCAGCAAGACGGTTTTGTGCCTTTTCGTCTGCCGTCAGCACTTTGTTATATACGCGAACAGAATAGATATCTGCCGCGACAACATTGAAGAGGGAGAAGCGGCGCGCGGTTTCGAAAATTCCGCTTCCACTATATGCCGCAACAGTTGCATGTTGCTCTGCAGGGACATCAAAGCTTGCCGCTGCCTTTGCAGCGTTGTTATAAGTAACCGCATATGCGATGCTATCCTCATCGGTTACCTTTGTGGCAGTCATGAGTGCTGCCGTAGGAATAGTAGTACCCACGCTGTACCAGTTTGTGTCATTCGCCGTAGTGGCCGACGTCGCGCCTTCCTTGGCATAACCCTGTGCTGTCGTCCAGTTACTACCCGTATACGCAATGGCAGCCACCGCCCAACGGTTGTTCAGGTTGTTATTCAGGGACATCCAACCAAGCGAGGTCAAAAGACCAAAGCGGAAGTTGTTGATTTCCGATTTATGCGCACCGTTGCTGATACGGTTGCCCTCGGCATCGGTAGCACCGTAAGCCTTTGCAAAGGTCTCTACGGTGAAGTTATCAAGGTTCTCATAGGCGTTGTCCAACGAAACACCGCCACCGTGTTCGGTCACGAGCGTCGAGGTCGTTTTGGTATCCGTCGGGACGATACGGTAGCCGATACCCTTACCGTATCTTTGCCATGCACCTTTCAAGGTCGCGTCTGCATAATTGCCGTTCGGCGCCTGATTTGCCCAAGTACCGCTAGCAAAATTCACAGAGTCATCGGCAAAATGGAGACCGACAAGTCCATCGGTTACGTAGAGGGAAACATATTCGGAAACATCCTGCGTTACTGTTTCCGCAGAGATCATCGTCTGCAGCTCTAGCTTCATCAACTCCTTTTCAGCGGGGTCGTTAGCAAAGCCCTTGTCTTTGAGAACTGCGACGATGTTTTCCATTTTTTCGGAATCCGTCCAAACCGTATCATCCACCTTTAAGCCGTAGTAATGGATGATGTCTACTGCGCGGTTCTGCGCGCGCTCCGCATCACTTAAAACAATATCGTAAACACGGACAGCAAACACTTGACTGGAGATACGCTCAGCAAAGTAGAAGTAACCGGTATCGTCTACAGCATGATCGGGACGAACATAGCTCTCGTTTCTGCCGCTGACTGCGGAGAGACTGTTTGTTTTGGTATGAACGGTAACATCGTCACGCAGGAGAGTATACTTTGCTGTCAGTTCATCGGTAGATGCGTTGTTATACTCGTCACGCGCGAAGGTATAGACGTGTATTTCGCCGTTCGGCATAAACAGGCTGCCGGGCGTGGTAGCATCGTACGCAGCGTTCGAGTCCCAAGAGGGGTAGCCGCAGACTGCCCAACGGCAGTTGCCGCGGTAACCGGAACCGGAAAACTTACCGTCTCGGTTTGTCGTCCAGGCTGTAAGATAACCAAGCGAGAACACTGCATCATATCCTGTTGTTCCGCCCTGCTGACTGCCGGGTGTATTTCCGGTCGTGCTTAACAAAAACGTTTCGCCGATCTTGTTACCGTCTGCATCTGTCACATAAACGGGGTTGATCTGTGCCGTATATTCTACGGTATAATCGTCCTTGGGCAGAAGATCAATGCCGAGCTCAAGACGAGTGCCGTTGGTCTTATAGTTGTTGTATGCGGAGGTATCGCTCGTGTAGGTGACCTCTCCCGTGGTAGCGTCCACTTCTCCAAGACCCCAGAAAATATCATATCCGATCATGCCGTTTTCGCTCTTCCAATAATCCTTGGAGGCGTTACCGAGAAGTGCCTTTTCGCCTGCTACGAGGTCGATCCAATATCCGTTTTCCAAATCATACGTGAAGGGAGCAGCCGCAGTGAAGAGCGCCTTGAGGTGCTC
>SVTN01000058.1 GCA_015063765.1 Oscillospiraceae bacterium | reverse complement strand
TGGGTGTCATCACCTCTCCCACGGGCGCGGCGGTGCGCGATATCATCCGTATTTTGGGACGCCGTTTTCCCTTTGCCGAGGTGCTTCTGTATCCCGCACAGGTGCAAGGAGAGGGGGCGGCAGAATCTTTGATTTCGGGACTTGCCTATTTTGCCGAAAGCAAAAACGTTGACGTGATCATTTTAGGTCGCGGCGGCGGCTCTGCCGAGGATCTTTGGGAGTTTAACGACGAAGCACTTGCACGTGCGGTCGCCGCCTCTCCCATTCCCGTGATCTCTGCTGTCGGGCATGAGAGCGATTTTACCATCTGCGATTTTGTTGCCGATGTCCGCGCCGCGACTCCGTCCATGGCGGCGGAGCTTGCCGTGCCCGAAAGCACAGAGCTTGTTCGTCGCTTCCGCAACGTGACGGAGCGTTTGGAGATGCTTTGTCGGCACAAGATCGCATCGGGCAACGAAAAGCTGAGGGCGCTTGCATCCCGTCGGTTGTTCACAGATCCCGCGGGGCTGTACCGCCAACAAAGACAAACGCTTGATATACTGTCAAGAGCACTCGAAATATCCCTTGATAAAAGGCTGGGGACCGAGCGCTCGACATTTGAAACCTTAGCGGCAAGACTCAACGCCTTAAGTCCGCTTTCCGTCCTGACGCGAGGATACGCGGTCGCCACCCGTGAGGGAAGGGTTATCCGCTCCGTGTCCGAGGTGGATGACGGAATGCCGTTCTCCTTACGTCTTTCGGACGGTGAGATCACGGCGAAAAAGCACGATACCGATGGAGGAATTTGAAATGAATAAGGCTGAAAACGCTGAAATTACCTTTGAAGCCGCTCTTGCGCGCTTGGAAGCACTTGTGCGCACGCTTGAAGCGGGGAGTGAAGATCTTGATGCCTCGCTGAAGGCGTTTGAGGAAGGAATCTCACTCGTGCGCTTTTGTACCGAAAAGTTAGAAACTGCCGAGCAGAAGGTAAAGATCCTTTTGAAGGATGCAAACGGTGTCAGCGAAGTCCCCTTTGAAGAGAAGGGAGGCGACACGCTTTGAATATCGAAGACAAGCTTTTGGCTTCCGCCGGTAAGGTGGAGCATTTTCTCGGTCAGATCTTAACGACCGAGGACAAGGATCTTTTGTCGCTGTATGCCTCCATGCGCTACAGTACCCTAGCGGGCGGCAAGCGCATTCGCCCCTTTTTGACCCTTTCGGTAGCCGAGATGTTTGGAGCAGGGGTAAAGGATGCCATTTATTTTGCATCTGCGCTTGAAATGGTGCATACCTATTCCTTGATCCATGACGATCTCCCCTCTATGGACAACGATGATCTGCGCCGCGGCAAGCCCACAAACCACAAGGTTTACGGGGAAGCCACCGCGACCTTGGCAGGGGACGCGCTTTTGACGGGCGCTTTTGAGATCCTTTGCGCAGCTGACCTTCCTGCGGATACGAAAATTGCCGCTGTTCGCGTACTCAGCGAGGCGGCAGGGGCAGAAGGGATGGTAGGCGGACAGATCATGGATCTTGCCGCTGAGGAAACCCCACCCTCCTTTGAAACGCTTGTAAAAACGCATTCCCTCAAAACGGGTGCTTTGATTACCGCATCTGTGCGCCTTGGACTCTTGGCGGCAGGTGTGACGGACGAAGCGACCACGCACGCCCTTTGCACCTATGCAAGGCTGATCGGACTTGCCTTTCAGATCATTGACGACCTTCTTGACGTGATCGGAGATGAAGCGGAGCTCGGTAAGCCTATCGGAAGCGATAAGGAGGAAGGGAAGACGACCTTCCTAAGCTTTCTCTCGCCCGAAGAGGCAAAGGCGTATGCCGATCGCTTGACCGAAAGCGCGAAGGCGGCGGTATCCTCCTATGAAAAGAGCGATACTCTCATCGAGCTTGCAGACTATCTGCTTGCGCGCAAAAAATAATCATGCGAATTGACAAATATATGGCAGAAAACGGGCTTGCCGTCAGTCGCGCCAAGGCGCAGGAGATGGTAAAAACGGGTGCTGTTCTCGTGGATGGCGCCGTTGTAGATAAACCCTCCTTTGACCTTCCCGACGGTGCTACCGTTACGGTGACGGAAAATCCCCTGCAACGCTATGTCGGGCGCGGGGGCTTAAAGCTGGAAGCGGCGCTCGATGCGTTTCATCTTTCTCCCGAAGGGCAGATCGCCATTGACGTCGGGGCATCCAGCGGCGGATTCACCGATTGCCTATTACGGCGCGGAGCTTCCTTTGTCTACGCTGTAGATTCGGGAACGGGACAATTACACCCGACGCTTCTTGAAGACGCGCGTGTCTGTTCCATGGAAAACACCAACGCACGGAATCTCGAGGCTTCCATGTTTGAAAGGACACCGACCTTTGCTGTCATGGACGTTTCCTTTATTTCTCAAACCCTGATCCTTCCCGCGCTTTTTGCTACGATGAAAGAGGGCGGTGTGCTTGTTTCCTTAGTCAAGCCGCAGTTCGAGCTTGGACGGGATGCTTTGACGAAAAAGGGAATTGTGAAAAGCGAGCGGCTTGCGGAAAAGGCTTTGACCCGTGTATGTGAATATGCCAATACTCTCGGCTTCCGTTTGATCGGAAGCATACCTTCCCCCATTCACGGTGGGGACGGAAATCTTGAATTTTTAGCGGCGTTTTCTTTACCGAAGGCTCCGTAAATCTTAGAAGGAGTGAAAAATGAAAAAGGTCATTCTTCTTCCAAATACCGAAAAGGATCCCTCGTTTGCGCTTTCCTTGCGCGTGCTTGAGGTTTTGCGTGGCTTTTGTACCTGCGTATACACCGAGAGCGGCAACGATCTGCTTTTAGATGCGGGGGCTGTCGAATATCCCGAGGGGGAGCTTCCGCGTGACGCAGAGCTTCTTATCGTGCTCGGTGGCGACGGTACCATGCTCCATGCGGCAACCGATGCGGCACGCTTCGATATCCCGCTTCTTGGCATCAACATGGGACGCCTTGGATATCTTGCATCTCTTGATCCCACGGAAATCGACTCCCTTTCGTCACTTGCCACCGATACATATACCGAGCAAGCCAGAATGCTTCTTGATGTCCGCCTGCAAAAGGAAAACGGGGAAGAAGAGGTGCTTGGCTGTGCCCTCAACGATATGGTGATCGACGGCGGCGGACATCTTGCGGATCTCAGACTTTTTGAAAAGCAAAGCTATCTTGATTACCGCGCTGACGGTCTGATCGTGGCAACGCCGACCGGCTCGACCGCCTATTCCTTGTCCGCGGGCGGTGCCGTGCTTGACGAAACGATGGACGCACTTTGCGTGACACCCATCTGTCCGCGCTCCTTCTTTTCACGCTCGCTCGTGTTTCCCTCCGATGCCGCCTTGCGCATCGTCAACATGAGCACGCGCGGCGATTCTGTGCACATTTCGTTAGACGGAAGTACCGCGATCCCGCTCGCCGCAAGGGAGAGTGTTTTGGTTTCGCGCTCGCCGAAGCGTGTACGGCTGATCACCTTAAAGCCGCGCAGGCTTCTTGAGGTGCTTTCAACCAAAATGAATACACAGCATTTTTAAGGAGCAAAACGATGGTACTTAAAAAAGCAAGACAAAACAAGATCTTAGATCTGATCCGCCGCTACGAGATCGAAACGCAGGAGGAGATGCTTCTGCGGCTGAAGGAGTGCGGCTACATGGTGACGCAGGCGACGGTTTCTCGCGATATCCGTGAGTTGAACCTCATCAAGGGCATCTCCGCACACGGTGTCTACTGCTATGCCGTCCCGCAAAAGAAGGAAAACAACTCGCACCCCTTTGGCAATGTGATGACTGACTCTGTCGTATCCATTGATGCGGCGGGAAATATGGTCGTGATCAAGACCTATCCGGGACTTGCAAGCGCAGTTGCGGGATATATTGACTCGCAAAATCTTCCCGAAATTTTGGGAACCATTGCGGGTGACGATGCTATTTTCGTCGTGGTGCGCGATGCTTCGCGTGCAGGACATTTCTGTGATAAGGTCAAGGCGCTTCTTGAAAAATAATTTTTAAAAACCCAAGAAAGGAGAGAAAGATGCTTTTATCGTTGCATATTGAAAATATGGCGGTCATTCGGCGCATGGATGCGGACTTTGACCGTGGCTTTACCGCAATCACCGGTGAAACGGGTGCGGGAAAAAGCGTGATGATGGAAAGCCTTTATCTTCTTGCAGGAGCGAAGGCGGACCGTGAGCTGATCCGACACGGCGAGGACCGCGCGACAGTTAGCGCACTTTTTTCGGAGCTTTCGGATGCAACGCTCTCATCGCTTGAACTCTTCGGCGTTTTTCCCGATGACGAGGGCTGCTTGGAGCTTTCGCGCACCGTTTCCACCGATGGAAAAAACGTGTGCCGCATCAACGGAAAAGCGGTGAGTCTTTCCTTGCTTCGTGACACCTTTCCCTACCTTTTGCATATTCATACGCAAGAGGACAACGGATTTTTGCGCCGCGAGGGAAGCGAGCTTTCGATCCTTGACATTGCCGCGCATAACGATGCGGAAAAAGAGGCTTACAGTCTTTTGTACCGTAAGCTTACGTCGATCGCACGCGAGATAGATGCCTTGCGGATGGATGAGAGCGAAAAGATACGCACGCTGGAAACCTTGCGTTATCAGTTAAGCGAAATTGACGCTGTCGCACCGAAAAGCGGCGAAGAAGAGGCTTTGTTTGAAGAAAAGCTTCGCTTGCGCCACAGCGAAAAAATTGCAAAGCAAGCGGGCTTTGCTTATCGTGCCTTGCGCGGTGCGGAAAAGGGAAACGCCTGCTATATTATCGACCGTGCGGCGGCATCCCTGCGTACCATTACCGAGGTGCTTCCCGAAGCGGGAGAGATCGCAGATGCTTTAGAAGGGCATTTGGTTGAAATTGAAGCACTCGCCGACCGTATTGATCTCTTTTCCGATTTTGGCGGCGCTGATCCTACCGAGGCGCTTGACCGTGTGGAAACGCGCCTTGCCGAGCTTTCAAAGCTGACGCGCAAATATGGCGGAACGCTCGAAAAGGTGATCGCCTTTGCCAATGATGCAAGAGAACGCCTTGCAACCATCGAGGGAGCGGACGACCGCATTTCGGAGCTCGAAGCGGAATATAATGCGGTCAAAAAAGAGGCGTGTGCGGCGGCGGATTCCTTGCGGAAAACAAGAGAAGCAACCGCAAAGCGCTTAGAAAAGGAAATCGTAGACAATCTTCGTGCGCTGGATATGCCTGCGGCAGAGCTTCGCATTGACGTTACGGCGAAAATGCGCGACGGGGATCCCATCTTTACCGAAAGCGGTACGGATGACGTTGTATTCATGGCGTCCGTTAACGTTGGAGAGCCTTACATTCCCATTGCGAAAAATGCTTCCGGCGGCGAAATGTCCCGTATTATGCTTGCCATCAAAACGGTGATCGCCGCGCACGACGGACTGCCGACGGTTATTTTCGATGAGGTGGATACCGGTGTTTCGGGAAAGACCTCACGCAAGATCGGTTTTTCCTTGCTTGCGTCTGCGAAAAACGCACAGATCCTTTCCATCACGCACTCGGCGCAGATCGCTTCGCTTGCACACCGGCATTTGTTGGTCTATAAGCAAGAAAAAGAGGGAAGGACCGAGTCCTCGGTCAAGCTCCTCTCCGACGAAGAGCGTATTGAAGAGCTTGCACGCATTCTCGGCGGTATTGCCGTAACGGAATCCCAAAGAGAGGCGGCACGCGATATGCTGCGCGGTACAGACCTGTAACAGAAAGGGCCTCTAGGGCATATACTATCCATAAACACTTTCTATTAAGGAGTGGGTATGGAAAAGAAATTACGAGAATTTTGTTTGACCGAGCGGCTTCCCGTTTTGTGGAATACGCCGCTCTCCGACTATACATCCTTTCGGATCGGCGGTCCTGCAGATGCCATTTTGCTTCCCGATACCGAGAAGGCTTTTCTCGCACTTTTATGCTTTTTGAAGAGCGAAAAAATCCCGTTTCGCGTGATCGGCAACGGTACAAATCTTCTGTTTTCCGACGATGGGTTTCGGGGTGCTGTCGTATCAACAAGGCATGTACGCGGGATCAGCATTTTAGGAAAAACGGCACGCGCGGCGGCGGGGACACCCCTGAATGTTCTTTGCCGCACGCTGGCAGAGCATTCTCTTGACGGATTTGCTCCCCTGTACGGAATTCCCGGTACGGTTGGCGGTGCTGTTTTTATGAACGCAGGTGCTTTTGGCGCTACTGTTTCAGATCATCTTGCTTTTGTTTCTGCGTATCGTACTTCAAGCGGAAAGATCGAAACATTTGCAAGAAAAGATTTGGATTTTTCTTATCGTCACTCTGCATTTTTTGAACAGCGCGATACCATCATTCTGTCAGCGGAATTTACGCTCCCTCATGGAAATCAAGAAAATATAAGAGAAAAAATGAGGCAGAGCATAGCAAAGCGAATGGAAACCCAGCCGACGGCATTGCCTTGTGCCGGAAGCACGTTTTTACGACCGAAGGACGGGTATGCTTCGGCACTCATTGAGCAAGCCGGTTTAAAGGGGGCTCGCGTCGGCGGTGCCGCCGTTTCCTTGAAGCACGCGGGCTTTATTGTCAACCTTGGCGGGGCTACGGCAAAGGATGTTCTTGCCTTGATATCACTCATTCGGGATGAGGTGCAAAGAAAGTTTCAGATCTCACTCACACCCGAAATCGAATATGTCGAATAAAACTGAGAAGGATATGATAAATGACCTTTTTAGACACGATAAAAAACGAGATGTTAGAAACACCGTTCAAGAAGCCTTGCTGCAGAAGAAACATGCTGTACGGCTTGCTTGCAGCAAGAGGACGCTTGGAAGAGAGCGGCGAGGTCGCGCTCAGTCTTGCGCATAAGGGCACCTTAGAGCTTGCTATGCATCTTGTAAAGGAGCAGTTTGGGCGTGAAGTTGAGCCGATTTCCGGAAACCATGGCGGACGCTTGCACGTTTTGCGTTTTGAAAGCCCTGCCGCGAAAAAATATCTTGCGGATCTTTCCGCGGATTTTTCCCAAACACATCTGCATAAGCCCTGTCCCGCGTGCGCTGCGGCACATTTAAGAGGACTTTTTCTTGCAGCAGGACATTTTTCCGATCCTAAAAAAGCATATCATCTTGAGTTTTCCCTCGGCGATCGCGCGGAAGCTTTTTTACCGTTTTTTGAAAACGATCTTGGCTTTTCTCCCAAGCTTGCAACGCGCAAGGGTGAAACGCTGTTATATTTTAAGGATTCTTCCGCTATTGAGGATGTCTTGACCGTTCTCGGAATCAACGACGCCGCGTTTTTGCTGATGAACTGCAAAATAGAAAAACAGTTTCGCAACGAGGCGAACCGACGGACAAACTGTGAGGCGGGGAACATTACCCGCGCCGTCAATGCCGCGGCGAAGGTGCTTGCTATACTGCGTCGGATGGAGGAAGAGGACAGACTTTCTTCGCTCCCCGAGGAGCTTTACGATGTTGCCAAGCTTCGCCTTACTTACCCTGAGGCAAGCTTAACGCAGCTTGCGGCATTAACAACGCCCCCCCTGACGAAATCGGGGGTCAATCACAGATTGCAAAAAATTATGGAGCTGGCTGAAAAAAGGGAAGTAGCTTTAAAAAAATAACCCCAAAAAAATGAAAGGAGTGCGAAATGGGCAGCTTTACACATTTACATTTGCACAGCGAATATAGCCTTTTAGACGGTGCGTGCCGCATTTCGGCACTTCCAAAGGCGGCAAAGCAAGCGGGACACACCGCTGTCGCGCTGACCGATCACGGCGTTCTTTACGGTGCCGTTCGTTTTTATAAGGCTTGCGTCGCCGAGGGCATCAAGCCCATCATTGGGTGCGAGGTCTACGTTGCGCGTCGCACACGCTTTGACCGCGACGGCAAGAGGGATTCTTCGGGATATCATCTTGTTTTGCTTGTCAAAAATGAAGAGGGTTACCGAAACCTGATCAAGATGGTTTCCCTCGGCTTTACGGAGGGCTTTTATTCGCGTCCGCGCATTGATAAAGATCTGTTGCGCAAGCATAGCGCAGGTCTTGTTGCGCTTTCTGCTTGTGTTGCGGGTGAAATTCCGCAAAAAATTCTGGAAGGCGATCTTGCGGGGGCGAAAGCATCGGCTCTTGAAATGCGCGATATTTTTGAGCCCGACAGCTTTTATCTTGAGATCCAAAACCACGGTATTCCTGAGGAAAAGACGGTCAGAGAGGCCATAAGAGATATTTCTCTCGAAACGGGAATTCCCATGGTTGCCACCAACGATGTACACTATATTCGCCGCGCCGATTCCGAAATGCAGGCTGTTTTGATGTGTATTCAGACAGGAAGCGTGCTTTCAGACGGACGCCCCATGGGCTTTGAGCGGGACGAGTTTTACTATAAAAGCACCGTGGAGATGGAGCAGCTGTTCCGCGGCTTCGAGGGGGCGATCGAGAATACCGAGAAGATCGAAAGGATGTGCGACTTTTCCTTTTCCTTCGGAAAGTTTCAGCTTCCCGTTTTTCCTGTTGAACATGGAACGCCCGGGGAAGAGCTTGCACGCCTGTCCCGCCTGGGCTTTGAGCGCTTAAAGGCGGAGGGAAGACTTGATTTTTCCTTGCATCCCGAGGAAGCGTATCTCGAACGAATGTCGTACGAGCTTTCTGTAATCCATGAAATGGGCTTTGATGAATATTATCTCATTGTCCGTGATTTTGTGGGGTACGCCAAGGAGAACGATATTCCCGTGGGGCCGGGACGTGGCTCGGGTGCGGGCAGTCTTGTTGCCTTTTTCGTCGGGATCACCGATGTCGATTCCTTGAAATACGACCTTTTGTTCGAGCGCTTTTTGAACCCCGAACGCATTTCCATGCCCGACTTTGATATTGACTTTTGCTACTCACGCCGTGATGAGGTCATTGAGTATGTGAAACGCCGCTATGGGGTAGAGCATGTGGCACAGATCGTAACCTTCGGTACGCTTGCCGCACGCGCGGCAGTAAGAGACGTCGGTCGCGTTCTCGGACTTAGCTATAAGGATGTGGATGAGATCGCAAAATCCATTCCGCACGCCCTTGGCATCACCATTCGGGACGCGCTTGCGGACAAGGCTCTCCGCGAGAAATACGATTCCTCTGAGGACGTTCGCCGCCTTTTGGATATTTCCATGGAAATAGAGGGAATGCCGCGGCACGCCTCCACCCACGCCGCCGGTGTGGTGATCACCGAGCATCCCGTATCCCACTATGTTCCTCTTGCACTCGGCGGCGATACTGCCGTCACGCAATACGATATGGATGCGGTCAGTGAGCTGGGACTTGTTAAGTTTGACTTTTTAGGACTTCGGTATCTGACTATTTTAAAGGATGCCGAGCGCGAGGTGAAGGAGAGCGACCCTTCCTTCTCGCTGGAAAAGATCCCCCTTGACGATGAAAAGACCTATAAAATGCTGTCGGAAGGCGATACCTCCGGCGTGTTTCAGTTGGAGTCGGGCGGCATGCGACAGATGCTGACGCAGCTGCTACCGTCGTCCTTGGAGGAGATCACAGCGGCAATCGCGCTTTACCGTCCGGGCCCGATGGATTCCATCCCCACATTCATTGCCAGAAAACATGGGAAGGAAAAGGTTACCTACGATCTTCCCGTCATGAAGGATATTCTGTCCGTGACAAACGGATGTATCGTTTATCAAGAGCAGGTCATGCAGATCTTCCGTGCGCTTGCGGGATACTCCTTGGCGCGTGCGGATCTTGTGCGCCGTGCCATGTCCAAGAAAAAGGCAGATGTTCTTGAGGCGGAGCGTGAGCGGTTTTTGTCGGGATGCGCGCAAAACGGCATCGAGGAAGCCCTCGCGGGCAAGATCTTTGACGATATGGCGAGCTTCGCCAATTACGCCTTCAATAAAAGCCATGCAACCGCCTACGCTGTTACGACGTATCGGACGGCATATTTGAAGAAGCATCATCCTGCCGCATATTTTTGTGCGCTTTTAACCTCTGTTCTCGGTTCTGCTCCCAAGATTGCAGAATATATTGGAGATGCGCACAGGCGCGGCATTCGCGTGCTTCCGCCCGATATCAACGAAAGCCGCATGCATTTTCATGTACACAACGGAAACATCCGTTTTGGACTTTTGGCGCTGAAAAACGTCGGTGTGCGCTTTGTTGAGCAGTTGATCGCAGAGCGAGAGGCAAACGGCGTATTTACAAGCTTTGAGAGCTTCCTTTCGCGCATGGCGGACGGTGAGCTTGGAAAAAGACAGGTAGAGGCTCTGATCAAAAGCGGTGCCTTTGACAGCTTTGGACTCTTCCGCAGTCAGCTTCTTGCCACCTACGAGGAGCTGATCGATACGGTGCTGAATAAAAAGCGCGGAAATGTAGCGGGTCAGCTTGATATCTTTTCAACCCTCCTTCCCGACACGCAGGAGGAGCACACCTATCCCGATATTCCCGAATTTTCCACGCGTGAGCTTTTGCTTTTAGAAAAGGAAAGCTCGGGCATGTAAAATTCGGGAATATCGGGATA
>SVTN01000057.1 GCA_015063765.1 Oscillospiraceae bacterium | reverse complement strand
ACGGTCACCGAGATCTACGATTATCTCCGTCTTCTTTACGCACGCGTCGGCGTGCCGCATTGCCCTGTCTGCGGCAAGGAGATCCGACAGCAGACCACGGAGCGGATCCTAGAGCAGATCTTAGCGCTTCCCGAGGGGACGCGCTTTCTTGTGCTTGCCCCCATCGTAAAGGGGCAGAAGGGAACGCATGAAAAGGTGCTTGCCGACGCGCGCCGCTCGGGCTACGTCAGGGTGCTTGCGGACGGTATTCAGTATGAACTCTCCGAGGAGATCAAGCTCGAAAAAAACAAAAAGCACGACCTCTCGGTGGTGCTTGACCGCCTTGTGATGCGGGAGGATATCCGCTCCCGCCTTGCCGATTCGGTGGAAACGGCGCTTCGCCTTGCCGATGGCAGAGTCGAGATCCGTACCGTACCGCGTGAGGGCGAGGAAGAGGTATTTTCCTTTTCGCAGAAATACGCCTGCGAGGAGCACGGCATCTCCTTCGGCGAGCTTGAGCCCCGCATGTTTTCCTTTAACAACCCGATGGGCGCATGCCCCAAGTGCGGCGGTCTTGGCAGCGAACGCATCTTATCTCCCGAAAAGATCATCCCCGATCTCTCTCTTTCCTTAAGAGAGGGGGCGATCGCCGTCAACGGCTTTAAAACCATGGAGGAGGACGGTTGGGCAGGTCCGCTTTTTGCCGCAGTGGGCAAGGACTTCGGCTTCACCTTAGATACTCCCATCAAGGACTTTTCCAAGGAGGCGTTTGATGCGCTTCTTTACGGCGTCAAGGATAAAAGCTATCACGTTGTCCGCCATTTTGAGCAGGTGCGCCGTGAGCAGATCATCCCGTTTGAAGGCGTGATCTCAGCCATTGAAAGACGGGCAAAGATGTTCGGACAGGACTATTATGACGATTTTATCGAGGAAGCTCCCTGTCCCGTCTGCCACGGCGCGCGCCTTTCCGAGCACGTTCTTGCTGTGACCGTCGGCGGGAAAAACATCGATGAGGTCTGCCGTATGGCGGTGGATAAGCTGGGTCCCTTCTTTGAAAATCTTACGCTTGGAGAGAGTGAAGCACGCATCGCAAAGGAGGTCTTGAAGGAGATCCGTGCGCGGCTTTCCTTCCTCTCACGCGTCGGACTCGGCTACCTCACGCTTGGAAGAAGCGCAGGCTCACTTTCGGGCGGAGAAGCACAGCGCATCCGTCTTGCAACCCAGATCGGCTCCTCTCTCGTCGGTGTGCTTTATATTCTCGATGAACCGAGCATCGGACTTCATCAAAGAGATAACAGTAAGCTAATCGCCACCCTCAAGGAGCTGCGCGATCTCGGCAACACCGTCATCGTCGTGGAGCATGACGAGGAAACGATGGAGGAAGCGGATTTCCTTGTGGATATCGGTCCCGGTGCGGGCATTCACGGCGGCTACGTCGTGGCGGCGGGAACGCCTGAAGAAGTCGCAAAATGTAAAGAATCCATTACAGGAGACTATCTTTCCGGCAGAAAAAGCATTCCCGTTCCCACGCGCAGACGCCCCGGAAACGGCTCCTTTCTCACCGTCAAGGATGCCGAAGAAAACAACCTCAAAAAGCTGTCTGTTTCTATTCCGCTCGGTACCCTCACCTGCGTTACGGGTGTGTCGGGCTCGGGCAAATCCTCTCTTGTAAATGCGGTGCTTTTGCGCACCTTACAGCGTGAGCTCAACCGTGCCTTTACCCATCCCGGAAAATCGGGCGGCGTGTTTGGTTACGAGAAGCTGGATAAGGTTATCGCTATCGACCAATCCCCCATCGGAAGAACGCCAAGATCCAACCCCGCGACCTATACGGGGCTCTTTACCGACATTCGCAACCTTTTTGCCATTACCCCCGATGCCAAGGCGCGCGGCTACAGCGCAGGTCGCTTCTCCTTCAACGTGAGAGGCGGTAGGTGCGAGGAATGCGAGGGCGACGGCGTACGCAAGATCGAAATGCATTTTCTGCCCGACGTTTATGTGAAGTGCGACACCTGCCACGGTAAGCGCTACAACAGAGAAACACTCGAGGTTTTATATAAGGGCAAAAACATCAGCGACGTGCTTGAAATGACGGTGGAGGAGGGGCTTTCCTTTTTCCACGGTATTCCGAGCATTACCCGAAAATTGCAAACCTTATTTGACGTT
The DNA here is from genome assembly GCA_015063765.1 of Oscillospiraceae bacterium. Taxonomy (GTDB): domain Bacteria; phylum Bacillota; class Clostridia; order Oscillospirales; family CAG-272; genus UBA1740. Next base: position 8,366 of record SVTN01000057.1, on the reverse strand, counting down.
GGACTGGGTTATATCAAGATTGGACAGCCCTCTACCACCATGTCGGGCGGTGAAGCGCAGCGCGTGAAGCTCGCGACAGAGCTTGCCAAGCGCTCTACGGGCAAAACGGTCTATATTCTCGATGAGCCCACGACGGGTCTTCACACCGATGACGTTGCAAAGCTGATCGCCATTCTTGACCGCCTTGTGGAGGCAGGGAATACCGTGATCGTCATCGAGCATAATTTGGATCTCATCAAATGTGCCGACTATATCATTGACCTCGGTCCCGAAGGGGGCGACGGCGGAGGCACGCTGGTTGCCGCAGGCACGCCGGAGGAGGTCATGCGCGTCCGTGGCTCGTATACGGGCGAATATCTCAAGAAAAAATGTCCCGCTTCTGCGGACAAAGGAGAATAAAATGCAGGTGAAATTAAAGAAGCTTGATGAACGCGCCATCCTTCCGACACGCGGCAGTACCGCGGCGGCGGGACTCGACCTCTATGCCTTGGATGCTGTGACTGTTGGGGCGGGGGAAACGGTGCTCGTGCATACGGGTATTGCGCTTGCGATCCCCGAAGGATACGCGGGCTTTATCTATGCCAGAAGCGGAATTGCCACCAAGCGTGGGCTTGCCCCCGCGAACAAGGTAGGTGTGATCGACGCCGACTACCGCGGTGAGATCATGGTCGCGCTTCACAACCACAGCATGACCGAGCAAACGGTGGATGCTGGGGAGCGCGTGGCGCAGCTTGTGGTCGCTCCTTTTCTGTCCGTAGAGCTCGACGTCGTGGAAGCGTTGGATGAAACCGAGCGGGCCTCGGGCGGCTTTGGGTCGACGGGCAAAAACTGATTTTTCTTTGAAAAAGTGGAGTTTTATTAAAAATATATAAAAAATGCCGTCGTGTATTGACATCCGCACTAAAATGTGTTAATATTATAAAAGATATTGCTAGAGGTGTGGCGCACTTTTGCGTCGCCCGACTTTTGTAAAAAAGGAGTCAAGGAGCTTATGGAAATTACCGTAAAGGATTTGTGGAACGTACTGAAAAAAAGTGCACTTTTCATGGTCATCGGTGCCATTTTGCTTAGTGCTGTCTTTTGGGTCTATACCACTGTTTCGGTGCAAAAGGTCTATCAGTCCTCGGCAAAGTATATCATGGTACCCAAAAACGGAACTGTAGAGGATCTCACTTCCTTGAATAACACCCTCGTTGTCGGTGGTAAGATCATTCGCACCCTCAGTGAGGATTTGATGAACGAAAAAACGATGGAGAATGTGCTGCGCTTTGTGGAAGAGCGTCACGCACAGATCGAGGGCGATACGAAGTATGTTCTTGAGAACAAATATTCCCCCTCGCAGCTTCTTTCCTTCTTCTCTGTTGTGATTCCCGACAACGACAGCGTGACGACCGTCTTTACCGTGCGTTGCCGCGCTTATTCTTCGTCGGATGCCCGCGTTTTGCTCGATGCGTTCGGCAATATCATCAACGAGCGCTCCAACAGCCTGCTTCACGGTATCTTCCATGTGGAGGTCAGTGCCGAGCCGAAGAACGGTGCGCTCATTTCCCCCAATATCACCACGAACACCCTGCTTGGTGCCGTCATCGGCGCGGTGCTTCCTTATGTTGTTGTGCTCGTCTACAGTATTCTTGATACCCGTATCAAGACGGAGGACGACATCAAAAACCGCTTCCAGCACCCCATCCTTGGGCAGATCCCACGGCTTTGAACGGCGTGAGAAGGGAGTTTTGTTATGAAGTTTGATCTTACATCCTTAAAAGCGGGCATCCACCGCTTCTTCGCAAAAGAAGAAAAGCCCGATCATGGCGAAAACCATGGCAAGCATCTCATTACCGAGGCAAGCTCCATGCATGTCCTCGAGGCGTACCGTATGGCACGTACCAACCTTTTCTATTCCTGTGCGGGTAAAGAGGGCGGTATGGTCTTCGGTGTGACAAGCGCATCGCCCAGCGACGGAAAATCTCTCACCTGTGCCAATCTTGCCATTTCCTTTGCAATGCTCGGAAAGCGCGTGCTTTTGATCGACTGCGATATGAGAAAGCCGACACAAAAGGTTGCCTTTGAAGCAGAAGCGGAGAGCGGACTTTCCGAATATCTTGCAGGTGTGGTGGATGCACCCTTACTCGTTCCCACCAAATACGAAAACCTGTCTCTTTTGGCATCGGGCAGATGCCCCCCCAATCCGGCAGAGCTTCTGTACAGTCCGCGTCTTGCGGAGCTTGTCGCAAAGGTGCGCGAGGAATACGACTTTATCTTTGTCGATTTTCCGCCTGTCGGTATCATCTCCGATGCTACCATTGCCGTTCCTCATGTGGATGCCTTTATCTTGGTCGTTCGTATGATGCAGAGCGATTACCGCGCGGTGCAGGCCTCTGTGGAGAGCCTTGAAAAGGTCGGTGCGAAGATCGCAGGCATCATGGTCAACGAGGTTGAGGATAGTAGCAGCTCCTATTATTATCGCGGACGTCGTTACGGGAAATACAGACGGTACGGAAGGTATTACGGGAAGCACTACGGAAATAGAGAAAAGTATGGCGATTACGCAGAAAAGCCTACGAACGAAGACACTTCAACTTCTATAGAGGCACCCGCATCGGACGCGAGTGCACCCGACGAGGGAGCAAACGCCGATTCGTAAGAGCTATGTACAGCCGTCGGTGATGCCGACGGCTGTTTTTTACATCGAAAGAAAGGAGATCCCACATGGTAAAAATATGCGCTGTGGAGGAAGGCTCGCTCGCGGCAAAAAAAAGGATCCTTGCGGGAGATATCCTTCTTGCAATCAACGGACATGAAATTTCCGATGTGCTTGACTATCGCTTTTATCTCACCGAGCGGCGTATCGCGCTTCTTCTTTCCCGTGAAGGAAAGGAATACAAGGTGAAGATCAAAAAGGGAGAATACGACGATATCGGGCTCTCCTTTTTTTCACCCCTCATGGATGGCAAGCACACCTGCCGCAATAAATGCATTTTTTGCTTCATCGATCAAATGCCGAAGGGGTACAGAGATACCCTCTATTTCAAGGACGACGACTCGCGTCTTTCCTTCTTGCAGGGAAGCTACGTTACCCTCACCAATATGACGGATGCGGATATTGACCGCATCATCAAGATGAGGCTTTCTCCCATTCGCGTTTCTGTGCATACCACCAATCCCGAGCTGCGTGTCAAAATGATGAAAAATCCGCGGGCGGGAGAGGTGCTTTCTTACCTTCCAAGGCTTGCCGAAGCGGGAATTACCATCTCGGCGCAGATCGTCCTTTGCCGCGGCGTCAACGACGGAGAGGAGCTTTTGCGCTCCATGCACGACCTTGCCGCGCTCTATCCCGCGCTTGACAGCGTTTCCGTCGTCCCTGCAGGGCTTACAAGGTTCAGAGAGGGGCTTTATCCGCTTTCTCCCTTTACCCCTGAGGAGTGCCTTGCCGTGGTTCGCACCGTGGAGGATTTTTCTGCAAAATGTCAGGCAGCATACGGCGCGTATCTTTTCCATGCCTCGGACGAGTTTTATTTAAAGGCGGGACTCCCCTTGCCGTCGGAAGAGCACTACGAAGGATATCTTCAGCTTGAAAACGGTGTCGGTATGCTCACCTCCTTTGAAAATGAGTTTCTCGATGCGCTTGCGGATGCCCCTAAGCCGGCTGCGCCGCGCCGTGTAACGGTAGCAACGGGGCATGCGGCATATCCGCTTTTATCAAGGCTTGCGGCAATCCTCGCCGAAAAAGAGCCTTCTCTCACCGTCAGTGTCGAAGACGTGGAAAACGAATTTTTCGGTCCCGAGATCACGGTTGCGGGACTGCTTACCGGCGAAGACTATTTGAAAGCGCTGGTGGGAAAATCGCTTGGCGACGCGCTTCTCATATCGCGCACATCCCTGCGTGCCGAGGGGGATCTTTTCCTCTGCGGTATGTCGAAGGAAGAGCTTGCGGACAAGCTCGGCACCCCCGTCGTTGCTGTTGAAAATGACGGTGCGCTTTTCTTAAACGCCCTTCTCGGCGTATGATCCCCCACGAAAGGAGAACTTTACTATGGCAAAATCTGTGGTCGCCATCGTTGGACGCCCCAACGTTGGCAAAAGCACCCTGTTTAATAAGCTGATCGGCGAGCGCCGCAGTATCGTAGAGGACGTTCCCGGTGTCACCCGTGACCGCATCTACGGCGACTGTGAGTGGCGAGGTCGCCGCTTTACGGTGATCGATACGGGCGGTATCGAGCCCAAAACCAACGATATCATTCTCGCTCAAATGAGAGAGCAGGCGCAGATCGCGATTGAAATGGCGGACGTCATCATCTTTATGTGCGATATCCGTGCAGGACTCTTGGCGGACGACCGCGACATCGCCGTTATGCTGAAAAAAAGCGGTAAGCCCATCGTGCTTGCCGTCAATAAGGCGGACAAGGTCGGCGATCTCCCCTACGAGTTTTATGAGTTTTATGAACTGGGCTTTGAGCGTGAGCCGATCGCCCTTTCCTCGCTCCACGGAAGCGGAAGCGGCGATATCCTCGACGCAGTTCTTGAGGAATTCCCCCCCGAAGCAGAGGAGGAAGAGGAGGATGACGTCATCAACGTTGCCGTTATCGGTAAGCCGAATGCGGGCAAATCCTCCATCATCAACAAAATGCTCGGTAGCAATCGCCTGATCGTTTCCAACATCGCAGGCACCACTCGCGACGCGGTGGATACCCGCCTTGAAAACGAGTACGGCAAATTCAACCTCATTGATACGGCAGGCATCCGCCGTTCCGCAAAGATCGAGGACCGCATTGAAAAGTTCAGCGTTCTGCGCGCCAAAATGGCGGTAGAGCGTGCCGATGTTTGCCTCATCATGATCGATGCGCAGGAGGGCATTACCGAGCAGGACGAGAAGATCGCGGGGCTTGCCCACGAGGCAGGCAAGGCATCCATCGTCGTCGTCAATAAGTGGGACGCCGTCGAAAAGGATAACACCACCGTAAACGAGTACACCAAGAAGATCACCGGTGCGCTCGCGTATATGAGCTATGCTCCCCTCGTCTTTGTTTCGGCACTTACGGGGCAAAGACTCAAAAACATCTTTGAGCAGATCGTTTACGTGCATAACCAGGCGCGTACCCGTGTCACAACGGGCATGCTCAACGAGCTTTTGAATTCCGCAATGGAAAAGGCACAGCCCCCCTCCGATAAGGGGAAGAGACTTAAGATCTACTATATGACGCAGTCGTCGGTCGCACCCCCCACCTTCGTGTTCTTCTGCAACAACTGCGAGCTCTTCCATTTTTCCTATCAGCGTTATCTTGAAAACTGCATCCGCGAAACCTTCGGCTTCCGCGGAACGCCGATCAGAATCGTGGTAAAGCAACGCGGAGATGAATCGTGATCCCGGAAAGGATTTTTTATGTTTATTGATCGCATTACCATTGATATCAAGGCGGGTGACGGCGGCAACGGCGCCATCTCCTTTCACAGAGAAAAATACGTCGCCGCAGGCGGTCCCGACGGCGGTGACGGCGGACGTGGCGGCAACGTCATCTTCCGCGTAGACGAGGGCGCAAACACCCTCCTCGCCTTCCGCTATAAAAGAAAGTTTATTGCCGAGAATGGCGAAAACGGCAAAGCAGGTAAGATGCATGGCAAAGGCGGCAAGGACGTGATCGTCCCCGTGCCGCGCGGAACTTTGCTTCGCGACGCCGAAAGCGGCAAGATCATTTTTGACATGTCAAAGGCAGACGAGTTTATTGCCGCAAAGGGCGGCAGAGGCGGATGGGGCAACCGTCATTTTGCCACCCCCACGCGCCAGATCCCCCGCTTTGCCAAAAACGGCTCGAAGGGCGATGCACTCTCCCTTTTGCTTGAGCTGAAAATGATTGCGGACGTGGGTCTGATCGGCTTCCCGAGCGTTGGAAAATCCTCCATTCTTTCCCGTATTTCCGCGGCAAAGCCCAAGATCGCCGCATATCATTTTACCACCCTTTCTCCCAATCTCGGCGTCGTTTCGCTTGGTGAGGGACGCGGCTTCGTTGCCGCCGATATCCCCGGGCTTATCGAAGGGGCGTCCGAGGGGCTCGGACTCGGTCACGAGTTCTTGCGCCATGTGGACCGTTGCCGTCTTCTTTTGCACGTGGTGGATATCTCGTGCGAGGAGGGGCGCGACCCCATCGACGACATCAAAAAGATCAACGAGGAGCTTGTCAAATACAGCCCCTCGCTCGCGGAGCGTCCTCAGCTGATCGTTGCCAATAAGATCGATGAGGTCTTGATCGACGAAGAGCCGTACGTCAAGGACTTTGAAGCCTATGTCAAGGATGTTTTCGGCACAGCGCCCATCTATGTTTCTGCCGCGACGGGAGAGGGCATGGATGCCCTTGTCCGCAAAACGGAGGCGGCACTTGCCGAGCTTCCCCCCATCACCGTCTACGAAAGCGAGCTTGAGCTGGAAGAAAGCGCAACGCTCGGCGCAGGCGAGAGAAAAACGGAGATCCGCCGCGAGGGCGACGTTTATTACGTTGAGGGTGAATGGATCTATAACCTTATGGGACAGATCAACTTCGGCGACTATGAATCCATGAACTTCTTTCAGCGCGTTCTTAAGAAGCAGGGCGTGTTTGATCTGCTCCGTGAGGCGGGCATCACCGACGGACAGACCGTCAATCTCTACGACTTCGAATTTGAATTTGTTTATTGATTTTCAGCAAGGAGATAAATATCATGGCAAAATTTTCATTTGACGGAAAGTGCGACCTTTCCTTCGCGCTTCTCAGCGACCTGCATATGACCCACAGAGGAGAAGGACTGCAAAAGCTGCACCAGCACTTTGCCCTGTATAACAAGGCCGTTCCTTCGCTCGACCTGCACGTTTTCTCGGGTGACATCGTGTATCAGCACGATCTTTCGGGCGGCGGAAGCTACGATAAGGTGGAAAGCTCCCCTTACGAGTATCTGCGCATCGTGCGCGAGAAGTATGCGAAGGATATCCCCCTCGTTTACGCCATTGGAAACCACGAGTTTCCTCAGCATAACTGGGAGGACGACATTAGCCGTCGCTCGCGCGAGATGTTCGAATCCTACGGCTATCCGCTTCGCGACCATCAGGTGGTGAAGGGCTATCACTTTATCACTATTCCGATCCAAAACTACCACGAGGATGTTCTTCCCGAGGACGAAAAGTGGGCGGAGCATGAGATCAGAAGCGCGCTTCGTGCGTCGGGCGATCTTCCCGTTTTTGTTGTATATCACGTGCCGATCAACAACACCGTCAGCAGAGCAAATGCGCAGCGCTTCAGCGATCATTTCCGCGCATTCCTCCTTTCCTCGCGCCGCATCATTAACCTCTGCGGTCACCTGCATACGGCGCTTGAGCAGCCCACCACCATTTGGCAGAGAGCGGGCGGTGCTACCGTCTTCCACGCACCCATGAGTGCAACAGGCTTTGTCAGCGCCGACGGCTGTGCAAACGGCCATCTTTACGACACCAGCCTCTATAATTCGCGCTCGATCTTCGTGGAGGTGACGGGCAGAAAGATCCTCTTCCATAAGATTGATAACATCACAGAGAGCGAGATCGGCAAGCCTTGGGTGGTCGACCTCGACGGCAAGCAGTTCTATACCGACAGCCGCAAGATGCGCGCAAAGAAGCCTGCTTTTGCAGACGGTACTGCAGTAGAGATGATCAGACAGGCACCCGGCGGTGTCTTCTTCAAGTTCCCCAAGGCACTTTGCGAGGAAACCGAGGGCAACGACGATACGACCGTGCCGAACTACCGCTTTGAATTTATCAAAAAGGGCGAAAAGACCCCTGCAAAGACGGTCACTTGGCATTCCGACTACGTCGAAAGCTACCCCGGTACGCACTTTGAGGACACCGTGCTTGTCGAGCTTGATGCGGGCGCTTACACCGTAAAGATCTCTCCCGTTTCCTTCTTTGGTAAGGTCGGAAAGAGCATTTCCGTCAAGCTCAAAATGGGCGAAGCCATCCCCGTTCCCTACAACCCCGTATACCAGGGCTGGGAAGCGTATCCCATCATTTGATCCCAAAATGTAACAAAATTGTAAATCTTTGGAAGCGCCCTTCGAGAGGGCGCTTCCTTTTTGCTGTTCGGGCGACAAAAAAGTATGTAAAAATCCCCATTTTGTCAACTTTTTTTACCGAAACTCTTGCAATTAAAAAAGAAATATATTATAATTTAATCGTATAAAAAGTGGAATTATACATTCCGCAAAATTTTCGGAGGAAAACACAGTGAAAATTCTGGTCATCAACGCAGGTAGCTCTTCTCTGAAGTACCAGCTGATCGACATGGATACGAACGAGGTTATCGCCAAGGGTATCTGTGAGCGCATCGGCATTGAGGGAAGCTCCATCACCCACAAGCGTCCCGGTAAAGACA
>SVTN01000056.1 GCA_015063765.1 Oscillospiraceae bacterium | reverse complement strand
CATGACGGCGCCCATCTCCCCTTTTCTCTCGGTGGAGAGATAGCGGTAACAGCGGAGAGAAAAGCCCTGATAAGAGCAAATGCCGACATCGACCCCCATTTCGGCAAGAATCATAGCAGCAACACCGTCCAAGATAACGCCCCCTGCAAGCTCCTTTTCGCTCAAATGGCGCGCGTTTTCGCCAAACGCCGCTGTAGCAATTCCCTCACCCGAAAAGATGACAGGAATGCCGTTATGCGAGAGCCATGCTGCCGACGTGGGCTTTGGCGATGCGGCGGAAGCGGGAGAAAGATCAAGGTCGGCGTCCTTAAAGAGATGGGGTATCAGCTTTGCGCGAACACCAAGGTTTGCGCCGTGGGGAAAGAACTCCTTTAGCCTTGCCGCGCGCTCCTTGTTGCGCACATGGCGATCAAAATAGCCCGTTTCGAAGAGAGGGGGAGCGGTATAGTCCGCCATATATTTCAAAATGCCGGTATGTCCGCCGTCGATACGTACCATGGCATCAAACAGCTCGAGGTAGGAGGCGGGGGTATTGTAGCGAGGACGGGGATAGACGTCCCCCTCAGCGAGTGCTTCAATGCCGCTCCCCTGAAAGAAAGATGCAAACATGCGGGAATAGGAGAAGATCTCCGAAAAGCTCCACTTATTGAAGGCAACCCAATAGGGCGCACCGTGCAGGCGGATGAAGGGGGTGCTTTCTCCTGCCAAGGTTTTTGTAAGAGCTACCGTGTCGATTCCATCGACACTGAAGGGGGAATGCGCGGTACAGAAACCGATTGCCACCGAGGGGTCCACGGCATCCACCGCAGCGCGCATCTCTTCCGCTAAAAGCTGAATCGAACAGCTTTGAGCGTAAAGCCACGCTTGCCTATATTTGTTCGGCTTGCCGCAGAAGGCGCGGTCGCGGAGCTCCTCTCGCGTAACAGGCTCGCCAATGTGCTTTGACATAAGGGAGAGATGTGCGTCACATGCACAGGAGAAGCCTTTGCCGTGCTGTGACATACGCAGATCGTCGTCGAGGAGGATAAAGGATACACCTGTTTTTGCAAGAGAGGCGGCAACGCTTGCCATTTCGGCGCGAAAGGTGGGATCAAGCGGGCAGTTCGTGCCTACGACTTCCTCACCGTTAATATCAACAAGGGGTGAAAAACGCGGCTTCGCTTCGCCGTCAAGTCCGTTGAGCAAAACGCCGCCGTGCCCGATGGTTTCGGCAAGCCAAACACCAACTGTAAAGCCAGCCTTTTTAAACCAAGCAACATTTTCCGCAAAGCAAGAATAACTTTTGCTTTCTTCCGCAATCAAAACAATATGCGTTGCTTCCGCTTCCTTCAACAGGCGGAGGTAATCTCCGCGCGTTTTTTCATTTACAAGGCGGTTTTGGATGGGTACGGCGATCTTGTACATGGCAATTCCTTTCGGAGATTTGTTACATACATTATAGCATATCGTTCGCCAAAAATCAATTATTTCCATGAGAAAAGGCAGTCAAATGACTGCCTTTTAACTTGCCTTGGGTCAATTCAGTGCGTACTTTGAAATTTGCAAGCAAATGTCCTTCACATCTGTGTTGCCTGTGAATTCAAACTTCACTCTTCCGACGCCCGACATATGTAATGTCAATTCGGCATCCATGTCAAAAACACCTGCCGTTTCCAAGGAAAATGCACTGATCTTGCTATACGGGAGCGAGGTATAGTCCTGCTTCTTACCGGTCAGCCCCTGGACGTTGATGGTGATGATGCGCTTGTTGGTAAAGACGACGCCGTCACGCACGCTCTTGTACGCGCCGACCACATATTCTCCGTCGATCAAAAAATCGTTGATGATCTTTCCAAAGTCATCGTCCTTTACCTTTCTAAGTCTTGCCATAAAGCCCTTGCCGTCAAAATCGATCATTTCTTTCTCCTTTAACCCTCAAAAAGTAAGTCGCGGTAACATCCACGCGACATTATTATACCATATTCGGGCAAGAATGTCAATCAACTGTTTGTGGAATTGACATAAAATCACGCGACGTGCGATGATTTTCAACGAAGCATCGGCTCGCGCCGATATGATGCACTCGCCAATTGCGATGCAATTGTGCTCGTATGAAGCGGCGCATTGCGCCATGAAGCGAAGCGCACACTGGCTTTTCCGTGTGGCAAAGCCACGCTTCATAGCCGCAGGCTGCTTCATTTTTCATGCACCGCAAGGTGCGCTTCGTTGAAAAAAGCACTTGCTTTCGCAAGTGCTTTTTTCTGGCACCCGCAGCGGGAATCGAACCCACAACTAGCCCTTAGGAGGGGCTTGTTATATCCATTTAACTATGCAGGCGTATGAGGGAGAAGCGGGGGCTTCTCCCTGTTTTTATGCAAGAGAAATTTCGTGATGTTCTATGATCTCGTGCTTCATGTTGGTGAAGGCGACGTCGATGCGGTCGGGGAAATAGGTGATGGCACCGCCGAGGAAGTCGTTTTCCTTCACGTCGGAGGCAACGACGACGGGATAAGCGTGCGGCACGATGTTATGAGCGTCGTCCTTTTCGAGAAGGAAGCATTTGTGGTAATGACCGCAGAGCATAAACTTGATGCCCATTTTTTCAAGAGAAGCCGTCCAATCGGCATAGACATCGGCTTCGATATTGAACATGCTCGTTTTGTCAAAGGTCGTCATGTTGGGACAGACGTGGCTGACGGCGAAGTCGAATTTCTCGCCCTTGTCGGCAAGAGATGCGAGGAAACGGGCTTCGGCGCGACGGTATTCGTGGAAGCGGTTGAGTCCGCGGTATTTTTCGGGCACGTCCTCGGTGTTATCGTACTCGGGACCCTTGTCGGGCTTATCCTCGCCGCAATCAAGCACGAGCGCGCGCAGGGGACCGACCTTGACCGTATAATAGGAATTCCCGTCGACGCAAGGGAAAAATTCGGGGTAACGCTCGGAGAGTCTGCCGCGCGTATCGTGGTTGCCGCGTGAGAAGATCATGGGGACACGTCCCTCTCCGATCTCGGCGAGGAAGGCGAGGGTATCGAGGTAGCCTTCTTCGGTGTTGTATTCAAAAATATCGCCGTTGACGACGAAGAGATCAACACCGTCGCCAAAGTAGCTTACCGTTTTCTGTGCGTTGCCGAAATAGCCATGCACGTCGGCGACGTGATACATACGGATGTTTTCCGTTTTTTCAACAGGACGGAAGGAGAAGGTGACCGGCTCATGACGACCGAACTTGGTAAAATAAGACTTTTTGCCAAGGCTGGGACGGAAGACGACGGTATACTTTTTCGCCGCATCCAGCGCCGCCTGCGGCACGCGGATCTTAAAGTAATTGCTTTCGGCGCGGCAGATGCCTGCGCGGGTGTCGTGATAGATCTCGTCGCCAATTTCAACGAGTACCATGCCGAGTGTCTTTGTGGCGATCAGAATTTCATACTCCTCTTCCACGGCACAAACGACAGGAGCAAAGCGGAGTGAGCAGCTGTTAATCATTTTCATTCTCCTCTGTGACATTTTCAGCATCGGCAGAAATATAGGAAGCGATGGTTGCCAAAAAGGCTTCGTCCGCATTGATGCGGATCAGCACGGGGTCATCCCCCTCAAAGCAAAGAAGCGTATAATTATCCGCCAAAAGATGGGCGGAATAATTGACAACGGGAAGCTTGGGATGCTCCTTCGGCGCATTCGGGCTTGATTGCATCTCCATGACAGCGGAAAGGGTGGAGAGAGGAAGCTTGCGCTGCGTAAAGCTTTTCTTGCCCTGCACGCGAACGATGAGGAGATGGTCGCCATCCTCTTCCGTGACGATCTCATACCGATATGCCGTACCGATATAGCGAATAAAAATGTATGCGGCAACGATCAGGGAGATGAAAATGATCGCCTGACCGATGATGGGCGTGGTGATCTTGAACGCCAAGGCTACAAATCCAAGGGCGGCGATGCCGAGAAAGATAAAGAAGGCAAGATAGGTGTTCTTGCGGTCGCCGCGGCAAAGATATTCGGTGGTTTTTTTCTCCGTCACTTGGGCAAGTCCTCCTTGTCGATCTTATACGGCGAAAAAGGAACGTCAATGATGCTTTCCCCATCCGATGTCCGCGATTCGTACACGCAGATATGTCCGAAGGGCGTCGTTTCCTCGCCGTAATAGATATCAACGCGCATCCAAGCGGCGCCCTCAAAGTCAACGCCGTCGAACACCAGCTTACCGTAGCGATACATGTAGGCGCTGTCCTCGGAAAGATACGCCGCATCATAGGTGCGGTAGTCATCCCCCTCCTCCGTCGTATTGTAGGAGGCGGTGAGGGTGTAGCGAAAAAGCCCTTCGCCGGGCGCAGGCGTTTCCGAAAGGCCGTAAAAGGCGGCGACCCGAGGAAGAGTGCTTTCGTTATAGCGCACCGTGACCTGCAGGTTGCCCGCATCCCTTACGACGATCAGCCCCGAGGCAAAAAAGTTTCCGTCCTCGGCACTGTCATAGGGGAAGCGAATGTTTTGCGTTTCGGCAGTGATCTCGCCATTCTTGCTGTTATAATATTCGGTCAGGGGGGCGGTAAAGACCATACGGACCGTATCCCCGGGATAATGCTCTGCAATATGGATGCGGAAAAGGATGCCGCCGAAGACGAGGCAAAGGCACAAAGCAAGGCATATCGCCATAGCTTTACGAAACATTTTCATTCTTTTCATCCCCTCTCTCGCATTACTTTAGTTATTATACTACACTTTGGGCATAATGTCAAATACATTCGATGAATTTTTTTGTTTTTTTTGGAAAAAAAGAGAGGAAAAAATGGTGTTTTCCTCTTGACAAACCACAAAATAAAAGGTATAATGATTTGTACGGTTGTGAAACAAAACGACCGTAGAAATCGGGTGATTGTATGAGATTAGATCTAAGAGCTCTTCTCGCAGGCGAGTACCGCACGCTTCCTGTTCTTTTTGACCTCGAGCTGCAGACGGACGCCGGCAATCATTTTTCCGGTTTGACAGACATTCGCTTTGATACTCCTTTGCACGTGGAGGGCACCATTACCAACACGTCGGGATACATTCGAATGTTGCTGACTTTGTCGGTCTCTTACACTGCGTCTTGTGCGCGGTGTCTTGAGGACGTTTCGGGCAGCTTCTCCTTCGATGTGGAGCGCACGGTGGTCACGCCCAAGATGGCGGATGGACTCTCCGAAGACCGCATCGACGAGCTTGTGGTGGTGGAAGACGGTTTCCTATCGCTTGACGAGCTCCTGACCGAATGCCTTGAGCTTTCTCTTCCCTTCCGCTTTCTGTGCCGCGAGGACTGCAAGGGTCTTTGCCAAAGATGCGGAAAGAACCTGAACGACGGTCCTTGTGACTGCGAAGAGAAGGAAATAGACCCCCGCCTTGAGCCCCTGCGCAGGCTTCTCGAAGAAATGAAGGCGGAAGACAGTCAAAACGGTGTTACCCCGGTTTCATCCCAACATGATAAAAAATAAAATACAGTTAAGCTGTTAACAGGAGGTTGCAAAATGGCAGTACCAAAGGCAAAAACTTCGAAGGCTCGCAGAAATTCTAGACGCTCGAGCGTTTGGAAGCTTGAGGCTCCCGCAATGGCAAAGTGCCCCAACTGCGGCGAAATGAATCTCGCTTACCGCGTTTGCAAGAAGTGCGGTTTCTACGACGGCGAGAAGGTTCTCGACAAGGTAGAGGGCTGATTCAAACAAAAACGGTGTCTGTTAGACACCGTTTTTCTCTTTTGTGCAAAAAGACAGATACCGCCTGCTTTTTTTCAATAAAATTGATGTTTCCTCTTGACATACGGGCAAGAGCATGCTATAATATTTATGAATTAGGGGTGTTTCTATTCCCCCTACTACTGGATATTGTATAACGAACAGGGGTACATACATATGAAAAAGAGATTTTTTGCACTCGTCATGGTTTTTGCACTTCTCCTCTCCACTCTGATGCTGACGTCTTGCCCCAACAAGGGTGACTTGAATTTGGATGAGTCGTACGGTGACAACAAAGGCTCGAGTGACGTTTATATCGTCAGCGACCCCACCGATCCCGAGGCAGGCGCTTCTGCTGAGCAAAATTACATCGGCGACCACAAGGAATAAGACCTGCTATGCAGGATACGAAGAGAAGGCAGGGATGCCTTCTCTTCTCTATTTAAAGTCGTTACAGGAGTTTTTATGGAAGAACATCGCATTCCGTTGACCGAGCTTTTGCCCGTGATCCGCGAGGTCTTAGCATCAGGGGGAGAATTTTCTCTCAAGCCGCGCGGCGAGAGCATGCGCCCCTATTTTTGTGAAGGACGGGATACCGTTGTGCTGAGCGCCATGATGCAAGCGCCGAAGCGCGATGATATTTTGCTTTACGTGCGCGCAAACGGAGTCCCCGTTTTGCACCGCGTGGTGCGCGTTGAAGAGGACGGCACCCTCTCGATGCGAGGGGACAGTCAATATTTCATTGAGTACGGCATAAAACGCGAGCAGGTCGTGGCGACCGTAAAGCGGTTTTACTGTCGCGGCAAAGAAAAAAAGACCGACGCCTTCGGCGCTCGGCTCTACTGTGTGCGGCGCAGGGTCACGTATCCGTTCCGCTCATTTAGCCGCCGCGCGCTTGGCTTTATCAAACGCAGATTAAGGAGGGCATTCAAGCATGGCTGAGCAAGAAATCCATCACCCCAAGAAGCCAAAATCGGCTTGCGATTCCTGCATTCACTTTGTGTTTGACGAGGATTACGCGGAGGAGGTCTGTGAGGTTGCCCTTGACGAGGACGAGATGCTCGCCTACGGCTACGGCACACGCCGCGACTGCCCATACTATCAATACAAAGACGAGTATATCAACGTGCGAAAGCAAATATAAAAAACCGCAGACCTTGGTCTGCGGTTTTGATTTTGTAGGATTATGCCTTGCCACCGAGCATGCTGGCAATCTCGTCGCCGAAATTGTCTTCTCTCTTCTGGAGGCCTTCGCCCTTATCGTAGCGGTAGAAAGCAACGACCTTGATGTCGCCACCAAGCTCCTTAGCGGTCTTTGCAACGTATGCGCTGACCTTCATGTTGTCTTCCTTCACGTAAGCCTGCTCTACAAGGCAGTTTGCTTCGTAGAACTTGCCGAGCTTACCCATCACGATACCGTCAAGCACCTTCTGGGGCTTGCCTGCCATCTTGGGATCCTGCTCCATCTGCTTGAGAATGATCTCCTTCTCCTCTTCGATTACGGAAGCGGGAACGGAATCCTTATCCACATACTGGCAGCTCATAGCAGCGACCTGGAGTGCGATGTTCTTTGCGAATTCCTTGAATTCTGCCTTCTCAGCGATCTCGGCAGCGGTTTCGAAGTTTACGATAACGCCGGTAACGCCTGCGCCGTGAACGTAGGTGGAAACAACGCCGTCAACGATGAGGAAGCGGCGGAGGCTGAGCTTTTCACCGATGGTGAAGGTCTTTTCCTGGAAAGCTGCCTCAACGGTGTCGTCGGTACCGTCAAACTTGCAAGCCATAAGCGCCTCAACGTCTGCGGGGCGGTTTGCGATGATGGTGCGGAGAATGCCGTCAACGAAAGCACGGAAGGTTTCGTTCTTAGCAACGAAGTCGGTCTCGGAGTTGACCTCGACCATAGCGGTCACGCCACCCTCGGAAAGGATAGCAACAAGGCCCTCTGCTGCAATTCTGCTTGCCTTCTTTGCGGAAGCGGCAACACCCTTCTCACGAAGGACCTTGATTGCCTTTTCAAAATCGCCGTCTGCCTCGACGAGCGCGTTCTTGCAGTCCATCATGCCGCAACCGGTCTGCTTTCTCAGTTCGGCAACGTCTTTTGCGGTAAATGCCATTTTCTTTTCTCCTTATTTTAATTATTCTGCATCAGCTGCAGCCTCTTCTGCTGCAGGAGCTTCCTCGGTCTCAGCAGCGAGCTGCTCGCCGCCCTTGCCCTCGATCACAGCGTCAGCAAGTGCGCCGCCGATGAGCTTGATGGCGCGGATCGCGTCATCGTTACCGGGGATGATATAGTCTGCGTCCTCAGGGTCGCAGTTGGTGTCGACGATTGCAACAACGGGAATGCCGAGCTTCTTTGCCTCGGTCACAGCGATGTGCTCCTTGCGGGTGTCAACAACGAATACAGCGGAAGGAAGGGTCTCCATGGTCTTGATACCGCCGTAGTTCTTTTCGAGATCCTCGATCTCCTTGATCTTCTTTGCAACTTCCTTCTTGGGAAGAAGATTGAAGGTGCCATCCTCCTGCATTCTGGTCAGCTCATTGAGTCTGTTGATGCTCTTGCGGATGGTCTTGAAGTTGGTGAGCATGCCGCCGGGCCAACGAACGTTGACGTAGTACATGCCGCATCTGAGAGCCTCTTCCTTCATGGTTTCGGCAGCCTGCTTCTTGGTACCGATGAAGAGGATGGAGCCGCCCTCCTGAGCGATGCCGTTAACGAAGTTGTAAGCCTGCTCAAACTTCTTTACGGTCTTCTGGAGGTCGATGATGTGGATACCGTTTCTCATGGTGAAGATGTACTCCGCCATCTTGGGGTTCCACTTCTTGGTGGGGTGACCGAAATGGACACCTGCTTCAAGCAACTGCTTGATGGAAATTTCGAACATTTTACTGTTCCTCCTTTTGGTTTTTTCCGCCATAGCGTCTTGCCACTCCGCAACCGCTTTTGGGCGGCACCAACGGATCCCGACGCTATGTGAGAATTTTTTCTGCGTTTTTCGCGCAGATGGATTTACTATACCATACTTTTTATATAAAATCAAGTACCCTTTCGCTTGTTTTAAAAAAATTTACATTTATTTCCCTTTTTTCTTGCACGGGAGTGGCAAAAGCCCCTCAGCATTGACCAAAATGACGTCTTCCCCGATGCGCACGATCTTATCCCAAGGGATAACGATCTTTCCTTTGTTTCCAAGCCCGAGAAAGCCGCCCTCCACGGGAACGACAATGGCGGTGAGCTTGCCGTCGCACACGTTAAATTCCACCTCGGCAACGCACCCGAGCTTCTTTCCGTCACAAACGTTTACGACCTCTTTTTCTCTGAAGTCCTCGCTGTTGCATCTTTGCATGTTGCATCCTCCTTGTATAGTGGTACAGCATATTATACGGCGCGTGAGGGATATTTATGGCTAAAATTTACATTTAGGGCTTTCTTTTTGAAAAAGAGTGTGTTACAATAAAAACAGATCCTACACCCAAGAGGTTTTTCATGAAGCAATCAAAACGAATTTTATTCTTCACCCTTACCGTGGCGGGCTTTGCTCTTTTGGAATGTGTTTTGACCGCCCTCCTTTCGCCGCACGTGGCGGACAGTCTTTTCTTAAGTCGCACCTTCCCTTATCTTGCAAGGCTGCTCGCTGTTATTCCACCCTTCCTTGCGCTCGGCGCGGCAGTCGAAGCCATCCGTGTAAGAGGGCTGGGGTATTCCCTGCTGTTTATCGGTATTTATGCGGCAACATCTCTCTTTTCACAGATTCCGCTGTCCCTCATTGAATATTCCGAAGCGTATTCCGCCCCCTATGCCATCCTTCTTCTTTCCTACATGCTGAGTGCGGCTGTTACGGCGCTTTTCCTGCTGCTTTCCCTTCTTCTCGGCTATACGCTGTTCATGCAAAGCGAACAGGTGTCCGAGGATACGCCGCTCTTTTCTCTAAAGGGTCGTGACGCACGGGTGCTTTTGCTTGTGAGTGGGCTTTTGACGCTGTACCACCTCATCCGTGAGGGCATAGATGTTGTTCTCTACCTCAAGAACAAGATGTATATCATCGCAGGCGAGGATATCCTTTCCATTCTCTTCTCCTTCTGCTTTTTCCTCGCGCTCGGCGCTTTCTGCTTCACCGTAGGACGCGCAGCAGGGCGGCTGTTTCCAACGATGCCACGTCGGGAGCACGGCGAAGAAGAGGATTATGTGTGACGCAAAAAAAGAGCAACCGAGGTTGCTCTTTTTTCTTTTAATTAAATGAACTTCCAACGCTGTGCCAAAATGGTAGCAGGCTCTTCCTTAGTTCTGTGTGCATAGAAAACGGTGAGAAAGGAGCCGTCGTTCAGCTCCACGGTAGAGGGATAACCGAGGTCAACGCCGACGCCGTTTTTATAGATCTCATGATCGCAGTCCCAGCTTTTTCCGTTGTCGGTGCTTACCATCATGCGAATGCCATAGGGAGCTTCCCTGTAGCTGTAGGTTGAGATAAGCCTTCCGTCGGCGGTACGGAGAATGTGTGCGGGAGATCCGCCAAGAGGGGCTAAGATCCTGTGTGGCTCCGTCCACGTTTTTCCGCCGTCGTGGGATTCGGACTGATATACGGTAAAGACATGCTCACCCGAAATACCGCCGCCCTCCTGCACGCGGATATGCGTGATCAGCGTTCCGTCCGCCGCCTCTGCCATATGCGGCTCACAGGATAAGAGCTCGGGGATGCGTGCGATCTCACCGATGCGGCGCATCTCGCCCGTTTCTGTCATTTCGTAAGCCACGATCTCTGCTTCATCCGCAGAAAGACCCTTGGCATCATAAAGGCGTCCGACCCACACAATTCTGCCATCGGAGAGTGCCATAGG
>SVTN01000055.1 GCA_015063765.1 Oscillospiraceae bacterium | reverse complement strand
AGAAGCATGGTCATCTGCCACTTCGCGCTGTTCACGCATGCCCATTCGGGATCGGCAATACCGTAATCCGCGCCGTGCGAGGTACCGCAGTTGCCCTTGACATAAGGATGGACAACGGGCATAACGGTAGAAAGGTCGCCCATGTCGGTGCTTCCCGTCGAATAGTTCTCTCCCATATCGAAGGGAACGCCGGGGAAGGCGCGCTCAAAGGCGTCCTTTGCCATCTGCTTCATGCCGCAGTCGTTAACCAGGGGAGAATATCCGGGAACATCAATAATTTCAACGTTGGCACCCAGAGAAACTGCCGCACCGACCAGCGCACGGTTGACCTTTTTGTTTGCTTCGATGATTGCTTCGTTGGTCTTGCCGCGCACGTAGCTTTCAAGGATCGCCTTTTCGGGGATGGCGTTGACCATCGCACCGCCAAATGTCATGATGGGATGCACACGAATCAAATCTTGATCCTTAAAGGTCTCGCGGATGGCGTTGATGGCATTAAGACCGCAGTTGGCGGCGTAAAGCGCGTTGATGCCGTTCTGGGGAGAGCCGCCCGCATGAGAAGCCTTGCCCTTATAAATGATGTTCTTGACAAGGCAACCGTTCGAGCCTGCACGAACGCCGTTGATCGAGGAGGTGTGGATCATAAAGGCAAGATCGACATCGTCAAAGTAGCCGCGGTAAAGGAACTCGGGCTTACCGCCGAAATACTTGATCTTCCCTTCCGCACGCAAGCCGCGACGGAATTCCACCTCAAGAAACTCCTCGGCAGGGACGGCGCAAAGCTTGATCTTACCGCACATCGCGTCGATAGCACCCGGCTCCTTGAGTGCGGCGGCAATGCCCAGAAGCGCGGCACACTGCGCGTTATGACCGCAGGAATGGACGGCACCCGTTTGGGGATCCGCCTCCTTGTGACCGGGACAGATGATGGAGTCAAGCTCACCAAGCACGAGAACGGTAGGACCGGGACGTCCCGTGTCAAGCACGGTATAGAAGCCCGTGATGCCCTCAGCCATATGAAGCTCGTAGCCCAGAGCTTCAAACTTCTCTGCCATATATGCGGAGGTCTTATATTCCTTGTAGCCCGTTTCGGGGTTCTTCCAAATGTAGCGCTCCGCGTCAAGGATCAGTTGACGGTTTTTGTCTACTGCATTTAAGATTTTCTCCATGATAGATCTCCTCTTTATATGTTTATTTCAAAATATAACCAAGCGTAAGATGGAAGGTCTCCCCTTCTTCCAGCACCGCCCTTTTGATGCGTACGGCAAAAGAGGAGGTGGCAGGGAAATCGGCAAGGTTCTCCCTCGTCGTATCCCAACGGAAAATGTAGCGTAACAGCGAATCGGCGTCTTCCCTTGCTGTACGGGTGAAGAGGTCGCCGAAATGCAGGATGTTGCTTTCGGGAGGAAGATATTTCTTCAGAGTTTCGTCAAGCAGCCATGAATGGCAGGTAAAGCGATCATATTCGTATTCGGGAAAATATTTTGCGAAAAAGGCACGGGCGCGGTCGAGCGATGCGAGGCACAGCTCTTCGCTCAGCTTTCCGACGGCAGGAATATGCACCTGCACCGTTCCCTTTTCCTCAAGACTCGTCGGTGCGGGAAAAGCAAATTGCAGCCGTCCGAGCTTGAAAAGGTTTGCTGAAAGGTGGATGGCGAGCCAGCCAAGCTCTCCGAGATAAAGCTCACCCTTGATCTCACTCCAGATATTCGTCCAGATCACAAGATCCGAAAGGGTGTCAAGAAGGATTTCCTCGGGAATGCCGCGCGACAGAAATTTTCGTTCCGTTTCTTCGCAAAAGTAAAGATAGTGAAGAAGATTTTTGATCCCGTCCTCCGAGTTTTTGTCGTATTCCTCGACGCACGCCGTGGGTAAAACCTCCACGGTATTGAGAGCCGCATAAAAGGCTTCGTCGTATTCCTTGGGAAAATCGAGTCGTTCATACCATTTTTGAATGATGGGCGCTGTTATCGTATTCATAGCTTCTCCTTAAAGCGTTTTTTCAAAAAACGTGCCTTTGTAGCCTTTCCCCACAAGCGCCGCGAAAACGGCATCCAGCTTTTCTTCAAAATCCGCTTGGTAATACGGATAATCGGGATAGAAATACTGCTCGTGGATCATGACCTTGATGAGGCTTCTTCCATAAAGGTGCGAAAGAAGCGCAAGGTTTTCTTCTCTAGAATAGAGATTTAAAACGATATCGATGCCTGCGTAGGCGATCTTGCCGTCCGTCACCGTCTTGCCCGCGCGGATGCGAATGGCGTCCTCTTCGCCCGTTTGGTACGAAAGGCGCGGCTTTTGGTCGTTGCCGTAAAGACCGAGAAGCCCCTGCGTGCCTCTCTCCTCCATGGCGCGAATGCCGCCCGCGGTCAAAAGGCAAAAATGTATTGTCGTCGTCTTCGCCAGAGTCTTTTTGCCTGCGAAGCGAAGGATCTCGTCTTCCACCGCCTTGCAATCGGCATAGACCTCTCCGTAATCCGAATGCTCATAAGGACGAACGTTCTCAAGACGCGAATGAAAGGACATTTTAAGCCAATCGGCATTCTTTTCAAATTCGTCGCGGTATCGGTCGGTCATCGAAGCAAGGGTAAAGCCCTCGCACTCGTAAAAAAGGTTGAGCTGCACGCAAAGTCCGTGCTTTTCGTGAAGACGGCGGTAGGCGGCAAGATAAGGGTGGTCGAAGGCAGACATGTAATCCCCCTCGGTCAGCTCCTTAAAAACGCGGATATTGTCGTCCACGGTAAAGCAAAAGCGTTTATCCATTTTGGTCGATCAGCTCCTTAAAGTGTTTGACGATCTTCAGCACGGCGTCATAATCGCGGTATTCCATATAATGCGCGCCAAGCAGTGCTTCCACCGCGGTGGCAATGTATTTATAATTGTCGTCATCCTCTCTTTTCACAAGATCGTAATCAGAGGGAATGCTTTTGTTTTTTGCGTCATAGCGCAGATAGCGCAAAATGTCGTAGTGCCTTGCGATCACCCGAACAAGCACGCGGTCATTTTCGTATTTTGCCTTTTCGACACTCAAATGATCGACCTTGTCCAAAAGCAGCTCACAGTAGGCGAGCTTTAAGAGCGCGTCACCGTAGGTGGCAAGCTCCTCGTTGGTATCTTGCTCGGTAAGGGAGCGATCAACACCGCGATAGGATCGCGCGGTGAGGGCACGCATGCGCCACGCGCCGCTTCCCTTTTCGAGAAATTCGCGAAAGGGATCGCAAAAAGCCTTTTGTGTGTTCTGTTTCATCAAAGTATGATCTCCTGTGTTCCGTCCTTGGTCACATAATGGGTCTTGACGCCAAGGGCATCCATCCACTTACGCGTGAGCCCTACACCGTACATGCGCCCGCGTCCCATCTTGCGGAGCGCTTCCCTGTTTTTTAGGTAAGATGGGATCTCGGGCTCATTATACAGCCAATCGGGCGCACACCAAAGGCAAGCGTGGGGCTGTACCTCGGCATAAATCTCCATAGAAACATTCATGTGTCCGTGATGTGCCATTTGCACGATATCTGCCCCCAGCTTTCCGCGCGACTCATCCATAAGAACATCGCCTGCCTCGGGTCCAAGGTCGCCAAGGAAAAGCACCTTTTTGTTCGGTGTCTTTACCGTAAAAACGAGAGAAGCATCGTTCATCAGATTGGAAAAAAGCCCGTCGTGATAAGTAAAGAGAAATTCAATCTCGCACTCATCAACAGTAAGCGTGTCCCCCTGCTTGACAATGTGCGCACGGTCGCCGAGAAGCGGCTCGATCTTCAAAAAGGCGGGGAGCACTTCGTTTAGCTCGGTATCGAAATATGCTTTATCGGGCACATCGGTGCGCGTAATGAGCGTATCATAGGGTGGAAAATTATAGTATACCTTCTCGATATCAAAGTCCGCGCCGCCGTTTTTCTCAAACTCATCCACAAAGCCCGAAATGTGGTCGTTATGTGCATGGGTGAGGATCCATGCGGAAATATGGCGTCCCCCAATATATTGCTTTAAAAGCGGCATGTCAAGCGGACGGCCGCCGTCAATCACGATGACATTATCCTTTTTCGTCACGAGGACGAAGGACATCATAAACTGACTGGTTTCGGTCAGCATATAAAGGGTCGTGTTTTCCATGTTTTTCACCCTTTTGCGGCAAGGAACAGACGCAGCGCCTGCTCTGCCGTATTTTTAAGATTTTGATATGCGTTGTTCGGCTCCATGGCATCTTCAAGCGTGCAGGGTGCGGGGAGAATGGGGAAAAATGCGTCGATCCCGTACCCGTTGCAAAGACGGGCGTCGGGTGCTATACATCCCGAAAAGGCAAGCACGGGCTTTTTGTATTTCTTGGCAACGGTTGCGATGCCGACAGGCACCTTACCCATCACCGACTGTCCGTCAAGCCGTCCTTCTCCCGTGATAACGAGATCAGCGTCCTTGATCTTTTCCTCCAGCCCCGTTTGCTCGATGACAAGCGAGATGCCGGACTTTAACTCGGCATTCAGGTAGGAAAGGAAAGCAAAGCCGAGGCCCCCTGCCGCCCCTGCGCCTGCCGCATTTTGGGCATCCTTTCCCGTTACCGCCTGCGTCAAAGCGGCATAGCGCGAGAGATCGGCGTCCATCGTCCTTACCGTATCGGGCGTTGCTCCCTTTTGCGGACCGAAGACGGCGCTACAGCCCTTTTCTCCGCAAAGCGGATTGGTCACGTCACACGCCACGAAAAACCGCGCATCGGCAATTTCGGGCGCAAGCCCTACGATATCGATACGGTCAAGCGAGGAAAGTCCCTCTGCGCCCCGTGCGATGGGCTTACCGTTTTTATCAAGGAAAGCAATTCCGAGTGCCGAAAGCATGCCGACACCGCCGTCGTTGGTGGCGCTACCGCCGATTCCGACGACAAATTGGCGACATCCTTTTTCCTTTGCGGCATGCAAAATAAGCTCGCCGACACCGAAGGTGGTGGTGTGAAGAGGATTTCTTTGCTCGGGGGATACAAGCGTGATGCCCGCCGCCGACGCCATTTCCAAAACGGCAGTCTTAGTTTCGGGGATATAGCCATATTCCGCGGTCACAGGATTGCCGAGAGGACCCGTGACGGACACGGAGATCATTTCTCCGCCCATACCGAGCGCGAGCGCTTGTGCCGTTCCCTCGCCACCGTCGGCAATGGGGGAAACGGAAACCTTCGCCGCGGGGTCTGCCAACAGGCACCCCGCCTTAACGGCATCTCCTGCCATGAGGGAGGAAAGACTCCCTTTGAAGGAATCTAACGCAACAGTAATCTTCATCACATACTCCTTTTAACCGAACACCTCACAGGCGGCAACGGTTCTTAAAAGTCCGTCATCGATTTGATCTCTGCCGTAGGCATCGAAAAAGCGGTCACGGTATTTGTCTGTCTTCAGATTGTAGAAAAGTGTCCACGCGCCCCAAAAGAGGTCGACATGCTTGTCGCCGACACCGCCGTTTCCAAGATCAATGAAGGAAGAAAAGCGCCAATGATCGAGGATAACGTTCGGCAGACAATAGTCGCCGTGGATCAGCGTATCGTTTTTGAAGGAATTTCTGCCCTCGTTCAAGACGGCATATGCTTCGTCGGCATTTTGAAAGCCGATGCCCTCGGGAAAAAGAGAGGCATCAAACTTCCCCGCCTTGTAATTCTTATCCGCAAGCGCCAGATACTCGGTCATACGCGCTTGGATAGGGCAATCCGCAAATTCCCTCTCGTGCAAAGCACGGAGCAAGGTGGCATAGGTATCGCAAAGACGCTTCGGGTCGGAGAGATAGCGCTCGTGTGTTAAGTCTTCGCCGCGCACAGCACGGGTCAAGAGATAGTCCCGCTCCTCCGAGAGATGCATAAGCACCTCGGTGCCAAGCCCCTTTGTATGAAAATAGGCGGTCATTTGCGCTTCGCGGGCAAGTGTGCCGCGCTCTGCGATCTTCAAATAAAGTCCCCCGTCCTTCTCTATATAGATAACGCGTGCCTCGGGGGAGCAGGAGCTATCGTAGATGGGGGCGTTTTCAAGCATTGCCCGAATAGGATCTGAAAGTCCTTCAGGAAGATGGGAAATCGGTGTTTTGTTCATTTGCGGTATCCGTCAAGCACCTGCTTCAAAAGTGCGGGATCATCGGTCATGATGCAATCACAGCCGAGCTCGATCAGCGCACGCATGGTTTCTTCGTCGTTGATCGTCCAATACTGCACCGCGATATTTCTTCTGTGCGCGCGGCGAATATAGGTCTTTTTATCGAGATGCACCGTGATACCGAGATCGTAGGAGGTCGGGATCTGCAGGCAAGCGAAATCGCTACGGTCAAAAAGATTGACGCGGAGCATCTGCGTGATAATGAACTTTGCCGCTGTGCCCGTGGGCGCACCGCGATAGAGGTCGGGATAATTGGTTTTTAACTCTTCCTCGATCTCGTCATGGAAGGTGCCGACGACGATGCGATCACGGTATGCGGGATATTTTTCAAGGGTTTCGGAAAGGATGCGGCAAGCCGTCTTCCCTCGCTCTCCCTCATCCTTGATCTCGACGATAAAGAGAAGGTCGGGATTTGTTTCGTAAAACATATCGAACAGGCGTTCGACGGTCGCAATGCCGATACCGAGCGCGCGGGGGTTTTCGACATCTTTATAGATGCGCTCCCCGTTTTCGTTCTCAAAATAGTAGCCGAAGTTATACTTCTCAAGCTCTTCGAGCGTCATGTCGGCAATGTAGTGGCGGTTTTCCTGATCCTCGCAAAGCTTCTCCACCTCTTCGGCGGTCAAGTCGCCGTTCACGTTTGAGGTTCTGTCGATATACCCGTCGTGGTTATAAACGAGATACCCGTCACGGGTCAAATAGAGGTCGCTCTCAATGATATCGGCGCCGTATGTATTGACCGCCTCGCGGAACGCCATCAGGGTGTTTTCGGGGTTTTGTACACCGCCGCCTCTGTGTGCGGCGATCATGGGAAGTGCGCCCTTCTCTACAAGGAAGGGATTTTCCTTCACGTTTTCCTTCGGGGGAATGATGTTAATGACGAGCAAAAACACAAAAAGGAAGGCGAGAAATCCTGCAAGTCTTTTGAGCTTCTTCATACGGTTCTCCTTATTTAAAAAACATTTTTGTAGAGTCGTAGGATATAACGAGCGTTTTTTCTAAACCGTCACGCGTGCGGTCGATGTCGGTGACGTAGAGCGTCACGGAGCGGTTGTGCGAGCATAGCGTAAGCGTATCTCCCGTGTCGATATAGCGAAGGACATCTGCGTCCTTGATATGAAATGGATTGTTTGTTTGCGCATCAAGAAGAACCGCCTCATCCACGGGAAGCGTAAAATGCTCGGCAAGATCCGCATCGGGCATAAAGCCGGACGGATCAAAATCCTCGGTGGGCTTTTTTGTGTAGGCAGGATCAAGGCTACCGTCAAAGGTATACTGCGCGTAGCTGTAATCGCCCGTTTCACCGTATGCCTCTGCCATAATGCCGCCCCAGCCGCGTTGACTGAAGCAACGCTTTTTTCCGTCGTTGAGAACGGGGACGCAGCACCACGCCTCTTGATGATCCCATCCCGAGAAAAGATATCCGTGCTTTTTTATTTCGTCGATGATGGCACAGCACTCAGCATATCCGATGCGGCCGCGCGCTTCGGGCACGGTATCGCTGTCATAATCGGTCCAACCAACAACTCTGTATTTCATAGCAGTACCTTTCGCATTAGCACAGAGAATCAAGAATATAGCGAAGCGCGTCACCGATGACGGTGAAATTCCGCTCAACGCAGGACGGATCGGGAAGATTGATGCCCAAGGACCTGCCCGTATAGGCGAGCATGGGATAATCGTTGACACCGTCACCCACGGAAAGTGCCTCCGCGGCAGAGATGCCGAGCGTTTCGAAAAGGCGTGCAACACCGCTCCTTTTCGTAACGCCCTTGGGAATAAAGTCCACGCAGTCGGGGTGAATATAGATCTCCACGCCCTCCATCTTTCCCTCTCGCTCACGCAAAAGCGTGTTAACGGCAGACCACTCCCCGTCGTTTCGGGGATAGACAGTCAACTCAAACTGATTTGGCTGAAGGAAGGGGTGGTCGATGCGGCGAAAAATCTCCTCATGTAAAGAGCGCAGGGTTTCCTTCGTTTCGGCAGAAAGCTCGATCTCCTTATAAAAGGCGGGGGGATATTCGATACCTTTTTGCATCACGGCACCGTTTTCGCCGATGAGATAGAGGTCATCGAGCTCTGCTTGACGGAAAAAGCCGGAAAGATATCCTACGGGCTTTCCCGAACAAACAGCAAGCGCAACGCCGCGCGCCTGCAATGCCTTAAGGAGAGCGATGTCCGAAGGAGTGATGCCCTTCCCCAAGGGGGCAAGGGTGTTATCAAGATCAAATACGGCGAGCTTTATCATAATTTTCCTTTCTATGGTATCGCCTTTCGATATGTTGAGCCTGCCTGCTGTAAAATGTTTTTTCAAAATGATGTTGCGGCAAGCCGCAAATGATGCAGGTTTGCCTGCCTTTTCCGTTTTCGCGCCAGCGAAACATCATTCGCAAAGCGCCATCGTTGCTGAAAGCACATCATTTTGCTGTCAGGCAAATCTAATTCGAGTCGCGTGTGAAACACACGACGCTCTCGACGTGCCCCGTTCTCGGAAAAAGATCAAAAGGATAAATAGCCGACATAGTATATCCCTCGTCGGTGAGGATTTTTGCGTCACGGGCGAGAGTGTCGGGGTTACAGGAGATATAGACGATCTTAGGCACATTCTCCTCGCGTGCGAGGGTATAAAGAAGCTCACGGGCACAGCCTGCGCGGGGTGGGTCGAGAATAACGGCGTCGGGACGGTAGCTCTTCCCTTTTCGTTCACGGACGGCGCGCAAAAGCGCTTCCCCCTCGCCTGCGTCGGCACAGAGGAAAAGAGCGTTTTGAATGCCGTTTATCTTAGCGTTTTCCTTGGCACATTCGGTTGCCGAAGAAACGATCTCCACGCCGATGACCTCCCCGACGTGCTTTGCCATGGAAAGCCCGATGCTACCGACGCCCGAATAAAGGTCAAGGATGCTCTCACTGCCCTTAAAATCGGCAAGGGCTGCCGCCTTGCTGTACAGAAGCTCCGCCGCATCGTGATTGACCTGGTAGAAGGAGGCGGGCGAGATGGCAAGACGGACACCGCACAGCGTATCGTAAAGATGGGTATCACCCCTCAGATGGCGATAATCGTTCGTGCAGATCACGTTGGTCTTTTCGGGGTTGATATTCAAATAGACGCCCTTGATCTCGGGATGCTTTTCGTTCAAGAGGGATAAAAGTGCTTTTTGCTCCTTGAAGTCGGGGTGGGTGACGACAAGCGTCAAAAGCACGTCCCCCGACACAGAGGCACGCAGATAGATATGGCGCAAGAGTCCCGAATGCGTTTCTTCACAGTAGGGGGCAATTCCGTTTTCATTGCAAAAGGCAAGCACCGTTTTGACGATGGGCGGAAATGCCGCGTTTTGAAGCGGACAGTCGGCGGCATCGCAAAGGCGATGGGATTTTGGAGCGTAGAAGCCCGCCGCACACATGCCCTTCTTATCGGGGGCAACAGCGTACTGCGCCTTATTGCGGTAACCGTGCGTCACACCCGTGGATGTCACAGGCATGATGCGTGCGTCTGCAAGGCCAGCCTTACGGAAGGCAAAGCGGACATTGTTCTCCTTGCGTGTAAGCTCATGGGCGTAGGTCACGGCGCGATAGGCACAGCCGCCGCATCCGCGAACGGAGCAAAAGGAGTTTTCTCTATGGGGAGAGGGAGTGTGGAGCGTTTCCACTCTTGCGACAGAATAATTTTTCTGCACGTTGATGATACGCGCATCGATCTCGTCGCCGTCTACCGCGTCGGCAATAAAGACGGTTTTTCCGTCTGCATGCGCGACACCGAAGCCGAGGTTGTTGAGATCCTCGACCTTAAGACGTAAAATCTGATTTTTTCTGTGCATGGCATCCCCCTGTTTTTTCATATTTTTATTATACTTCTTCAAGGAAAAAATGTCAATAAAAAGAAGATTTTTTCCCTATCAAAAGCGGTGAAAGTTTACTGTTTGGCACAAGAGCGGATTTTTCGAGAAAATTTTAAGAAATTTGTTCATTTTGCCTATGTCATTTTTTTGCAAAATGTGGTAAAATAAATATGCAGACAACAAGAAGCGATCAAGAGGATCGCCTCTTCCGTATGACGCGGCGTGCGACCTGTCGGCACGCGCTACGATCAGAAAGAGGATGCTCGATGTTCAAGGTAAATGACTATGTTTTTTACGGTGCAAACGGCGTTTGTCAGATCGACGACATTTGTACCGACCCTTTTGAAGGAGCCCCGAAGGGACTTCTCTATTACGTGCTTCACACGCTCTCGGAGCCGCGCCAGACCATTTTGAATCCTGTCACAAATGACAAGGTTCGCATGCGGTGCGTGATGACCGAAGCGGAGGCTGCAGGCTTCTTTTCGCTTTTACCGACGCTCTCCCCTTTGGAGGGCAATTCGGCAAAGCAGCTTCGTGATGCCTATATCGACGCGATCAAAAGCGGCGACCCCGCCGCATGGGGGCGTGTCATGTGC